>JBAZYB010000078.1:0-16487 GCA_041659545.1 Hyphomicrobium sp.
CGGCGGTCAGGGATCCGTCCTTGAGCCCATCGAACTGGTTGAACAGAGCATCGGCATAGCTCTTCCATTCCTCGCAGGTGACGGTTCCATCCCTGTTGCCGTCCCAAGTGGGAACGGCCTGGACGAGCGCGCTCTCCTCGATGCGCATCGACCCGGGAGTTTGCCCTGGCCCCGAGGTGCATCCGGACGTCATCAGGACACATGCCGCGTGCACGGCGCGTAACGCTATCCGCGCACATCGCGCTCGGCAGGGCATGTTACGCGACGACATATGCGCTAGCTTCAGGCGTCCTGCGTTTCTCTTTGTGCTGTGCACTGCCCGGCCCCAATGCTAATCGACGATGAATCCGAAATCGCCCTTTAGATCGCCTGCCGGAGCCGGCCGTCCGCCGCCATAAATCCGATTGAGGTGTCCGAGAAAATTCGCCTTGCGATCGGTAGGATCGGCGAGCCCGTCGAGGGGCCGGGCAAGCTCTTGGCGTGCCACCGGGCGAACCATGTAAGGCGTGACGATCACCACGAGTTCAGTTTCGTTTCTCTGATAATCGCGGCTGCGGAAGAGCGTACCAAGGATTGGAAGGTCCTTTAGGCTCGGAAATCCGTCGATGTTCTGTCGGGTGGCCTCCGAGAGCAGACCGGCAATAGCGATAGACCCGCCCGACGGCAATTCGACCGTCGAATTGGCTTGGCGCTTCTTTAGCGCGGGGATCTGAATGCCCGACAGCACCACGGCGCCATCTTGAGTGAGCTCGCTCACCTCGGTTTCGATCTTCAGGCTGATGCGCCCTTCGGACAGCACCACCGGCGTAAAGGCGAGACCGATACCGTACTCCTTGTAGACGACGCTGACTTGGCCAAGGCTGTCGACCACCGGCACGGGGTATTCGCCGCCTGCAAGGAATTTTGCCGATTCACCCGATACCGCGGTCAAGTTAGGTTCCGCCAGAGTCCTCAGCAGACCGTCGCGTTCCATGGCGCGCAACGTCCCATTGACGGCCTGATTGCCAGACTGCCAACCCATCGATATGCCCGAATTCGTAAATGCGTCCGCCGTCGCCCCAGACCCCTGGTTGAACATTTGCAGCGTCCCCGCTGCCACGCCCGATGTCGGCAGCGAGCCGAGAGACGAGCCCGTGAGAGGGAATGTGTTCGACGACAGGACCGAGGTTGTGAAATTTCCCGAGTTGACGAGCGCGCCGACGTTTACACCGAACTGCTTGAGGATGGTGCGCTGCACTTCGGCGACGCTCACCCGCAGCATCACCTGCTCCTCGCCTTCGACCGTGAGGAGGTTGATCACCGGCCTAGCGCCGTAAACACCGTCGGCGTCGGAGTTGGTGCCGCCTCGCTCATCATCGGTTGCCTGGTAGCTAGATCCGCGGCCAATGTTGGTCGTGTTCGACGTCATTGCTTGCGCGTTGCCGGTTGTGCCCGGCGCGCCTGAGTTGATGACGCTTCCGACGTCGGCATTGGCCGCCGCGAACTGGCCGGCTATCTGTGCCGCACGGTTGGAATCGATCGGCGTGCGCACGCTGCCCGTCAGCACAATGGCGCGCCCGGCAATCTCGCTGCGGACGTTCGAGCCGGGAATGAGACGGGCGATCAGCGTATCAAGTGCCGAGAGGTCGGCGCCAATAGTGACCTCAAGCGTAAGTATCTGATGACCGTTCTCATCGAAGAAGAATGCGTTCGTCATTCCCGTTCCCTTGGCGATCAGGAACACGCGGTCGGATGACTGCACGACGGCGTCGAGCACCGCCGGGTCCGACACCAACACGTCCTTCAGGGTGACAGGGAACTGCACCACGAGAGAGCGGCCGACGCCGAGGTCCAACCGCTTCGAAATTGGGAACGCGGCGTTGCTCGGGATGCGCAGTACGGAATCGTTGTCCACATGCCTGCCTGCCATGTCGGCCGCGTGCATATCGCCCGCGCTGAAGGCGATGGTGAGCACCGCGATTCCGGCGCACGCCCATTTTAGGCCCGTTTGCTTCATGGATGACCTTTTCGACAGCCGGATGTGCCCAGTTCACGCCATAGCGAACCGACGGCACGCCTCGATCCACGGTGATCGTTGGTCGGCGCGGCCCGTTACCGGCCCGGCTCATGAATGAATGCTTTGACCATTCGCGAGGACTGTCTCGCCGGTGGGTGATAGGCAGTTGGGATGGGGTGCCAGATTGAAGGCACACTCGGACCCCCCAATGTCTGGCCGACAATGATTGCCTGTATTGGGCTGAGTGTTTCTGAACAATTCTGCGAGAAGGAGAATTGTGTCGGACTATTGCATCGGCTCTGGATTGCGAGTCACTGGCTCAATGGAATTCTTAAGCCTGATCAGGGATCACCGCGAAGGACGGTGGTCAGTAGGGAATTGGGGGCGTCCTGCGGCGTAATGCTAGCGGCGGCGCTGCAGGTTCAATACCCACGCCTCCACCAAAGGCTCCGGAGCTTCGACCAGCTCGGCGATTTCGCGAATCTGTTCGGCGTTGAGTTTCGCAGGCGATGCGGGGATTTGAATTGTTCCATCATCCAAAAGTTGCGCGAACCGAGTGGCAGCGCGTTCAATGTTGAAAGACATTCCGCATCTAGCCCCGTGGCTCGGAAGTTTGCGACGCCTCGCCGTCGACTGGCGAAATCGCATATGGACATCTCGAAACACAGCTTTTCGAAACATACAAGCGCAAGAATAGTTCGGCCTGCGGCCAGAAATGTTTTGCAACAAAACTCCTGTGACCAGCATCGCTCGGAAACATTGCGCCCTACGCGCGCAAATCTTGGCGCGTATTGACAGCCCTCTGTTTGAATGAGTCCACGGCTTCGATTTGAGGTCATCATGATCACCGAGGAACTCACTAGCGTCCGCCTTGTCACGGAGGGCCTTTTCTTGGCGTTGCGTCGACGCGATGCCACGGGCGTTGCTGCTTGCTACGACCAGGATGCGGTCTTCAGCTCGCCAATTATCGGCGATGTGCGGGGTGCCGACGTCGAAGCACTATGGCGAGCGATCTTCGCGGCGACGTGCGACAGTACGCTCAGCTTCACCATTGTAGATCTCGGTCTTACGAGCGCACGCGTTGAAGGTATCGCAAAATATTCTCTGCTGGCTTCGGGCAGGTCGGTGACCAGTCGATTCAATTCCGCGCTTCACATCCGCGACCTGCGCGTGATGCAGCATGATGATAACTTCGATGCGTGGGCCTGGGCTAGCATGGCGCTCGGCCCGACCGGCCTTTTGCTCGGCTGGTCGAAGGCATGGCGACGACGCATGGTCGCGAACACTCGCCTACCCGCAGCGCTCCACACCGCCGAGCTATCGGCGAGAAACTAGGCCGCCGCCAAGTCCACCACTTGCGCCAGTCCGCCTGCTGGGCGGTTGCTGATGCGCACTTCGCCGCCGGCTCGTTGAATGATTTCGCGCGCTATCGTGAGGCCGAGGCCGGCTCCGGGAGTGGTTTGGCGACGGGCCGGGTCGACGCGGAAAAACGGCTCGAACACCTGCCCCATGAGATTTTCCGGTATCCCCGGACCCTCATCGACGATCGTGACCAGCGCCCTGTCCGACTGTCGGCTGACCTCGACGTGCGCGTAGACACCGTGGGTTGCCGCGTTGATCATGAGATTGCGCAGCGCCCTGGCAAGCGCCAGCCGGCCGGCGCTGACGCGTGCCGGCGCAAGCCTCGTGACCGAGATCTTGTACCCATGCGTCTTGAGTTCTTCCGCAATATCGGAAACCAATTCATCGATGCGAAAGACCTCAGTGTCGGCTTTGCCTGCCTCCTCGCGCACGAGCTGGATGGCGCTGTCGGCGATGCGCTCGAGCTCGTCCATATCACGCAGCCATAGCTCGCGGTCCTCGTCATTCTCAACAAATTCGGCTCTGAGCCGCATGCGGGTTATGGGGGTGCGCAAGTCGTGCCCCGCCGCGGCGACGAGGCGCATGCGGCTTTCGATAGCGCTCTTCAGCCGTGACGATAGAGAGTTCAGGGCTTTCGCCGTGGCTCGGACCTCCGCAGGCCCGCGTTCGGGAAGCAAGGGAAGAATGGCCTGGGGCCCCACCGAGGCGACCGCGCTTTCCAGCATCACGAGGGGCTTCACCATGCGATTTACCGCAAAGATAGCGATGGCCGTCGCGCCGAAAGTGATCAGCGCAAGCCACGCGAGCAGTACGTACCAGCCCCCTCCGTCGGGGGGCGGCAGATCAGGTATCGGCATGAGCAGCCAACCGCGCCCCTCGATCGGTATTGAGACGACGGTCGCCGCTTGCGGCCCCGAACGCGATACGACGACATCCAGATTGACGCCCCGCGAGGCAAGGGCTTCGCGCAGCCCGATCGCCATGCCTTCGGCTTCACGGCCAGGCGACGGTTGTGGCGCAAACGTGAGGCCGGCGGAGCCCTGGACAGCGGCGCGCGCGAGCATCTCGATCTGTTCAGCGATTGGGTTCACGGAGCGCTTGGGACCAGGTGGTCCGAGCAGGTACAGCATCATGCCGGTCAAGGCACCAACGACCGAGACGATGGCAACGACCAGCAGCACGACGAGCTTTACGCGCAGCGAACTCATGGCATTACATTGTCAACGTCGACCTTCGCCGCCAGTTGATAGCCCCCGTTGCGGACGGTTTTGAAGAGTTGGGAGGCACCGCTATCTCCGAGTTTGCGGCGAAGGCGGCTGACAAGCACGTCGATGGAACGGTCGAGAACATCGCCGTCGCGGCCACGCGTCAGGTCTAGCAATTGGTCGCGCGAGAGGACGCGACCAGGCCGATCGAGAAAAGTCTGCAGCAGATCGAACTCAGCGCCCGTGAGGTCGATGTCGTCCCCTTGCGGATCGATTACGCGGCGGGTTTGCGGATTGGCCCGGAAACCTTCAAAGCGATAGGTCTTATTCGCATCGTCAACGGAAGTGCCTTCCGTCTGCCGGCGCAGGACCGCTTTGATGCGCGCGAGCAGCTCGCGCGGGTTGAAGGGTTTGCCGAGATAGTCGTCGGCGCCGATCTCAAGGCCGATGATGCGGTCGACGTCTTCCTTGAGGGCGGTAAGCAGAATGATCGGCACCTTCGAGCGCTGCGCGCGCAGGTCTCGGCACATGTCCAGCCCCGAGCCATCCGGCAACATGACGTCGAGAACAACAAGATCGATCTGATGGGTGGCCAGGCGCTCCTTGAGCTCGCGGCAGCTGGCGGCCAGCAGGACGCGGAACCCCTGGCTCTCGATATAACGCGCCAGCAGTTTGCGGATCTCATGATCGTCGTCGACGACAAGAATTTGAGGGGAGGTTGCGGTCATGGCTGGGGTGGTTCTAGCCCCGGACAAACAGGGCAACGAGAGAAAAGTTGTAACGAAAGGTCGCTTTCCGCCTCCTAGCAATGTTCAGACACATATTTCGTCGGTGGCGAAACGTTTAGACATTTGGCGTCCTAGGCCGGCAACGGTCGAACACCAATTTACGGCGTGTCAACCATTGAGGATACGCCGATGCGTTACATGTCATATCTTGCCCGTCTGCTCGGGGTCGTAAGCGTACCTCTGCTTACCCCTCCTGCCTGGGGCCAATCTCGCGCCGCTCCTGCCACAGAAATTGCAGAGCCCGCCGAAGTCCTCATCGCCCAGGGGCCACCTCCCCCGGGCGCTCAATCACAGCCCGAGTTCGCGTTTCGGTCATTCGGTCTCCCGCCGCATGGCAGGCCACCCTCTCCGCCGCCTCCCCTGCCCGGGCCAGGCGGCCTGTCCGGACTGCTGAGTTCCCTCGAGACCGAGATCGGTATTCGCAGCGGACAGCTCGATGCATGGCGTGATTTCACCGACGCCCTACTCGTGGTGGCGTCACCTCCAGGCCCGCCCCCCCCGCACAAGACCGGTCCGCAAGACCAGGCAAAGACGGAGCCGTTCACGCTTGCCCGCTTTCTCGCCGAGGATGCTGTGAAGCGTGGTCGTAGTGCTGAAGGGCTGGTTAAGGCGATTGATGCGTTGCGGGCCACGCTGACACCAGAACAACTGCAAAAGATTGCGGAGTTCGAAGTCCGATTGGCGCCCCCTCCGGGCGGCACCAAGCCGCCATTCGGTCCCTCTCCGGGCGCCTTCGGACCTATTCCGGCCGGCAATCACGCCGATGGTTTTGGTCCGCGCGATGGCCTCCCCCCGTCGCCCGCGCGATGACCGCTGGAGGCGGCGCGCCAAAGCCGCCGCCTCCAACTCCCTTCTCCAATCGGGATACTTCCAGGATGACCGTATTTATGCGCGTAGCGACACTGCTGACGATCGGCTTCATGCTGCTGGCGGTGCTCGTGGCCGGATCGCGCGCAGATGAAGCGAGGCCCGCATTGACGGTGTCGGTGGCGCACGTCCAGGAGCAACACCTGGGCGGCGTCGTGACGGCGACGGGCACCGTTGTTGCCTGGCGCGAAATGCCCATCGGCTCCGAGGCCGGCGGACTGGCCGTCGTCGAGGTCGCGGCCGACGAAGGAGATTGGGTGGCCAAGGGCCAGGTTCTCGCACGGCTCAATCGCAGGGTTTTGATGGCCCAGATCGTGCAGCAAAGAGCGGCCATCTCCGAGGCCTCGGCCACGCTTGAAAATGCCAAGTCGGACGCTCGGCGGGCCCATGGTGTCAGCAGCGGTGTGATCAGCCAGCAAACGATCGACCAGCGCGACACACTGGTCAAAACGGCCACCGCCAAACTGGCGGGAGCGCGCGCCCTGCTCTTGGAATACGCCGCAAAGCTGGCCCAGACTTCTATTGTGGCGCCGACCGATGGCCTAGTCGCAAAGCGCAGCGCAACACTGGGCCAGGTTGTGCAGGTTGGGACCGAGCTATTCCGGCTAATTCAGGATGGCCGCATCGAGGTCGATGCCCTCGTACCCGAAGCCGAATTGATGCAGATGAAGGCCCGGCAATCAGTGCGTATTATTGGGCCCGACGGGCAGCTGTCCGAAGGGAACGTTCGCCTTGTTGCGCCGACTGTGGACGCAAAGAGCCGGCTAGGCACGGTGCATGTCGAATTGCCGGCAATGACCGAATTGAAGCCCGGCATGTTCGTGCGAGCCGAGATCGAGACTGAAGGCATCACCGCGCTCGCCGTCCCACAACGAGCGCTCATCTGGCGCGACGGCAAGGCCGCTGTCTTCAGCGTCGGCGATGACGGAACCGTCAGCCTTAGGGCCATCACGATGGGCCGGAAGACCAGTTCGCTTGTGGAAGTCCTAGAAGGCGTCGTCGCAGGCGAACGCATTGTCGTCGAAGGCGCCGGACTGCTCAACGACGGCGATCGTGTCCGCGCTGAAGTCGCATCGACGACGCTCGCGGGAGGGCTGCCGTGAACCAGATTTCTGGCTGGGCTATCCGCAATCCAGTTCCCACCATCGTGCTCTTTCTTTTCCTGTCGCTCGCTGGCGCCGTTAGCTTCACCAAGCTGCGCATCAACAACATGCCGGACACCGATATCCCGACGGTGACGGTCGCCGTCACCCGCACGGGAGCAGCGCCGACGGAGATGGAAACGCAGGTCACCCGCCTCGTCGAGGACGCCGTTGCGGGACTGGGCAACGTCGATCACATCCGCTCGACCATCAACGAGGGCTCTTCGTCGACGAACGTCGAATTCACCCTCGGCACAGACATCGATCGCGCCACCGACGACGTGCGCAATGCTGTCCAGTCGATCCGGGCCAACCTGCCGAGTGATGTCCTTGAGCCCACAGTGCGCCGCGTCGACAACACGGGACAGCCGATCCTGACCTTCGTCGTCAGTGCGCCGACCATGGCGCCCGATGAATTGAGCTGGTTCATCGACAACGACATCGCCAAGGCGGTCCTGTCCGTGAAGGGCGTCTCGAGCATCGCGCGTGCCGGCGGTGTCGACCGTGAAATCCGCATCCGCCTCAATCCCGACCGGCTGATGGCATTCGGCATCACGGCGTCAGACATCTCGCAGAGCCTGAAAGCCCAGAATATCAACCAGCCCGGGGGCCGGCTGACGCTCGGTGACGCCGAGCAGGCCATACGCACCATCGGCAGCGCCTCGACCGTGGAGGCATTGGCCGCTACGCGTCTTGCACTCGGCGACGGCCGCAGCGTGAAGCTCTCCGATCTGGGATCAGTCGAGAGTTCTTGGGCGGAGCCACGACAACGCGCCCGCTTCAATGGCGATGAGGTCATCGCTTTCAGCGTCTACCGCTCGGTCGGCACGGGCGAGGTTGCTGTCGCCGGAAGCGTGCGGGCCAGTGTCCAAACCTTCGCCACGGCGCATCCCGAAGTCAGCATCCGAGAAGTCACGTCTTCGACGGCTTGGGTTATGGAGGGCTACGAGGCTGCGCTGGAGGCGCTGATCTTAGGCGCACTATTGGCGATCGCGGTGATCTGGCTGTTTCTGCGCGACATGCGTGCGACGCTCGTTTCGAGCGTGGCCCTGCCGCTCTCGCTGCTGCCGACGTTCGGCGTCATGTATCTTCTCAACGAGTCATTAAACAACATTTCGTTGCTCGGCATCGCGCTCGTCGTCGGCATTCTCGTTGACGACGCCATCGTCGAGATCGAGAACATCGTGCGCCATATGCGCCAATCGGGGAAGAGCGCCTACGAGGCGGCAATCGAGGCCGCTGACGAGATCGGCCTCGCCGTGGTCGCAACGACTTTCTCCATCATCGCGGTGTTTGCGCCGGTCGGCCTCATGCCCGGTATTCCCGGACAGATGTTCAAGGTCTTCGCCATAGCCGTCTGCACGTCGGTGTTCTTCTCACTGGTCGTTGCCCGCATGCTGACCCCGCTCATGGGCGCCTATCTGTTGCGCGCCGAGGGGCACGAGCCCGACGAGGCACGTTGGGTGCCACCCTACCTGCGGCTGCTCAACTGGACGCTGCGCTGGAGATGGCTCACCGTCACGGGCGGCATCGCCTTTTTCGCCGTCTCCATGTCGCTGGTCCGCTTCCTGCCGAGCGACTTCATGCCAGCGTCGGATCGCGGCCGCGCCCAGCTCGCGGTCGAACTCGCCCCGGGTTCGACTCTCGCTGACACCGACGCGGTGGTCCGCAAGGCTGTCGCAGTGCTCCTCGCTCGGTCGGAAGTACAATCGGTCTATTCCGCCATGGGCACACAGACGTCCTCCGGACCCGGCGGCGGCACGTCCACAGCTGGCGAGGTGCGCACGGCTACGCTGACCGTCAACCTCAAACCGCGGGCCGAACGGCAGCTGAGCCAGCAAGAAGTTGAAGCGGCGGTGGGGCCGCCACTTGCGAAAATACCCGGCGCGCGCATGCGTTTCGGTGCCGACGGCGTCTCGGGCGCAAAAATTCAGGTAACCCTGCTGTCGGATGACGCGGACCTACTGGCGAGCACGGTGTCAGCCTTGACGCGGGAGATGCGCGGCGTGGCGGGCTTCCACAACGCCGGTTCGACCTCGAGCCTCGCTCGGCCTGAAATCCAGATCACGCCCAAAGTGGACAAAGCCGCGGTGCTCGGCATCTCGACTGCCACCATCGCGGCGACGGCCAACATCGCAACGTTGGGCGACGCCGATCAGAACCTGCCGAAATTCAATCTCAAAGACCGCCAGATCTCAATCCGCGTCATGCTGGAGGATTCTGCGCGGTCCGACATCTCGCGGATCAGCAGCCTGCAGGTGCCGGCAGCCTCAGGAACGCTGCCCCTAAGCTCGGTGGCAGACATCACCCTGGGCTCCGGCCCCAATCAGATAGACCGAGTGGATCGGCGCCGCAGCGCGACCGTCGAAGCCGAACTGAGTGGTCTCACCGTCGGGGAGGCTGAGGCCAGCGTTTCGGCGTTACCGTCGATGCGGCAGCTTCCAGCGGGGATCACGCGCAACGCTGCGGGCGATTCGGAGCGCATGCAGGAGCTGTTCGCCGGGTTCGCGCTGGCTATCGGCTCGGGCATCGTCCTTCTGTTGTTCGTGCTTGCCCTTCTGTTCAACGGCTTCCTGCAGCCAGTGACCATCCTGACGGCGCTACCGCTTTCGCTGGGCGGTGCTCTCGGGCTAATGCTGGCGACCGACACGTCGCTATCCATGCCGGCGCTTATCGGCATTCTCATGCTGATGGGGATCGCTGCCAAGAACTCCATCTTGTTGGTCGAGTACGCCATCGTAGCACGGCGTGATCGTGGACTCGACCGCACCACCGCCTTGATGGACGCGGCACGCAAGCGGGCTCGTCCCATCATCATGACTACCGTGGCCATGGCAGCAGGAATGCTGCCAATCGCCTTTGGTATCGGCGCCGACGCGGAGTTCCGTGCCCCGATGGCCATCGCGGTCATCGGCGGTCTTCTTAGTTCCACCGCTCTCAGCCTCATCTACGTGCCCGCCGTATTCACGGTAATGGACGATCTGGAAAATTGGCTGGCGAAGACGCTCGGGGTGTTCGTCTCACCTCCTGCACAGGCGCGCACATAGTCCGAGCGGTACCGATCTGCGCATGCAGGCCGTTCTCGAGTTCGGTGCGCACGTTAAGGCCGGCATACTGTTCGGTCAGCTTCGGGTCGAGCGTCAGGCCCAGGTCGCTATCACCGAGGCCGCCGCAGAGCTCTGCTCCCAGTTTGACCTCCCTGATGCCCGGTCCGCCTGCAAAGCGGCCGATGCGCAACTGCACCCGGTCTCCTCGATCGCCCTGCGATCGGCGTCATGGCGAGTTCGAGCATGCGGTACGTCATCGCGCTTGGCTCCACGGACTCCTCGGAAGCCGAATTTGCATACCCTACGCTTGCTCGTACGCCCATATCCGCTGTCAGTGGCATGCGGCCGAATGCGTCGGCTGAGATCAGGCTTGGATGCGCCGCGCGCGCGATGACCGCAAACTCGGCGGAGCGTCGCTCCAACAGGGGGGATCGCGATAAGTTCGCGTCAGGGTCGCCAAGGCCACTTCTGTATACGAAGGCTGGTTTCCGCAGGCGAACACGCATCGCGTCTGACGATCGCTAGTGGTACATAAGGGAAGTTCGCAGGATTGCTCCTTGACAGGGTGCTGCTCGGTAGCGCGGGATCTATGCAAGGCTCCGGAGCGGCCCGTCCGTTTTCAAGACCGCAGAATAGACCGGATGCCGCTGCCCTTAGACAATGTTCTCTGTCTTGATTTCGAGGCATCGGCCTGGGTCCGGGGAGCTATCCCATCGAGGTCGCGGTGGTCGATTGCAGGTCTACAGCGTGCAGGACTTGGCTCATTCGGCCTATGCCGGAGTGGCTTTCAAACGGCTGCTGGTCGGACGCATCTGCCGCGGTACACGAATGCCGGCATGGTTGGCGTTGATCTTGACCGCACGGTCGGCGTCGGTCAGCGCCTCGTCGAGACGGTCGCTTTTGATCAGTGCGAGGGCACGCCCGGCATAGCCCGTGCCGACGAGATCCCCGTAGGGGATCGATCTGTCCTCGACGAAGTCGTTGATGATGCCTTTGGTCTTCAGTCCGGTTTCGATGACATACGTGAAATCGTCGATGGCCTTGTCGGTTTCACCGGCATCAGAGTAGGCGAGGCCACGGCGATACCGCAGCATGATGGATGCAGGTTCGGGGCGCCGTCCATGAGCTGCTGGGAAATACGCAAGAGGCGATCGCCGACTATCGGAAGGGCGACTGGTTCACAGCAAATGTTAGTCGAAGGGTCGGCGCATACGTCGCGAAGTCACGACAGCTCTGGGAGATCGGCTGCAAAATCCTCGAAAGGTGCTCGCCAACGAGATAACTGATGGCAGCTGGATAGGTCGTAGTGACCGTAGCTGCGTCTTGCGGAACGACAGACATTCAGGAATTTCGGTGACCTCAACGCCCAATAACCGGTGGACGGATAGGCTTTTCGACGATCTCGTAATCTTCGGATTGCTTGCAGTGGTTTGCTCAATCATTCTGGCGGCTTCGGCTACAGAGTATTTCGGCGCCGTAGCCACCGCATCCAAGTTAACTGAGGAGCTAGCGAGGCTCCCTGATGCGGCCGGGCAACCACAAAACACACGAGCGGTATTGAGCGGGGTCATCGCTGATGACGGGGAGCCAATATTCCAGAATTTCGTTACGTACGTTGAGGAATCCTATAACGGCGGTGGCAAGTTCACGTCGGGCAGCACGTGGGAGCACGAGAGCAGCCGAAAGAAAACATTCCGGGTCAAGGCTTCCGGTGGCGAAATCACACTCGCAAACGCCGGCTACGTCTTTTCTCCGCGCACGCCGTGGACGAACGCGCCGGTTTTGGCGGACTGGGATCATGTCGAGGCGAGGATCGAAACTCCACCCGGCATTTTTGAGCGCGCGAGACGATTTCGCGGCCTCGTGGCGGGAGGCCCCGTGACCGCAGTCGGGACAGTCACTCCAAATGGAACGTTCGATGCCGACTATCTGGTCGGTTCCAGCTTCTACGATATGCAGGCAAGTCTTCGTTCCATCGCAAGCGGCAGATTCGCCAGCGTGCTATTTTGGCTTATGCTCCTTAGCGGCGCCTGTCTGGCGCTGACAATTGGCATTTTCGTACGACGGCGCCTGTAGACATTCGAACCTCCTCTCGCGCACCAATTGAGGCTCTAAATCATGCAATACCGCCTGATCGCCGCGTTGATTGTCTTTGCGGCCACCATTCTACCAGCACTCGCGCAGAGCTTTCAGCCTCAACCCGGCACGCCGTTACGCCGTGAGATTCTCGACGCGGTCCGGCCTGTCTTCGAGGCCGAAACCAACGGTCCGGTCGAGTTCGTGGTTCGCCGTCTCAACGTGCTCGGTGACTGGGCCTTCGGTGATGTGACGCTGCAAAGGCCGGGCGGCCATTCGATTGATTGGAACGCTACCAAATACGCCGCAGACTTTGCAGAAGGCTCCTTCGATCCTGGCGGATCGTTTTTTTTAATGAGCCGATCAGCAAAGCGCTGGAACGTGATCGAGTTCTCAACGGGCCCGACAGACGTCATATGGGACGGTTGGCGCACCGACTACAAACTGCCGAGCACACTCTTTCAACGATGAACTTGTCTTGCCAGCGCGCGGGCGCAAACGCGTGCAGCGGCTCTACCGCGACGAACTGCTGATGATCTCGCGGCCGACCCGAATGCGGAATACGGCTACGGCCTCGTTGCCGATAAAGCCGATGACGCCCGCAATGGCCACCCATAGCAGCAGCGTGATGGGCCGCGGATGGAATATGCGGTCGATTGCTTCGTAGCCGGCGAGCAGTGCGCTCAAGAGAACTATGAGGACGATCGAGATGCCGGCGAGGTCCTCGACCCGCCCGTACCCGTAAGTGAAGGTGGACGTCGGTTTACGCCGGGCCAGTGCGAACGCGATCCACAATGGGATGGCGGTTGTCGCATCGGCGACGTTGTGGATGGTGTCGGCCAGCAGAGCCACGCTGCCGGAAGCCAGCACCACCAGCACCTGCAATGCCGCCGTGACGGCAAGAATGATAAAAGACCACTTGATCGCCCAGATACCGCGTTCGGTCGTGGCGATTGTCGCGTCGATCACGCCATGGGTATGCCCATGCGGGCCATCATGACTATGGCCGCGACCATTAACGGTGTTACCGCCTTGCGTTGGAAATCCGAACCAGTGCCGCGCCCTATCCAGCATCGGCGACCTCATAGGTATTTCGCCAGCGCCTTGAACTCCCGCAGCGCGGCACGCGAAGTGGGCGACCCATCGACGGCATTGTCGTCGAGGCAATGCTCCATGTGGTCGTGGATCAATTCGCGCTTGGCATTGGCGATCGCGCGCTCGATGGCGTGCAGTTGCTGGGCGAGCTCCAGGCATGGTCGGTGCGCCTCAATCATGCCGATAAGGGAGCGAAGATGCCCCTCGGCGCGCTTCAGGCGCTTGATGATGTCGGGATGACTGGCATGTTTCATCCTCATATCCTATCCAGGGGGATAGGTAAGGTGCAAGTCAAATGCGCTGGTTGATCGAACTACAGCACTGGCTCTACGGGAGCATGGGGGCCGGCCTCAAATCCGCCGAGGACGTGAGCGCGCTCCCAGCCATGTTGATATCGGCGATGCTGTTTGGAGCCGTGCACGCCTTCATGCCCGGGCACGGTAAGAGCGTGCTCGTCTCGTATCACCTGGGCCGCCCCGGCCGACTTCGCGACGGCGTGCTGACGGGCATGGTGCTCGCGCTGACGCACGTCGGATCGGCGGTATTGTTCGTCATGCTGGGCGTCGCCGTCATAAGTCGGTCACTGGCGCTCGCCGGACGAGCACCGGCCTTCGAGACCGCCAGCGCGGTGCTCATCGTTGCGACCGGCCTTTTCTTGTTGTGGCGAGCGGCGCGGCCGCACGTCCATAGCCACGCCGGCGATGGAAAGATGCTCGCCTTTGTCACCGGGCTTATTCCCTGCCCGCTCACGACGTTCATCCTGACATACGCCATCGCCAAGCATCAGCTCGCGATTGGCTTCGCCGCAGTGGGAGCCATGACCATAGGGGTGATCGCGACCATCGCTAGCTTCGCCGTTGCCGCCGTCTTCGCCCGCGAACGCTTTATGGGGTTGCTGGCGAGAACGGAGTGGCTGCGGCTACGGCTGGGCCGCGGCTTCGAGCTGGCCGGCGCATGCGCCGTTATCGTGCTGGGCATCGCCATGTTGAACCGCTGAAGGGCACCGCTCTCGGATTTGCAACGTCCGCGTGTTGGGAACGAGCAGTCATCGCCATCGCCCCCGTGCATGCCCGCTTTGGGTCATTGACGCTCGTGCGATCGAATGGTCCACCGTCCGCTCTTCACCCAGATGCGGACCTGCACATATCGAGGTCGTGCTCACTTCGAGGACGGTCGCCGACTTCAGCTTCTGGGACGAACCGGCCATCGTTCCCTTCGACTGGGAGGCACGCTGAGCGTCGGCGCGCACGTCTGCGATCGGGATAAACGGCCTGTCGACTTTTTGACCGACCACACAGACCGAACGTCAGCGTCGACGCCTGCAATTGTATAATAGCGAGCTCACTTTGGTGGGCGGCCCACATGAACTCCGCGCGCTCTGGCAGCGTTCATACCTGCACGTGTGCGCTCACTAATGAGCGCCCGCTCGAACTCAGCAAGGGCACCCATAATGTGAAACAGCAATCTTCCTGATGCGGATGTTGTGTCAATCGCTTCCGAGATCGAACGGAAGCCCACACCTCGACGCTCGAGTGCAACAATAATTGAAATGAGATGAGCTAGGCTTCGCCCGAGCCGATCAAGCTTCCATACCACAAGAACGTCACCCTCCCGCAGCGCTTTAAGCGCCAGCCCCAGCGCAGGCCGGTCAGCGGTGGCTCCGGATAACCCTCGGTCATGGTAGACACGGTCGCAGCCGTCGCGCTGCAGAGCATCTAGCTGGAGATCCAAGCTCTGCTCATCTGTCGACACGCGCGCGTATCCAACCCGCATCGTTAAACGCCGATTTTCTCCTCTGGGCTTGTACAGATTAAGGAAAGGGGACCCTTTCCCGATTCAGAGGCCACACCTACGTTGGAGGTTGAAATCCCAGGCTCGGCGCACCCTACTAAGAGTAAGTCACGCAGCCACGGGAGCCTAGAAAAAGGGTCCCCTTTTGCCTAGGAAACAATCACCAAACATTAGTCGCTTGGCTGCTTACGAGATCGTCGTCCAACGCTGTCTCGTCACTCTCACTTGCAGTTTCCGCCAACAGAAGCAGCTTTCCATCACCATCGATGGAGCGCTAAGTCCGAAGGTCCTGAAGTTCAATCGCGCGCGCGTGTTTGTAGCAGCGACGGAAACGGCTGACGGCAGCGTTGGTATCGGCCGCCCTGGCGGATATGCCTGACCGTCATAAGCCGCCTACAAGCTGACGCCCTGCATGCCCTTCTGACGCTCGCGGAGACAAACAAACTTCGGTGCGTGCAAGTCGCTACTGACCAAGTGCGATATGGCCAAGCACGTCTCTCGTTGATCAGCTTCCGGTCCGAGCCCGGCGAAGACTAAGTCGGCCCATCCGGTGATGGCGCCGGATAAAATCGCGAGCACTCACATAAAACAGCATTGCGCAATGATAATTCTCCGTATCCCTTAGGTGGTCGCCCACCTACGTGCGCATACGGCTCGCTACGGCGTGCTACGGAAAACCTGATTGCCAGAGAAGTTTGCCCAAAGACTGACTGTCTCAGCTTCTCGCGTTAAGTCATTGAAAAGAATGGTCGGAGCGAGAGGATTTGAACCTCCGACCCCCAGTCCCCCAGACTGGTGCGCTAACCAGGCTGCGCTACGCTCCGAAGCGCCCCTTTTGCCAAGTGCGGCCCTGCGGGTCAACGGCAAAGCCGCACTCATCTCAACTAACTAGCCTTTCGAGCTCGGCGGTGCTGGTCGGCAGCCAGCGGACACTGGGCGCGACTGCGGAAACCGGGGGCTCGGAGGCGTCGGCACAGGCGACCGCGGCAAAGATGCCGGCGCCAAGTTGCAGATCGTGAATGCCTCGTCCAGGGACGGCGGCAAGCAATGTGGCGGCGCGGGTGCGGGTGTCGACCGATGCGGATGCCTGGCGCGCGCCCGGCCCAAAAATTCCGAGC
>JBAZYB010000079.1:0-16256 GCA_041659545.1 Hyphomicrobium sp.
CAGATCCACTTCGCTCTCGCGAATAGTCCCGGCGCCAGCGGCGGAAGCAGCACCACGAAGCGGCCCGTCGCCCTGCACGACAGCGCACTTGATCTGCATGAGAACCAGGCGGGAGAGGCTGACCGGCGACCAGCGCGATCTATCGAGCACACGGATCAGAAGATCGAGGTCGGACTTGCGCGCCACAACACCCTGAGGCGCAATCCGGTCGCACAGCCGTTTCGCCTTCTCGGCCGTCAGGTAGCCGTCCGGCTCCTGTTGGCTAACGTAATATTCGGCAAGCGTCTCGACGTAGAACGGAATCCAGCTCGGATGCTGCCGAGCACACGTCTCGTTGAGGGTGATGAGCGCCTCAACCTCGTCGGCAGAGAGCTGGTAGTCTACGTGCAGGACACTCTTCAGCCGCAGGACGTCCCCGTCCTCGATGCTGTCCCGCTGCAACAATTCAGTGATCGGAAGCGACTGCAACGCGCTCATCCCTCAGCCCCGCTCGCAAAAACAACATGCCCCGGAGAGTAGTCAGACGGGCTTACCAATTGGCTAACAGGTGCCCCGCCATGGAGCGGTAGTTGCGGCCGGATCACGATTGACCCCCGCCACCCAAAAAAGTGGGGCCGCCGATTGAGCGGCCCCGAGTTGTGACGGGGGGGAAACGCGGTGCGATGGGGAGGGTACTTACTTGCCGACCCGCGGCAGCCACCAGGCGCGGCTACGGCCATCGGACTTTTCGGCCGAGATGTTCTGGGAAGCCTGGTTCTGCATGACCCGCAACTTGCGGCGCTCCGAAGCGCTGAGATAACCGTCGGACTTGTACTGAGCCTCCTTGTTGGCGATGCGCTTCTGCTCAGCGCGCAGCTTCAGACCTTCCGTCCAAGTGATCTTGCCGGACTGACGTCCGTGCTCGATGCGCTTGGCCTGATAATCCTGGCGAGTGCTAACGCTGGCCGCGGAAGCTACAGCGGTCGTGGCAACCAGGGCCGTCGCAGCAGCGAGAATGATCTTGTTCATGGGGTCCACCTCTTCCTCGGTTGAAGCCGCACCGGTTGGCAGCGGCGTATTCGACGAGGTGGAGAATGCGTCCGGCGCTTTGAACTCGTTCTGAATGATGATTACAGCCGGCGTTCATCTTCTTTTTGCCTCCCTGCGGAGGCTGCCACCAGGAGAACTTGATCGGCTCCTCAGCAGCCGCGCCGCTTCTCAATCGAATGAATGAGGCGCACATTTGCCCGCTCGTAATCGTTGAGCGGCACGGCGCTTTGGTCGGAGTACCGGCAGCCTTGGTTGCCGAACTCGGCTAATCCACGTTCGGTCGAGAAGCAGTATCCGCGCGCCGCATAGATGCCGTTGCGCACAGTCCAGAGCTGGTCGCACCCCAGTTTCTCCGCATCACGGGCCGAAATGTTCCGCTCCTGCACGCATCCGATGTCCTCGTAACAGAGTTGCGGGGCGTCATCGCCGGCAAGCGTCGGCGCCGTGACGCTCAGCGCCAAGACAAACCAAACTGAGCCTTTCATAGCGTCCCTCCGAGCTGCCGCCGCACCGCGTCGACCCAATCATGCACCACCAGAACACTCACCATGCGCCAGGACCGCAGTAGCCCCGCGCCGTCACGGAGGAGTAACACCCTCTGCTACGGCTGGCGCCAGGCGCTCCCGGGGGAGTGTGACGAGAGCCGTGTCAGGCGAATACACGTACCAGAGCGGCTCCGATATCACCTCGAGACCTTGCGCATCGTTCATCCGCGATGCGACCTGCTCGGCAAACTCCTCCGGCGGCGGCACCTGCTGATCCGCCGGCACCATTGCAAGCGACAGAAACAGCGCACCCTTGTCATCGGCAAATACGTCGATGACGCAAACGTTGGTGGCTTCGTAGCCAAACAGATCAAGCGTCTCCCGGTAGCGCCCCTGCGATAGCTTGATGGGCTCGTCTGAACCTCTGATCTCCGGGAAATCCGATTGCCGCAGCCCGTGCAGTTCTTCCGGGTCATCCGCAGCACGACCCAGAACCGTGTGCGAGAAGTTCGTCCACATATCCTTGTTACGGCAAGCCTGATCCAGCATCCGCGAGCTGAGGGCCGTCGGGGGCTTATATCCCTTCAGTTTGATCGACCAAACACCGGCCTTCTCAATGGTGTCGACATACAGGAGCGCATTTGGACCGACCTGCAGAGCCTTGCCCAGGAGGCCGCGCGGAAACAGTTCGCGCGCATCGATCTCCAGTAGTTTGGCGATGGCGCTGACGCCGCGCCGGAAGTTTTCGATCGTTGCGGCGGCGGTGTCCGAGCCGTTGCCGCCTTCTTTGAGGTAAGGCGCGTGGAAGCCCAGCGTCGCACCCACATCGAGGGTGCGGTCAGGCCCCAACTCCCCATCCTCCGACCTTCGCGCATTGCCGGAGAGGAAAAGAAACGCGCACGCCGAATAGCATTCGGCACCCCGATTGACGACCGTGCCCACGTTGGTGTGCTTGAGCACGACCGTGATCAGCTTCAGCGCCTCGTCGTAGTTGCCCCCAAGGCTGTTGAGGCAGAGTTTCACATCGTTGCTATCAAACCCGCCCGTGGAACCCAGGCCGTCGAGAGCAGCCGATAGCTCATCGCTATCGCCCGCTTCAATGGGGCCCTCAAGCTTGAGCTGGCACGCCACCGAGCCGCCCGGCCCAATTTCGGCAGCGTGCGTCGCTGCCGCCGAAAAAAGCAGCGCGGAAATAGCGAGCACGACCGTGTCCAGCCGCATGAGAAAACTCGCACATGAATAGTTTGGTTCTAATGCCCGACGTTGTGTTGCTTCTGCAGATGTAATCCTTCGTCTGCGCCGACGTCCAGCTCCGCCGGAGCCCAGTCGCCGGCGCAAGCTGTTAAAGCGGGATGTTGTCGTGCTTCTTCCAGGGGTTCTCGAGCGTCTTGTTGCGCAGCATATTCAGCGCCCGGCAGACGCGGCGCCGCGTTCCATGCGGTAAGATCACCTCGTCGATGTAGCCGCGCTCGGCGGCAACGAACGGGTTGGCGAAGCGCTTCTGGTACTCGTCGATGCGCGCCTTGATCTTCTCCGGATCGGAAAGCTCCGAGCGATAGATAACCTCCACCGCACCCTTGGCGCCCATGACCGCGATCTCGGCCGTCGGCCAGGCATAGTTGATGTCGCCACGGATGTGCTTGGAGCTCATGACGTCGTAAGCGCCTCCGTAGGCTTTGCGCGTGATGACGGTCACCTTCGGCACCGTCGCCTCGGCAAAGGCATAAAGCAGCTTTGCACCATGCTTGATGAGGCCGCCGTACTCCTGCGCCGTACCCGGCAGGAAGCCCGGCACGTCGACGAAAGTCAGGATGGGTATCTCGAAGCAATCGCAGAAGCGCACGAAGCGGGCCGCTTTGCGCGAGGCGTCGGAATCGAGAACGCCGGCGAGAACCATCGGCTGATTGGCCACGATGCCGACGGTGCGCCCTTCCATGCGCGCGAACCCGGTCATGATGTTGCGGGCGTAAGCCTCCTGGATCTCCAGAAAATCACCCTCGTCCACGACCTTGAGGATCATCTCCTTCATGTCGTAGGGCTTGTTGGGATTGTCCGGGATCAGCGTATCGAGCGAAAGGTCGGCGCGATCTGGGCTGTCGGAAGTTGGCAGCGTCGGCACGCCCGACTTGTTGTTGGACGGCAAGAAGTCCATCAGGCGGCGCATCTGCAGCAGCGCCTCCACGTCGTTCTCGTAGGCTCCGTCGGCGACCGACGACTTCGACGTATGGACCTTGGCGCCGCCGAGTTCTTCGGCCGTGACGGTCTCGTTAGTCACCGTCTTCACAACGTCGGGTCCGGTAACGAACATGTAGCTCGTGTCCTTGACCATGAAGATGAAGTCGGTCATCGCCGGCGAATACACGTCACCGCCTGCGCACGGCCCCATGATCACCGAGATCTGCGGGATGACGCCCGAGGCCATGACGTTGCGGGTGAAAACCTCGCCATACCCGCCCAGAGCATCGACGCCTTCCTGGATGCGGGCGCCGCCGGCATCGAACAGACCGATAATCGGCGCCCGGTTCTTCAGCGCCATGTCCTGAATCTTGGTCATCTTGCGGGCATGGCTCTCGGAAAGAGAGCCGCCCAGGACAGTGAAGTCCTTGGCGAAGACATAGACCACGCGCCCGTTGATGGTGCCCCAGCCGGTCACCACGCCGTCGCCAGGCGTCTTGTTCTTTTCCATGCCGAATTCGGTGCAGCGATGCTCGACAAAGGTGTCGAACTCCTCAAAGGAATTCTCATCCATCAAAAGCTCGATCCGCTCGCGCGCGGTCAGCTTGCCGCGTTTGTGCTGGGCGTCGATACGCACCTGCCCGCCACCCAGACGTGCATTGGCCCGGCGCTTCTCAAGCTCTTCGATGATGTCCTTCATGATCGTCCCTTCGTACCCGCGCGCTGCGCTATCGGAGCGCCACTAGCGCTCATAGCACGGAGGTTCGGCCCTGAGAACTTAGGGAAACGGGCCCGCAAGGTGCGACGTTTGGGACCTTAGGGCCTAGCCGCACTCGGCCGTGAACGCATATAGCGCACCAGCGCTCGCCCGCCGAGCCACAGTTCCGCCACTGAGCCCAGCAGGAACGGCACGGCGAGCACCGCCAGGGCGGTCTCCATCCGCGTGCTGGGCAGAAGTCCAAACTGAACCGCCAAGCGAACGCCGGCATAGGCTGCCATGATCGCAACCAGAACCAGTGACATGCGCATCAGCCCCGGCTCCATCCGCCACAGGTAACTGTTGAACGGGCTACGCTCGCCCCAGTTCTTGAGATTGACCAGGATGAGCAGCGGAAACCAGATGGCGATAAAAATATTGAGGTAGAGATCAAAGGTGCCGAGGGCTTGCATAAACGTCTCCGCTCAAACAGCATTTTGGATCGGCAAACACGGGCCACACGTTAGGGCGAGCGGCGTGAGCGCAGGTACCTGAATGTCACCAACGTTGCCATGACAAGTATCGCCAGCGAAAGAGCGAACATCGAAATTCCGAGCACGATCGTGGCCCATTCCGACATCGTCGTCGCAAGCAGGCCAAAGTGACCGGCGAGTTCGACCACCCGGTCGATCCAGATCAACGAGAGAAATACGAGTCCGATGCGCACGAGGTTCGGGCTCTCGGTCCACAGATACCCCATGATCCCCTGGGTTCTGTTATAGGCGTTCACCCAGATGATCGCCGGCAGCAGCACGATGGCGGCGATCGCGATCCAGAGATCGAAAGTTGTCTCGATCATCGGCCGGCCCGGATGATGAGCGGCACGGCCAGTATGACGATCATGAGTATCGCAAAGTCGAAGACACTGAGCACGAGCCCCTCCCTCTCTGTTATGGCTCTGAACCCGAACCATACTGGAGCCTCGCGCAGGGGGCTGTTCCTCACGGAACAGGCGCTCAATCCGGACGCAGAAGCTCCAGAAAGCGGCTCGCTGCCAGCATTTCGATCCGTCTGCGGGCCCTGCGCTCGGTGGCCTCGACATCGACGCCCCAGCGCTCGATCTGAAAGTCCTCATCGACGTGAGCTGCGGCCCACGCCTCCTCAGCCGTCAGGCGAGCCTTAGCTGCCGCCAGGGCGAGAAAAGCCGAGCCGGTCAAGGTCGTCATAACGTGCAGCGCCGCCAACTGCATGGCGTCGAAGGGGGCAACGAGGTCGGCGACGCGCGATAACGCGTGGCGACTCTGTGTGACCGGCATCACGCCCTCGGCGAGCAGGAACCGGGCGCCGGTCTCAGCTTCGATCCAGCCCAGAACAGGATCCCAGGCCTTGGTCTGCATCTCCGCCAAAGCCGCTGGAGCTTCGGCGCGGTAGCACAGGAGATCGCTGCCAGCAAAACGCACAATGTCGTCGGCCACCTCCTGCAGATGGTCGCAAACCCCGTCAATGGCCGTGATGGCGAGCTTCGACAGCGGCATGCTCGAAGGATCGATGCGCTCGCTCTGCGCCGCCCATTCCTCGGCCACAGCCTCGGCGAGCTTTTGCGTCGGCACCTTGAGCAACAGCTTCTTGGGCGTTCGGACCGCGCGGCCGTCCAGCAGGATCTGATAGCCTCCTTCCGGCGCCTCGCCGACCGTGACCTCCGTATAGAAGCGCTTCGGCAGCGGCGGCCTCAGCGCCTCTTTGCCAAGAACCTTGCCGGGAACCGCACCCAGAACCTTGCCTGCCTCGTGCGCCTCTCCCTCGCTCATGCGACCACCTCCCGCCGGGCGAAGAACGCATCCAACTCGTCGTTGAGGCCGTAGCTATTCGCGATCACCGCATGTGCACCCGCACGGCGCAGATCCTCGATCGAATGGTAGCCCCAGCCGACGCCAATGGCGCCAGTCCCGGCGGCCAGCGCCATCTCCATGTCAAAGGTCGTGTCGCCGACCATCACGGTGCTGTCCGTGCCGACTCCCGCCTCCTTCATTGCCGCGTGCAACATCGACGGATGCGGCTTGGAGGGGTGAAGGTCGGAGGTCTGCACCGTGATGAAACGATCCGCCCAGCCCTCGCGGGCAAACAGTCGATCGACACCCTTGCGTGATTTGCCCGTCGCAATACCCAGCATCACGTCATCGCGCTGTGCGAAGGCCTCGATAGCGGCCTCGATGCCCTCGAACAGTGGCTCGTGCAGCACCGGGTCGCGGCGGATATCGAGGAATGCCGACTTGTAGCGCTCGACCATGGCGGCGCGCAGCTCATGGTCGATATCCGGCGCCAGCGCCGAGAATGCCTCGGGAAGCGACAAACCAACGATGGACAGCGTTGCTTCCCTGGCCGGTGGGTTCAGCCCAAAGCCGCTAAACGCATGCGCCATCGCCGCGCAGATACCGTTCTGGCTATCGACGAGCGTGCCATCGCAATCGAGGACGACAAGCTTCATTCGTCAGCCTCCTTGAACCGCTCCGCATCGAGGCCGAGAAGTTCCCAGGTCTTGCGCATATGCTCGGGCAGCGGCGCCGTGACGTCGATTTTCCCCCCGGTAACCGGATGTGGCAGAACCAGTCGCCGCGCGTGCAAGTGAAGTTTGTGTTCAATCTGCTCGGCGGGATAGTTCTCATCGCCGCCGTATTTATTGTCGCCCACGATCGGGTTGCCGATCAGCGCCATATGGGCCCGCAGCTGGTGCTGGCGACCCGTCACCGGCTTCAACGACACCCACGACGCCTTGTGCGCCAGCCGATCGATCACCGAGTAATGCGTCGTCGCGTGCATGGCCTCCTTCTGCTCGCCGGGCAGCGCCTTGCGCACGCGATCGCCATCGGGACCAGCGGCCTTGACGAGCGGCGCTTCGATCTTGCCTTGCGGCGGCTTGGGTACGCCCCGGACCAGCGCCCAATAGGTTTTGGCAGCCGAACGCGTCTGGAACACGCGGCCGAGTTTGGCCGCCGCGTCACGATGCTTGGCAACGAGCAGCACACCCGTCGTGTCGCGGTCGAGACGGTGGACGAGACGCGGGCGCTCGCCGCCGAAGCGATCGGCCATCCCCGCGAGCATGCCGTCGATATGCCGCTTGGTGCCGCTACCGCCCTGCACCGCAAGCCCGAATGGTTTGTTGAGGACGAGGACATGCTCGTCCTCGAACAGGATCATGCGCTCGATGCTCGTCCGATCGGCCTTCGACAGCCCGAGCGGCGGCTTCACACTCGGCACCGCGGCAGCCTCTTTGGCGCTGTTGCGCACGATCGCGGGGACGCGAACCTGTGCGCCGGCCTCGAGCCGAGCGTTAGCCTCTGCCCGGCGGCTATCGATGCGCACCTGGCCAGTGCGCAGCAGCTTCTGCAGGTAGGAGTAGCCCACATCCGGGAAGTGGATGCGGAACCAGCGGTCGAGCCGCATATCAGCCTCGCTCGCCTTCACTTTGATGGTCTCGACTCGATCGTTCATGGATTGCCCTATCGCGGGCGCAAGGCGCCGCTCGTTGAGCGATGGCCTAGGGGCAGCGGCAGCCGATGTCCAGACTCAAGGCCCGCCGAGATTACCCCAGCGCAACGCGCCGGCCCAGCGCCGCATCGCAGATGAGGCACCGGGAAGCGCGTCTGCAGGGCTCACAAACGAAAGATGGTTGACGGTGTTCTAAGCCGAAGGTGGGGCCGAGCGACCGCTCCCACCAATGATCCATCCGAAAAGCCAGCCGACGACGAGCCCGCCGACCAGCGTGCCGATGAAGGCGAGCATGTGCAGGTTCTCAGCGTCGTCGGAGCTGTCGAATGTTTGATGGGCGACAATCCAATCGGCTGCCGTGGAGCCGACGAACACCGCCGCCAACACTGCCCCAACCAGCGCGAACAACATGGAAACGACGTAGCGCATGCATTCCCCCAGCGCGTTCTGCCTACTTCACTTCCCAGAACCAGATCTCGCCGGCATTGGCATAGTTCGAGTAATAGCCGAGCCAAGAGAACCACTCGAGCAGCCACTTGGCGGACGAACGGTAGCCGTTCCAGACGTCGATGTGATCGCCCGTCGGGCGCCCGCTATCGGAGCTACGCTTCCAGTAGTCCTGGAAATAGATGATGCCCGTGCGCCCGAAAAGTTGCGGGTAATAGTGGGCCGGTTCAGTGCCGGTGATCTTCTCGACCCTGCCGATACCGGGAATGTTGGAGTGCGCCAACGCATTCGCCAGCTGGTTGGCGTTGATGAAATGCATGTCCGAGCGGGGATGCACGGCACATGCGGCGCAGCCGCCGATCTGGCCGTCCGTCACGCCGGCACGGCGCAGCGCGACACCCATGCGGATCGCGCATTGATTGTGGAAGACCGGAAAGCCCATGCGAACGTGCTCGCCTTCCATGTTCGTCAGATCGTGTGGAGCGATACACGGCGTCGTCACGGACTCATTGATCGGGTGTCCGCGCCAAAGATCGATGAATTGAACCATCAGTCCCTCCCGTACGTGTCCACTCGCCAGCTTCGGCAGTATAGGCAACGGACCTCCAACGGACCAGTCCGCCCAACTTAGCCTCCGCGCTTCGTCCTGAGGTCCGCCCAATAAGCTAACCGCTTGCGGATCTCCCGCTCGAAACCGCGTTCCGGCGGATCGTAATACTTCGGCCGTGTGTCAAATTCCTCGGGGAAGTAATTTTGCCCCGAAAAGCCGTCCTCGGCGTCATGGTCGTAGGCGTAGCCCTCGCCGTAGCCTTCCTGCTGCATCAGCTTGGTCGGCGCATTGAGGATGTGCTTGGGCGGGGCCAGGGAACCGTTTTCCTTGGCAGCTCGCATGGCAGCCTTGTAGGCGACGTAGACCGCGTTCGATTTGGGCGCCGTGGCGAGATAGACGGTCGCCTGCGCCAGCGCCAATTCCCCTTCCGGACTGCCCAGAAAGTCGAATGTGTCCTTGGCCGCCAGCGCCTGCACCAGCGCTTGCGGATCGGCGAGACCGATATCTTCCACCGCCATCCGCACCAGGCGGCGGGCCAGGAACAGCCGGTCCTCCCCGCCATCCAGCATCCGCGCTAGCCAGTAAAGGGCGCCATCCGGGTCCGAACCCCGCACCGACTTGTGCAGAGCACTTACGAGGTTGTAGTGGCCTTCCCGCGACTTGTCGTAAAGCGGCGCGCGGCGCTGCACGAGTTCGCTGAGGCTATTGCGATTGAGTGGCGCCTGCCCTGGCGCAACGGCGGCGAATACCTCATCAGCGAGGTTGATTGCAGCCCGACCGTCGCCGTCCGCCATCCCGATCAGCGCCTCGCGCGCATCATCATCGAGCGGCAGCTTGCGCTTTTCTTCCTTCTCGGCCCGCTGCAGCAGGTCTTCGATCGCCTCCGGATCGAGCCGGTTGAACACCAGCACCGCGGCGCGGCTCAACACGGCACTGTTGAGTTCGAAGGAAGGGTTCTCCGTCGTCGCGCCGATGAGCGTGATCGTGCCGTCCTCCATGTGCGGCAGAAAGCTGTCCTGCTGGGCACGATTGAAGCGGTGGATCTCGTCGATGAACAGCAACGTGCCTTTGCCGTGCTCGCGACGCGCCTTGGCGCGATCGAAGGCTTTGCGCAGGTCCTGAACGCCCGAAAAGATGGCTGACAGCTGCTCGAATTCCAGCTGGGTTTCATGTGCCAGCAGGCGCGCCACGGTCGTCTTTCCCGAACCGGGCGGTCCCCACAGGATGAGGCTCGGGAGGCGGCCGCCTTTCAACATGCGCGTCAGCGTGCCGGTAGGACCGACAAGGTGCTCCTGACCGACGACCTCCGACAGCTTCGTCGGCCGCAATCGGTCCGGCAGGGGGCGTGGTGCCCCCTTCTCTAGTCCCGCGGCCTCGAAAAGCGTCGCCAAAGCCTCACCCAGACATCTGTAGTTTCATCAGGCGACCACCGCGCTTGATGGTGACGCTCCACAGCCGCCGGCCTTTGCGCGTGAGTTCGTCCAGCATGATCACGTCGGTGATTTTGTCATCCCCGACTTGCACGATGATGTCACCCGGCTGGAAGTCGAGGCGCGCGGCGACTCCGCCCGACCGCACCGCGACGATAACCACTCCATCGGTGTCGTCGAGGTTGAGCTCATCGGCCACGCTGGGAAGAATGTTCGACACGCGCGCGCCGTCGAAAGGATGGTTGCCCGATAGATTGCGGACGTCATCCTTGCCCGGTTTGGGCGGCGGCAGCAATGTCAGGTTGACCGTTTCACGCCGGCCGTTGCGCAGCACATCGAGGCGGCTGGTGTTACCGACCCCGCGCGTCGTCAGTCGATACAGCACCGAGTGGGAGTCCGCGACCTCGAATCCGTCGACACTGACGATGACGTCGCCGAGCATCAGTCCAGCCTTCACCGCCGGACCGTCGTTGGTCAGCCGCATGACGACGGCGCCTGAAACACGGTCCAGCTTCAACATCCGCGCCTTGTCTCGATCGACCGTCTCCAGCTGTGCGCCGAGCCACGGCCGCTCGATCTTGCGCCCGGCGGCGGCATTATCGGCGACGAGGCGAACGAGGTTGGAAGGGATGGCGAAGCCGATGCCCACCGATCCACCCGACTGCGAGAAGATCATCGTATTGATACCGACAAGTCGCCCGTTCATATCGACAAGTGCACCGCCGGAATTGCCAGGGTTAATGGCGGCATCCGTCTGCAGAAACACCTGCGTATCCGACTGCGCCATCTCCGTTCGTGCCAGCGCCGAAATGATGCCGCTGGTCACCGTTTGCCCGACACCGAACGGATTGCCGATGGCCAGCACCACGTCCCCAACCTCCAGCTTGTCGCTATCGGCAAACTTGAGAAACGGGAAGTCATTGCCACCCTTCTCAATCTTGAGGACAGCAAGGTCTGTGCGCTCGTCCTGCGCCACTATGCGGGCGTCGTATTCGCGCTTATCGAACAGCGCGACGCGGATCTGCGTGTCGGTACCGCCCTTGACCACGTGGGTGTTGGTCACGATGACGCCGTCCGGACTGATGATGACTCCCGAGCCAAGCGACTGCTGGATGCGCTCCTGCGGCAAGCCGAATCCGCCCCGTCCTCCAAAGAAGCGCTGGAAGAACGGATCGTTGGCGAACGGCGATACGGACGTGCGCACCCTCGATCGGACGTAGACGTTCACCACCGCCGGCGTCGCCCGCTTCACGATCGGCGCATAGGAAAATTGCAGCGCATCGCGCGTCGGCGGCACTTGCTTGTCCTGGGCCGGGGCCGTGACAGAAGCCAGCACACTGAACATAGCGCCGAGGCTGAGGGCGACAGCGGCGGCGCGAGCTGGGAAGCGATTAATCGGCTTGCTCATTGGCGGGTCATATTCCTTGGCAGCGTGTCTCGGGACGGAACCCTGCGTTCCAGAGGCACCGAATGGCGCTCAAATACCATAGCGCCGGGGCTTCGTGGCGCTCCCGTGACGATACGGCTCCCCGGAGCCCAAATTCCCACCAAATGGCACTCCCGGGGACCCTAAATAACCTTGAGCGCCCGCAGGCTCGTGGCCGCCGAGATTACCGCCTCCTTGGGCGATCGGAATGTCTGCCCCAATATGCGGTGCGCCTTGGCATTCGTAATCGGCCGCGGGAAGCCGAGATCCGGCAAAACCGCTTTTAAGCGCGTGTCCACCAGGGCCACCACGCGCACGAGAAAATCGGGCAGTTCTCCCTTGGGCACTTTGCGCGCCAGATCGGGCAGCGCCTCCTTCACCAAGCGCGACACCTCGATGAGCCGCATGAACCCGTTTGCCGTCAGGAACCTCTCACCCGCCGCCGCAGGGGTGGTCATCGCCAACACGTGGCTGACCGCAACATCGCGCACATCGCTGATGGGAAAGCCGAGCTTAGGCGCCGCCGGGTAGGCGCCCGTGCCGATGAGGCGAATGACTTCAAGTGACGTCGACAGGTCGGCGTCCGCCGCCGGCCCAAGCACGAACGCGGGATTGACGACGGCGAGTTCCGGCGCGCCCGGCGTTTCCTTCACGTATTCCCACGCCGCGCGCTCGGCGAGCGTTTTGGAGACCACATAAGCGGAAATGTCCGGCCGCTCTGGATTAGTCCAGTCGGTCTCGTCGAACACATGCCCGAGGCTAGCCTCTGGCCAGGGCAACGTGATGGCGACGACGGACGACGTCAGCACCACGCGCTTCACCCCAGCGCGTGTCGCTGCCTTGAGAACACGTACAGCACCCTCGCGTGCCGGACGGATCAGCGTGTCGGCATCCTTGGTGTGTTTGAGCGGAAACGGCGAGGCAACGTGCATCACATAGGTGCAGCCCTCGACAGCAGCGTCCCAACCCTCATCAGACAGCAAATCCGCCTGAAAGAATGTAACCCCATCGGCCGACGCGCCTGCTCCGGCTATGCCGCGGCGCGCTTCACCTGCACGGTCGAGGTTCCTCAGCGTCGCTTGAACCTGATAGCCCTGCCGCAACAGCTCGGCGATGACGTACTTGGCAATAAAGCCGGAAGCACCTGTGACCAGAACCTTCTGCGTTGACATGCGCGCACACTGCTCCCTGTTTCTCGGCAGAACTGGTACGGCGGCATCCGCGCTCGGGCAGTGCCGGACGGCACAACCAATAATAGCCTTGTATGCAAGCCGAAACCGATTTGTGTCGGACCAGAGCGCCCCCCGCCGTCAGACTAGATTTTGGCGGTATGCACTCGGCGCCATACCGGTCCATCTGCGGAAGGCGCGCGTAAAATGCGCCCCATCGGCGTAGCCCAGCTCCAGCGCGATATCGGTGATCGCCGCGTTCCGATCCGCGAGACGCGACACTGCACGGCGCATCAACGCCTGCTCGACGACGCGATTGAAGGTCATCTCATGCCGCGACAGCAGCCGTTGCAGTGAGCGCCGCGTCGTGCCGAGCTTGGCTGCCACCCAGTCTACGCGCGGGTAGCCTTCATGTAGCGCCAGATCGGTGACGGCAGCTATGGTTGCTAACGCGTCCCTCTGCTCTGGAATGAATGCCTCCGCAGCGAGCGCCTCTGCCGATACCTGCGCCACCGAGGGAATGACGCTCCGCAATAGCGCAGTCTCAAAGACGATCGCTGACACCGGATGCCCGTGCGAGACGTTGCTGCCGAAAATCTCCTCGAGCCGCGCGCAGGGGGTTCCGCGAGGTAGTGCGGTGAATACGGCGTCCGGCCGCCACCCAGCGCCGGCATACGTCCGAACGGTATCAATCAAATAGCTGACGCCGAGCAGCTCGTTGTGATGGCGCCCCTCGGTCTCCGGCTCCACGAACTCGATCGACCAGACCGTCGTATCGCCACGCTCGACGAGCCTCAGCACTGTCGAAGTTTGCAGCATCGAGTTGAGTCCGGCGTGGGCGCGGGCAATTGCCTCCCGCAAGGTCTTGCCCGCACAAACCCAGGCACCAAAGCGGCTAAGGTCACGCGAGCGCACCACTTGGCCCAGGCGAGCTCCGAAGAACTCATCGCCCGTCTCCCGCGCTGCCCGCTCCAGAAGGCGGAACTGCTCGCGCAGCGGAACGATAACGTCCGGATCGTCAAGAAGGACGAACGGCAAGTCGACAGCCTTCAGCACCCGCCAGATCGAACCGCCCTGCCGGTCCATGAACTCGGCAATGGGTCCGAGGGAGCTGGCCCGCGTAAAACCGGAAAGTCGGGGCGCCATGGCAAAGTCCGCGGTGGCCGGAGCAGTTGGCACAAAATGGCAAGCAGCCCTTCGACCAACAAGTCACGTTGGCGTCATGAGCCCAATGCTCGTCACAGCGTGTGGCTGAGCTTCTCGGAACCAAGAAACCATGCAGGGAGACCACCGGTTATGACCACGATCCCCTTCGACACCCGCAACATCCGTTGGAACACGCTGGAGGGCTTTCCAAACCTCGCCTACCACATTTGCGCGGTCGACCCCGAGAAGCGCATCGTCGACATCCTCTTCAAGTTCGACGCTCACTCGAAGATCGCCATGCACCGTCACCGTTGCGACTACGTCACCCTGGTGCTTCAGGGCGAGCTGCGCATCTACCGCAGCAACGGCGAGCTCAAAGAGGTTCGTCCCGTCGGCAGCTACGTCGCCACGCCCGGAGACGGCGAGCCCCACACCGAGGGCGGCGGCGATCAGGATGTCATCGCCTTCTTCAGCAACCGCAATGTCGGCGACACGGTCTATGAGATCCTCGATGAGGATCTCAACACGGTGGCCAACTTTGGCATGGTCGAGTTCAAGGCCCTGCAGGACGGCCAACTCCCTCCCGCAGACGCCGCCTGATCACACCGGCCGCACGAACCGCCGTCGTATCGGGCGCGAAGCGAAACTCACTAAAGAGAAAGGCCGGCGCGAGAACGCGCCGGCCTGAATTCTTGGCAGTGCCTAGAGGCGTCTAGGCTCAGGACTCGGCAGCCTGGGCTGCCAGCTGCGCCTCGTGGCGCTCGCGGTCTTCCTTGCCCTTCACCGACGTATCGCGATCGACCAGTTCGATGACGGCGCGCGGAGCGCTATCGCCGTAGCGGAAGCCAGCCTTCAAGACGCGCGTATACCCACCGGCGCGGTCCTTGTAGCGCGGCCCAAGCGTGTCGAAGAGCTTCTTGACCATGTCTTCATCGCGAAGACGGGCAGCAGCCAGACGGCGCGAATTGAGATCGCCGCGCTTTGCGAGCGTGATGTACTTGTCCATCACCCGCTTCAGGTCTTTCGCCTTCGGCAGGGTGGTGACGATCTGCTCGTGCTTGATGAGTGAGGCGGCCATGTTGGAGAACATGGCCTGGCGGTGACTGCTGTCGCGGCTAAAGCGCCGCCCGAGCTTTTTGTGTCTCATGTCAGTTCCCTTAGGTTGTTTAACGGGGAGGTTCTACGGCCTCACCTCGCTAGGCTCTTAAACCGTGGTCCCGGCGTCATGACTTGCGCCACGCGCCGGAATTCGCACGTCGTCTCAGTACTGGTCCTCGAAGCGCTTCGCCAGCTCTTCGATGTTGTCCGGCGGCCAATTCGGCACTTCCATGCCCAGATGCAGCCCCATGGAGGCCAGAACCTCCTTGATCTCGTTCAGCGACTTGCGGCCGAAGTTCGGAGTGCGCAGCATCTCCGCCTCGGTCTTCTGAATGAGGTCGCCGATGTAGACGATGTTGTCGTTCTTCAGGCAGTTGGCCGAGCGCACGGAAAGCTCCAGCTCGTCCACCTTCTTGAGCAGCGCGGCGTTGAACGCCAGCTCCGGATGACGCGTCTCTTCGACGGCCTTCTTCGGCTCCTCGAAGTTGATGAACACCGCCAGCTGATCCTGCAGGATGCGCGCGGCGAGCGCGATGGCATCCTCAGGCTTCACCGAGCCGTCAGTCTCAACCGTCATGGTCAGCTTGTCATAGTCGAGGATCTGTCCCTCGCGGGTGTTCTCGACCTTGTACGAGACCTTCTTCACCGGGCTGTAGAGGCTGTCGACCGGAATGAGCCCAATAGGCGCATCCTCAGGACGATTGCGCTCAGCCGCGACATAGCCTTTGCCCATGTCGGCGGTGAATTCCATGCGGATCGATGCGCCCTGGTCGAGCGTGCAGATCACGTGCTCAGGATTGAGGATCTCGACATCGAGGCCCGCCTCGATGTCCTTGGCGCGGACCGGGCCGCCGCCTTCCTTCTTGAGCACCATGCGCTTGCCACCCTCGGAGTGGATGCGCAACGCGATCTCTTTGATGTTGAGGACGATGTTGGTCACATCCTCGCGCACCGACGGGATCGAAGAAAACTCGTGCAGCACGCCGTCGATCTGAACCGTCTTGATGGCAGCGCCCTGCAGCGACGACAGCAGCACGCGACGCAGCGCGTTACCAAGCGTCATGCCGAAGCCGCGCTCCAGCGGCTCAGCCACGACCGTCGCCGTACGGCTGCGATCG
>JBAZYB010000080.1:0-16216 GCA_041659545.1 Hyphomicrobium sp.
TTCGGGCGCCGTCAATCCGGTCCAGCCGGCCGCGCCGAACTGCGCATAGGCTTCCTTGAAACCCGCCGGTGTGGCGACGGCGCCGGTGTTCTTGTCGTAGACGCAGCCATGCTCGTCGCCGACCACGTTCAAGGGCGCCAGCACGGTCTCGGTGAACTTGGCGGCTTCATCGAGCACGGCATCGAGCAAGTCGCGTTGCGCATGGGCCATGCCCAGTCGCTGGTACAGCGCCTCGGCGCCCAGGACATCGAAAAGCACGAAGCGAATGTCGCGCAATGGAGCGCTGTAGCTGTTCATGGTTTGTTTCCTGGTGGCTTGGTCGACGCTTCAGCGCATTACGCCGGGCAGGCCGGGCGCCGGGTTGAGCGTGCTGTCGAAGGTGAAGCTGTAATTACCCTTGGGGTCCCCGGTGACGATGGTTCCCGACAGGGAATAGCGCACGGATTGTCCGGAGGCCAGCGCCGAAGCGATGACCAGCTTGCCGGTGACTGCAGGCTTGAGGGTCGTGGTGACCACGTCGGCGGATTCCGGACCGATGGTGATCGCCGGACTCAGGGTGATCGGGCCGGCTTCCAGGCCAGCCACGACCAGGTTGGCGTTGACCGATTCGAAGGACGTGGGCACGTTGCTGAAATTCTGCAGGCGCACGATCAACTGCCATTGGCCGTCGGCCTGGACGGTAAGCTGCTGGATGCTCGCTCGGGGCGGATTGATCTGCTTACGCACGCCGCCACCGCCACAGCCGGCGATCAGGGCTGAAAAGGCGAGGGCTAGCAGGATTCTTGGGGCTGGGCGCATGGGCGGGAGCTCGCGGGAGAATTCGCGATTAGCATAGCAGCCGCCCCCGGTGCCTGACTTGGTGCCTTGAGCAATGCGGCATGACGGGGGTGGTTCGTACATGCTACGCCGAAAAAATGCGCGACAGCGTGCCTGATCCTTACTCTGACGCTCGGCTTGAATGCCTGCAGGCCGGCGGCAGGCTCGACTCCGGGAAGCTCCGAGGCAGCGGCCCCGGCAGCCCCGGTATCGACTCCGGCGGATGGCAGAAAGAAACGCCTGGTGGTGCGGGACACGGAAAAGAATTGTGTGTGCAGCACCGATGTGCAGAACGCAAAGCCGAAGTCTCGCGTCAATCTGCGGACCAAGTTTTCGGCCCCTCCCACCGACGTGCAAAAGTTCAACATTGTCGTTCCGCACTTCAGCCGCATCGACAATGTGCCTGTCAGTCAGTAGCTGCGAAGGAGATGGGCGTCGTACGCCGAACGCGCTTGACGGCGTTTGACACGGTAATCACGAAGCGTATGATCAATGCCGCCGTTGTTTTGGATTTCTGATGCTTGATTTTTCATCATCAACCAACCAGCGAGAGACTTTATGTTTGCCACGAAGCCAATGATGACCGGCATCGCCGTGTTCACGCTCGCTCTACTTGTGAGCTGTGGAAAAAATGCAGACAACCCCGCCACCGCGCTGCCGACGGCCGACGTAGCCCCGGTGGCGCAACCCGCACCGCCTCCCGGAGCGCCTGCGTCCGAGGCTGCCGCGCTTGCGCCCGACGGCGCCGCGCTTGCGTCCGACGCGGCCGCGCCCGCACCGACTGCCCCAGCGGCAGTGCCCGCACCCAGCGCACCGGTGCTGGCTACTTCCGACGGCGAGACCGCCGGCCTCAGTGTCGAGGTAACCGAGCTCAAGCGTGGCAGCGGTGGCACGCTCACGCTGAAGTTCGCGATGGTCAACAACACCAAGGAAGAAATTTACCTTCGCAGCGCCTACGGCGCGGGTGGCGGTAATGTTGACGACAATACGGTGAGCGGTACCCATTTGATCGATGCCGTGAACAAGAAGAAGTATCTGGTGGTGCGCGATAGCGAAAACCAATGCGTGTGCAGTCGGGTGAACAGTGCCATCCCGGTGGGCGCACGGATGAACCTATGGGCCAAGTTCCCGGCGCCGCCGGAGGACGTCAAGGTCATTTCGGTCATGATCCTGCACTTTGCCCCCATGGACGATGTTCCCATCAGCCCCTGACCACCAGCGAGGCAGCCATGCGCGGCACTATTACTGGAAGCATCATAGGCTTGCTCGTAGCAGCGACCGCCGTGGCACCGGGTGTCGCGGCGGCCGACGGGCAGGGTAGCGTTCGCGATCTGGTTTTTACGGTGATCGATCTCGGCGGCAAGGTCCAGGACCTGCAGATCAAGCAGACCGAGACCGAAGTGCATATTGAATTGGCCGCCGACGTGCTCTTCGACTTCGACAAGGACACGCTCAAGCCCGCCGCGCAGGAAACACTGCAGAAGGCCGCCACCGTGATCCGCGAGCAAACCAAAGGCGATGTCCGCATCGACGGACACACCGACGCCAAGGGCGATGACAACTACAACCAGAAGCTCTCGGAGCGTCGCGCGGCGGCTGTGAAGAACTGGCTCTTGGGGAACGGCAACCTGGCTGGACGCCGCATGGGCACCCATGGTTTTGGCGAGCAGAAGCCAGTCGTGTCCAACACCCTTCCCGATGGCAGCGACGATCCTGACGGCCGGCAGAAGAATCGGCGCGTCGAGATCACGGTCAAGAAGTAGTTTCAGGTGATCGACTTTCGAACGGGCTCCCGTTCCGCGCGTTTGGCACTGACGTTGTTCGCCGCAGGAATCCTCGCCGCGTTGGCCGCGCCGGCCGTAGCAACCGCACCATTCAAAAGTTACCAACTCCTGGTGTTCTGCGGGAATTCGCAGGTCGCTAGCGCCACGTTCTGGCAAGACGTGAAGGAAGAGTCGATGGGACTCAAAAGCATATGCGTCGGTACGTGCCCCGCGGGCACGGTCCCGCTCGCGGACGTGCTGGCCGGGCTTCCAGCCGAAGTGTCGGCAGGCCTCAGGGCGCAGGTGGAAAAGCGCGAGGCGGATGCGGCGGCCGGAAAAGGCCGGTCCCTCGCCGCATGCCTGAACCTGAAGCCGCCTGCCGAAGACAAGTGCGACAGCGAGAAAGCCTGTGAAGCGGTCCGCGCCATTGAGAGCCTGATCGCCCGATACAACGGTCCGGCCGGCAGTTATTTTGGTTCGTTTGCTGAGTTCAATCGGGAATTCAGCCAGCTGCTGCAGAAGCTCTCGGAGGCGTTGGCGTGCCGCTTCAACAAGGGCTCCGATCCGCCAAATGCAAGTGCATTGAAAAACCTCGTTGGCCAGATCTTGCACGACAAGAATGGTTTCCTGAGTTTGAATGAGCGAAGCCAGTTTCCGCAGAAAGATTCCTGTATAGACAGATCCCTGGGACAGTCTGTTAGACCTTCTCTGGTGAATGCGTGCGCTGACTTCGACACGATGCAACGAATCAGCACTAACCTGTCTCGTCTCGGCGGTGCGCTCGGTTGCCCGGGCATTTCGCCGCCTGGTCCCAGCCCGAAAACCGACTGCAAGCAACTCTCGAATGGCTTGCTTGACGGACTCACGACGTTGTTCAAGCAAATGGACCAGCTTCAGGCCGGCAATCAGCCGCCGAGCAGTGACTCGTATGACCTGGTCGCCGACGGGATCGAGTCGGCACTGGATCAACTGCAGGACGCCGCCGGGGACATCGAGGGAACGGGCGGCACAGGCGCTCAACAGTACAAGGACATCCAGGGCGAGATCTCGAAGCTTCGCAAGCTTCTGGATGTATGGGGCAAGATGAAATCCGCCTCCTGCCTGCCCCCCGAGGTCGAGCAGTTGCTTCGCCAATTGGCGAGGCAAAAAAGGGCGGGAACGGAATACGAGGCGACATGCACTGAATTGTGCGCCGCGACTGCCGACTGGTACGTTGAAATCTCTGGTCTTGCGCCCCAACGGGGGACGTTCTTCAAGGCATGCAGCCTTGCCTGCTTCTGAGCGGATGTCGCAGGGTCCAATGGGCCAAAAACGGGCAGGTGTCGAGGCCCCAAAACGCAAACGCCCCGCAGGCTAATAGCTAGGCGGGGCGCGGGTTGTAGCGGTTTCATACATGGTGGCCGAGGACGGAATCGAACCGCCGACACGGGGATTTTCAATCCCTTTTGAGCCCGTCCCGCTCCAGCCCAGGATTTCCCGCCAGCCCGGCACGGTGCAGCTAACCCTGCGAAAAGCCCTCCTAAGCCGTCCCATAGGGTCCGGCACAAGCCGCCAACTAACGGCAACCGAGTGGCAACCTATTGGCAACCGCGCAGGGATTTGATATTCTCATAGCGTCCGAGGGAGTCCGGCGCCATGAGCAAGCTCACCGACCGCAAGCTGCAAACCATGAAGGCCGGCGAGTGGGCTAGCGATGGCGGTACGCGAGGCGCAGGCACGCTTGCAGCCAGGAAGCTCCCCAGCAAACACGTCTTGTTCTACTTCCGCTACACGAACGATCAGGGCAGGCGCGATGCCGTCGCCCTAGGGCAGTGGGGCGAAAAGTCCCGCGGGCTGACTCTGCTGGCGGCGCGCGACAAGGCCGCTGAGCTTTCCCTGCGCTATCGGAATGGCGACCGCGATCTGAGGCAAGCCATCGAGGCGGAGGCAAGAGAAGCCGCCCGCAGTCGCGACGCGGAGACGCAGCAGGCGGCAGCCCAGGCCGCCAGAAAGCGCGCCACGCTGGGGGCACTGCTGGTTGCCTACGTTGGCCAGCTAGAGAAAGCCGGCAAGGCAAGCAAGCGCAGCGTAGAGCGCGCTATCGAGCGCAACGTCAAGGAAGCGTGGCCAGTCCTGTGGGATACGTCAGCCGATCAGGTCACGACCGACGATCTGCTGTCCGTGGTCGCACGGCCCGCCAACGCCGGCAAGCTGCGCGAAGCGGCAAAGCTGCGCTCCTACCTACAAGCCGCCTATGCCGCGGCCATCGGCGCCCGCCAGAGCGCCCAGGCGCTTCCTGCGCTGCGGGATCTTCGCATTACCACCAATCCAGCGCGCGACATTGTGACCATCCAAGGCGCGTCCAACAGCCGCGAGCGCAACTTGTCCGTGGCGGAGCTGCGGGCTTACTGGAAACGCATCGAGGTATTGACCGACCCGGACGGGGCGCTGCTTCGCTTCCATCTGCTGACCGGCGCACAGCGCGTCATGCAACTTGGCCGGCTAACCACCGCCGACCGCGACCCGGACGCACAGACCATCCGCCTACGGGATACGAAAGGCCGCAGGAAGTCCGCGCGCCTGCATGACGTTCCTCTGATCCCGGCTGCTGCTGAGGCTCTTGAGGCAATGCAGGGCGGCACCCTTGGGCCGTACCTGTTCACCACCACGGCGGGCGAGTCGGGGGCCGTGTACGCCACGCTACAGCACCGGCTCCGCGAGGTTGTGGCGGCGATGATCGAGGCCAAGGAAGCATCGGCGCCGTTCACTCCAGGCGACTTGCGCCGCACTGTGGAGACGCGCCTGGCCGCGCTGGGCGTGTCGACCGAAACGCGGGCACAGCTCCAGTCGCATGGCCTCGGCGGAGTGCAGGCCCGCCACTATGACAAGCACGGCTACACCGACGAGAAGCGAGACGCGCTTGTGCGGCTCTATGAATTGCTGACCGGCAAGCCGGCGACGGTGACGCCGATCAAGCGCAAGAAATCCGGCGGAGGCCGGTAAGCAGGTAGACCGGCCGACTAGGTCGACCGATCTACGTTTCTGACAACCAACCAGGGAGTGAGCAACCATGAAAGCTAAGCTGGCCAATGTTCGTACCGTGTCTTCAGGCGTTACCCGATTCCGTCGGACCCAACGCTTCGGCAACCTATGGCTCATGACCGCCGCTGGGCTACTGGCCGACGCCGACCGATCGACCCTACGCAATGGGGCGACCCTGCTCATCGATCACGCTGGCGGGCTGCTGGTGCATCCGTTGGGGCTTCCCGTCTTGCCAGCCGGCGCCAGCGTCGTGGCCCAGATCGGCTTGCTGACGGACGATGTTTGGTTGGCCCAGAAGCTCAGGGCCGCGGTGGAGTCGCGCCTGATCGGTTCCGCGCTTGCGCCTGTCCGCTGACGAATCGGTGGGGAAGCAGATCCATAGTCTGTTGTGAAAGCAGACTGGCGCGGAGCGTCCGCAGTCGAACGCGTGAGAGGTTGACAGCTCAGGGGGGTGGGGGGTAAATTGCCACCATGGCGAAGTAGTCCCATGGTGGGTCCTCCCTCGCAACCGCAATTGAGCAATAACCGAAACCGCCGAAAGGCGGTTTTTTTTCGCCCGGAAAATGATCGAGAAGAACTGAAACCGCCGAAAGGCGGCTTTTTTTTGCCCGAGAAATGCCAGGCCCACCCAAACCGCCGAAGGCGGCTTTCTTTTGGAGAAAACCCGTGAGTATGCAAATCCCGATTGAAGAGAAGAACGGTACGGCGTTGGTCCTTTTGCGCATGGCCGAAGTGAAACGCCGCACTTCAAAGTGCCGTTCAGATATATATCGCGAGATAGCAAAAGGCACATTTCCAGCGCCCGTTAAACTAGGTGAGCGCGCAAGTGCCTGGCTCGAGCACGAAGTGGCGGCTTGGATCGCCGGGCGCGTAGCCGCCCGGGGAGCGTGCCGCTTGAGGGCCCCTAGAAACACGAAACCCGACCCGGCACCATGCCGCGGTGGTTCCGATGGCTGAGCGCCCGTCGTTCCAGTTCTATCCCGCAGATTGGCGAGGAAACGCCAAGCTGCAGAGGTGCAGCATAGAGGCGCGTGGCGCCTGGATTGACGTGCTATGCCTACTGCACGATGCAGACGAGTACGGCGTCCTGCGTTGGCCCCTGGCGGACATTGCCCAGGCGGTGCGGCTACCGATCCGCCTCCTACACGAACTCGTCGCCAAGGGTGTCCTGAAGGGCGCAGATCAAGGCGCTACCGACTACGCGCATCGACCTTTCCACGCGGGGAAGCACGGCGAGCCCGTAACCCTGGTAGTCGCTGACGATGGGCCGCTTTGGTACTGCTCTCGGTTCGCAAAAGACGAATGGCGGCGACTGCAACGCGGGAAGGACACGCGATTCACTCCTGACAATCAACCCCCAAAGCCCGCACCAAAGTCCGCACCAACCGGGCGGGTTGGTGAACGGCAAGGTGACGGCTCTTCTGTTGCTCCTGCTCTTGCTCCTACAAAGCAAGAAGCTTCAGGTACTAACGTACCTGACGCCGCTGGCGCCGAGACTCAGCCAAAGCCCGACCCAATTTGGGGAGCGGGGCTTGCATTCTTGATTCGGCAAGGGCTCGAAGAAAAGCCGGCCAGGACATTCCTCGGGAAGCTCCGCAAGGCCGCTGGTGACGACATCCAAGCCGCCGCGCTATTGGCCGAGGCCGAGGCGCAGTCCGTTGCCGACCCAATCCCATGGCTCTCCAAGGCCGCTGCGAATACCGCCGCCAGGAAAGCCAGGCCCTCTGCTAGCGACAACTTCCAAGGAAAATTGTATGCAGGAACACCAGACGATGAACTCCCCGCATCCCTGCGATGAGCCCGAAGAGCCCGAGCAAACAATCGATGCGCTGTGTAAGACGCACGGAACGTTCAGGGCGAAAGTGATTCAGGGGCCGTTTGGCCCCCCGATCACACAGCGCTGCCAACTCTGCCAACAACAAGCGCGCGATGAATCCGAGGCGCGAAGGGCATCCACGGCGGAGTTGGAGCGACGCAACCACGTAGCCGAGCTCAACCGAGAGGCAGGTATTCCTGCCCGGTTCCAGTCACGGTCCATTGAGAGCTATTTGGCTAACCAGGACGGACAGAAGCGGGTCGTCAATATTGCTCGTAGGTTCGTCGACACATGGACCGAGCAACGCGAAAAGGGCACCAGCCTGATTTTTACGGGAGGGCCGGGAACTGGGAAAACGCACCTGGCATGCGCCATCGGAAAGGCTCTATTGGAGTCGCAGCTAGCAGCCGTGCGCTTTGGCACCGTGACCGGATTGCTACGTTCGATCAAAGACACCTATCGCCCAGGCTCCGAGCGATCCGAGCAGCAAGCGTTCGATTCCATACTGCAGTACGACTTGCTAATCGTGGACGAGATCGGTGTCCAACTTGGTACCGACCACGAGAAGCTACTGCTGTTCGAGGTCTTGAACGAACGCTATCAAGGCAGCTTGCCAACCATTCTCATTTCGAACTTGAGCGCGGCCGACCTGGAAATATTTTTGGGTCAGCGCGTCATGGATCGTTATCGCGAATGTGGGGCCGTCGTCGCATTCGACTGGCCAAGTCACCGGGGCGTCAAATGAAGGCGCAACCCGCAACGCGGTTGAAAGACCACGACATGGGAACAACGGCGTAACCGCACAGGAGCGCCAACGATATGGCAGACGGCGGACGGGCCGGCTCCAAGCAGAAGCTAGATTTCTCAGAACGCGAAGCGATCGAAGTCGATCGCGCCGCGCGACGCATTGCCCGCATGTTTGGATTCGGAGGGGCCTGGGACGCACCGTGCGCCTACGACCAAGGCGATGGCCAGGACTCCACTGATTCCGGCGATCGGATGACCGTAGCGCATCGAGGCCGCGTCGACGAGAAGGCTTCTTTCGCCATCGTCAACGGCGTCAGAGTCAGGTTGGTAAAACGCCAGCATAGGTGGACAGCACATAAGGGCATTTCTGCCGTGCCTATGGCGACTCCCCTTGTTGAACGAATCGCGGCCCTGGGCTTTCTTCGGGTCAGCAAGCCGGCGCTAGATTTGCTGATCGCGTATAGCTGCGAAGACATGGCGGCATGGCTGAGAGTCGAACCCCACTTGCACCGAGAGATTCCGACGCAGCACCAGCTAGCGGCGGGGAGGGACGCCATGGCGCGAATCATGTTTCGTCGCGCGGCTGTGACTCAAGATGAGCGGGCGCGCCAACTAGGCACGCGTGCCTCCGGCTATCGCGAAGAAACCGCCCAGATGGAGCGCTTCCTTCGCGCCTGGTTGGTGGCCGCGGCAACAGCATTCAACTCCCAACCCAACTTCAAGATTGCAAGGGCGGGGGCGAGCCAGGGAAATGGCTTCCGATCGCAGGATCTTTGGTGCCGATGCAACGCGACGTACCGTCGCCGTCCCAGCACGTCCGGGGACGGACAAACATCCTCAGAACGAACTAAGTAATAGGGGCGTTGCACCGTCCTGCAACGCGTCCTGCCGTGAGCTGCGCCACGCGAGCGCAGCATCCCATTCCAAAACCTGATCTGCGCAGGAGAAAAACAGGTATGAGCAGGTTCAAGTCCGGCAAATCCGGCAATCCAAAGGGCCGCCCAGTCGGCGGGCCAGATCGGCGCCGCGAATTCCGCGAGCTGATCCGAGATGCTGTCCCCGAGTTGATTGAAAAGGCGCTCGAACTTGCGCGCGGCGGAGACGCGGCATCGGTGCGGCTTTTGTTGGATCGCGCGCTTCCGCCGATGAAGGCCCAAGCCGAGCCCGCGCCGTTCGTGTTGCCGAAAGATGGGTCGCTCTCGGATATCGGCCGAGCGATTCTGGCTTCTGTTGCCGTGGGCGAGATGTCTCCAGACGCGGGCAAGGGGCTGTTAGATGCGCTCGCCGCCCAATCCCGACTGTTGGAAACGGACGATATCCTGCGTCGTGTCGAGGCGCTTGAACAACGCAAGGAGAACAACAATGGCGGGTGAACTAAGGCGGAGAGTAGCTCGGCTTGAAAGTGATAACGAGGCTGCAGAATTGACCTGGGACATCGAGATTGACGGGCAAGTTTTTGCGCTGCCTCAATGGGCTGTTAGGCAGGCCGTTGAGGAGGCCTTTGGCAGTGCTGCCAATACAGGCACCAACCCCATAGGCGCAGCATCGCCCGGCGGCGCCGGCAACGAAGTAGCTTGATTTCAGCAGATGCAACGACAGCCATGGTGCCGATATAGCCGCGGCGTCGGCCTTAACTTCTCCAGCGCGCGTGTTTCCATCTAACCAGGACGCCCTCATGATTTCTCTTGAATCTCCATTGGCCAAAAAGCGGAACCCTCTCGACGTCGCACCAGTTCCTGGGGTGCCTCCGCCGCGTCAGGTGTCTCCCGCTCCTGGTCCTGCAAGCCTCTCGCGGCCAAGCCTGTCGATCGCGCCCGCGGCATCTGGCCCGACGCTTGCTCGAGGTTTGGCACCGCCCAGCGCGTACAACCCACCGGCGATGGCTGCTGAAACGCGAATGCCTGGGCCAGCGGTGCCCTCGCTCGCCAGAGCGGCGCCCGCAGTTCCCGCTGCGCCCGCGCCGACCACCGGTGTCCAAGTGGCAAACCTGCTTCGCCGCGGTGCCGATGCCGGCGCAAGATTCGACAACACGCTGCTGAAGGCAGCCACGGCTCAAGCCAACACCCTGTCCTACCCTGGCCGCGCCCTGGGTGGCGTGGCGGCGGACGCATTCAACGAGCTCGCTGGCCGCGCCCCGCGCTACGACGCGGGACAAACGCCGCAAGGCATGATCGCCCCGCAAGTCAGTAGCCCATTTGCGGTGAAGCGCCCGGCACTGCCGGCCCCGATCGCCCCGGCGAACGCGGCGCCCGCACCCGCACCTCCAGCGCGCCCTGTTTCGCCTGTCGACCCGCGCATTCAGCCATGGAACTCGCCAGCCTCAGCGGTGCCGTCCGCGCCGAATGCAGCCGCGCTCGTTCCCGGCATGCGCACGCTCGACGGCCGGGCCGGTGGCCTGGCCTCCAGCGTCGGCCAGTTCGGCGAAAACGTCTACGACAACGCCAGCATTGCGCGCCTGAACGCACGGAGCGCCGGAGCCTACGCCTTGCCCGCGGCTGCGCCGGCCGCCGCCCCTGTCGTCGCTGGCGCGGCCCCTGGCTCGGCCACGGCGGCTGTCGCCTCCGGCCAGTCCTCGCTCACGCGCGATCCTGCGGCCCCGCAAAACAACTTCGGCGGCTACCAAGCGAATGACGCCGGCGCCTACGCAAGCGCCGTCCAGCCGCCGGTCTTGAGCCGGGTACCCGCCAACTATGGCGCGCCATCGACGGGACTCAGTGGCAACACGTATGCCGCCGAGCAAGAACGCAAGGCCCGATTGAGCGAGCTCGACTCGCAATACACGGCACTCGGCTCCCTGAACTCCCGAGGGAAGCGCGAGTTGGCGGCACAGATCATGGGTCTGAAGGCCCAACTGACCGGCGCCGCATTGAGCCAGGCGGGCGATTTGGCGAAAGTTGGCGCAGACCTCAACTCGAAAGGCGCAATCGCGGCCCTAGGATTGAACGCGGCTGTCGATGAAAGCGGCGCAACGTTGGCGCATACGTCGCGAGAGAATGCCCTCACGCGCCAGTTGGAGGCCCGGAAAATTGGCAAGACGCTCACTGCTGACGATGGCACCGAGAGTGCCCTAAGCTTTGACGGGCAACTACAACGCTTGCTCAATCCCGACGGGTCGCCATTTCGCCGCTCACCAACCTCAGCGGAGGGCGCGGTTACGGAGTCCGATCAGTTCGAGGCCGCTAACGACTTCGACATGGCGGAACTGCAGTCCTTGATCCCAGGCACGCCGGAAGCCGACCGTAAAGGCGCCGAGATTCGCAAGCGCATGTCGGATCGAATCGCCGCAGCAAGAAAGGCCAAGCGGTGAGGTGCGCTCAATTCCCCGATCGGCATGCAGTGCGCCTTCAGGAAGATGTGATTTGTGGGCTTAAGTCCGTCAAGCGCCCCAATGCAGCCAAGTACCACGACCCACGTCCGGCCTACATCAAGGCGCTTCTGCTGGCCACCGGGCTATCTGTGCCGGAAGTGTGCGGGTTGGTCGGCATCAGCCAAGCCGCGTTGTACCGCTACATGTGCCCGAAGACGGGCGCCGGCGGACTCGCCTCCTACCCAGTGCAGGTTTGCCTCGAAAAGCTCGCTGTGGATAGGATCAAAACAAACAACGCGCGGACGAAAAAGCAGATCGGCTTTGCCTCTCAATGAGAGAGAGAATGAAGCTGTAGGCACTTACTCTCAGACTGAGAGGGCTAATGCCCGCCAAAGCCGCACTATATCAACCTAAAGCTACCGTCTTAAAAGCACTCGAAACCTACGAGGACGCCGATGAGACGCGCGAACTATCACTTTTTGTGCCGATGTTCGTCACTGTTCAGACGCACAAATTCGGTGCAAACCTGGACGAAATGATCGAACACATGGCCGCCCAAGAGAGTGTCTAAGCCCATGAACGACAAAGACTTACCGCCCATCCCGATCACCCCCGTCAAGTCCAGCTCCGTCCTTGGCTACGGCCACCACCCCGATACCAACCGCCTCGCCGTCCAGTTCAAATCCGGGACCACCTACCACTACCAAGACGTGCCGCCGGCCGAGATTCGCCAGAGCGTGCGCGAAGCCTTGGCTCAGTGATCTAGCCGCTCCCTGCGAGCGGCGGCAGCGTCAACGGCATCAACGATGTCCTGCGTCTGCCTATCGCGGTCGCGCTTGGCTTGCGCCTCAGCGTTTGCCTGGGCGAATCTATCCGACTGCACATGCGGTTGCGGCGCGTATTCCGCCCACGGCCCGGCCGCGTCAGTCGCCGGCCCCTGAACCGCGGAGTCGGTGGCCGGTGGCTCCTGCACTACAGTGTATTCCGACCAGTCCACCGCTTGAGGTTGTGGCGGATCGAACTGGTCGAAGACGTTGGGCTTCGGCGCGTACTCCGTCCACGGCCCCTTCTCGGCGACCGGCGGGGCAACAACGGGCTTCTCGTCAACTGTCCAGGTCGACGCCCACCAGAGCAACCCGACCAGCGCAGCAACGATCCATCCGAGGATTGAGGTTTTCACGGCGCACTCCTTGATCTGGCGTTCAACAGTGAATGAAGCCACCGTTCACGAAGCATTGCTTGCCGGTCTTGTTGTCGGTTGCGAATGTCGAACTAGGGGGCTGGGTGTATTTGTTGAGGTGCTGGTCGCGCAAGGTCGTCGATTGCGGGGCAGCCACGTGCGCGCTACTCGAACCGCGGCGTGTGTTTGCTGGCGCGAGGACGGCGGCAGTGATGTCGACTCCTTGATCGCGACCCGCATCGGTTGTAATCCTTGCTGCCCGACGAGGCACTTCGGCTTCATATTGCTGTTGCCGTTGCATCTGCTGCTGTTGGAGCACGTCCCGCTGTGCTGTCCAGGAGTTGCGAGCACTCGGCGCGACCGGGGCGTAGGTACGGATGCCTTCGGTCTTGCTGGTAGTCGGGCACGCCGCCTGCTGATATGACGTACCGCCCTTGGCGTCCTTGCACTTGTAGAGCCCATCGGCAAATGCAGCTTGGCTTAAGGCCAACGACGATAAGAACAGGACCAGGGGGATGTTCATTGCGTACTCCTTTCCGCCCTTATACACCCCGACCGGATAGGCGGCGTTCCGCTCGCGGCGAGACTGACCGGGTAACATTGAGCCTTCTGGCCTCGAACTGTTCTGGTCCGAACGACCAGCCTGGCTTAGTTTTTCGATCAACTGGCGTTGGCGCTCGGCATGGTCTACCCTGCCCCGAGGAAGCGCAGGGGCAGGGTAGACCATGCCAAGTAGCCCGGAGACTCGGCGCGCAATTTAACGTTAAAGGCCGTCTCTCAGCCCATTTTGACTGCGCTTCTTGGGGGCTTTTCGGACCCTGTTACACCGCTAAGCCATTGAAAATAGAGACATAGGCCACATGTTGGTTACATGGTTGCGGCGCAGGACTTCCTGCCTATTGCGTGTACCTCACCCACGTGGGAGAGTCGAATGTAAGCCGGCTAACACTCCCTTAACAGGAAGCCGCTAGGGGAGTGGGATCGAGTTAGAATAGCCGGCTGCCTCAGGTGGCCGGTTTTTTATCGCAAGCCCGTTGGGCTGGTATTAGGAATCATTAGGCTAACCTGAGGTCAGAGTGCATGTCGGAGCCCACGGAAGAGCAACGAAAGAAAGTATCGGACCTCATTTTCAAGCTGTGGCACGAAGTCCTGAAGACGGTTGGTAAATTGCTCGAGGCGGACGCGAAATTTGGCTTCCTCAGCATTGAAGAACAGATTGATCCAAGTATCGAAGACATTGTTTTCGGCCTCACAATGATGGATTCGATCATTTCGATCTTGATGAATTCAAATCTACTGGAGCACGACGAAACTCGGCAGGCGTTGAATTCCAAGCAATGTGTCCTTCATATCAAAAGGCTGGCTGAAGCCCTCGCCGCCGGGGACCAAGAGGAATACAACGAGGTCATCAAGTTGTTAAACAACCAGTCCAAGCTTCAATGAGTGTGTATGTGTGGCGGTAATAGAAAGGGAGAAATGTATGAAAGCTAATGCAATGAACTTCGATCTGTATGCTTTGGCGCAGCCAAAGGATCTGGAGGACATCATCGCGTTGGCCACGGAGGCCCGCGCGGAGCTTCGCCGCATCAACGATCATTTCGACGCGATCTTCGAGAATTGCGCGCCGTTGATTGATGCGTAAGCTTTTGCCCTCTGGCATAGATTCGAAAGCCCGCTTCGGCGGGCTTTCTTTTTGACTTCATTTTTTCGCCCCCCGCGCCCTTTCAGGGGCGTCTGCTGGCTTGAGGTGCCTGTAGCGATTCAGCGTTGCGCGGCGGGTCCGTTCTGCGACATGTACGCGCGCGCCGGCTCGAGGTACAGCCGCAATCAAGATCCGACGCTCCACCGGGCGCAATGCCGGTCGCCTCACTTCCTGGCGTCGGACCGCCCCACGATTCACCCGCATATTACTGACGGCGAGGCCCGGCGCCGCGCGCGATAGGGGCTTCGCTGCCAGTCCATAGCGTCCACCGCTCGGGGAAACCCACTAGCGCCGGCAAGCGGGGCCGAAATGGCATGGAGGGCGCGCAAGAGCCAAGGGAGCGCACGTTTGCTATGGTGGTACCTGAGGACGACTAGAAGCGCCGACTTCGCCAGAATCGGGAAGTTGGTTGGGCAAGTTCGTCCGGGTAGAAGGGACGAGGTTCGCTGCCTGTCAAGGGGGAGAGTCGAAGTGAAATCATGGACTTGTGCTGTCGCGTTCTCAATTGTCACGCTCCCCGTACTCGCGTTCGATCCATCGAACATGCACCTCTCATCCCTCCCCATCCCCCCCGGCTTCATGGGACTTAAGGCTGTGACGCCTGACGGGAAGTACCTCCTCGTCACGATGGGCGGTTCGCCTGTCAAACTCGCAGACTGTTTTCTGTTTTCGTTGGAGAGCCAAAAGCTTGACTTGATTTCAAGCAACGCGGACGGAACCGAAGCCGACAGCGAGAGCTATTGCGTCGGGGTCTCCGACGACGGAAAGCGAGTGGCGTTTACGTCGCGATCAGTGAAAGAGGGTGTGCAGCTCTACGTGAGAGACAGGGCCGCAAAGACCTCGACAAGGATCAGCGGGTGTCCAGATGGTAGCGTGTCGAAGATGAGCGGCATCACCTCCACGGGCGTCGCGTTCTCCCGGGACGGAAAGCACGCCTTCTACACGTTTACGGATTGGTGCAATGGAAACACTAAGTCGCCATGGAAGTCGTTCCTGGCGATGGCCACCGTTCGGCCCGACGGTTCACTCGATCGGAAGACTCTGAACATTCCAGGGGGCGGCGTTCTGCACCCAGTGTTCACGAAGTCCGGCACCAAGCTCTCGGTTGTTCGCTATGTAGAAAGTGGCATTGATAGCCCCAAAGACGTAACCATAGTCGACGTTGCGACGGGGGCCGCGACCATCGGAACCACAGATCCGGTCGGAATAGCGCTGAATGACAAGATGTTGGGCGGTGCTATCGGTGGCAACGGCGAACAAATCGTTTTCTCCAGCCAATCGGACAAGATCGTTGGGAGCGACTACAACGGAAGGTCCGACGTATTTGTGAAGCAGCTTGGGACCGGAAAGTTTGATCTGGTCTCGCGGACGCCTGCGGGAAATGTGGCTGATCACAATTCGTATGTCTCAACCACCCAGATGTATTCGGGCCTTGGGGCCATCTCAGACGATAGCGGCCGATATGTCTTGTTCTACAGCTATGCGTCGGATCTGACGGAAAAGGAGATTCGGGGTGCCCACTGTTACCTCTATGATCGCGTCACGAAGAAGACCGTGCTTGTAGACAAGAACAGCGGCGGAGTCCCTGGCGACGCAATATGCGAGCCAATCTCTGTGACGTCGACGCCTATAAAGGTGCTCTTCCGATCTGCCGCCAAGAATCTCGTTTCGCAGCCAATCTCGCAGTACTACCAGGCCGAATAGCGAGAGTCGGTGGAGTTCAAACGGCAACCCAACGGCAACCAATTCCGACTAGCCAAAGAGAAAGGGCCTGCGATTTCTCGCAAGCCCTTGATTTCTATGGTGGCCGAGGACGGAATCGAACCGCCGACACGGGGATTTTCAATCCCCTGCTCTACCAACT
>JBAZYB010000081.1:0-15982 GCA_041659545.1 Hyphomicrobium sp.
GCAGCGCACGCTGGATCTGCTCGACGACAAGGAAATCGTGTTGCCCATGCGGCTGCGGCCGGGCGGGCAGGTTTCCGGGGTGACATGGGCGCAGCGGTTTCATGGCGGTGCGGTCGACTTCTCGGCCCAGCATAGCGATGATGAGCGGGCTGTGGCTTCGAGGATGACGTCGCGGGCCGTCAAGACGACGGCGCGTTGAGGGGACGGGTGTGGCGCGGGTGTTTTCGACCCGGCGGCACGCAGCCACGTGACCAGGCCAACTTGATCAGCCGTCCAAGCTCGTTGAAGTCGCCGGCACGTGGTGACGTCGTGCGCCATGCGAGCCCGACGGTCCGATAGGGCTCGGGCTCAGCGAAGCGCGTAATTCCGATATCGCGTCCGCGTGCTTCCACGTTGAGGCACATCTCCGGCAGCAGCGTGATGCCGTAACCGGCCACAACCATCTCGACGATAGTCGACAGGCTCGAAACGCCGAATGTGTTGACCGTCGATACCTGCTGCAGGCTGCAATAGGTGAGCGCCTGCTCGCGCAGGCAATGGCCCTCTTCGAGCAGCAGCAGTCGCTCGTGCTCGAGCAGGTCCTTGGTGGCGCGCACGCGGCTGTTGAGTTTGCGGGCTTCCGGCAGCGCGAGAAGGAAACGGTCGTCGAACAGGGCGACCGTCTCGATTTCGGCCTGAACGATGGGGAGCGCCAGCAGCAGCACGTCGAGCTTGCCGTCGATGAGTTCCTGGACAAGCGGCAGCGTCTGGGTTTCACGCACGTGCAGCTCGAGGTCGGGATAACTCTCGCGCAGCAGCGGCAGTAGCGGGGGAAGCATGTACGGCGCGATCGAGGGAATGACGCCGAGCCGCAGGGAGCCCGACAGCACGTCTTTGCAATGCTGCGCGTATTCCACCATCTCGTGGACGTCGCTTAGAATGCGGGCTGCGCGGGCGGCGATTTCGCGGCCCTTGTCGGACAGCAGGACTCCTGCGCGCGTGCGTTCGACGAGCATCAGGCCGAGCTGCTCCTCGAGCTCGTGGATCTGCATAGAGAGGGCGGGCTGGGTGACGGAACAGGATTCGGCGGCGCGGCCGAAGTGGTGCTCGCGCGCCAGCGCATCGAAGTAACGCAGCTGTTTGAGGGTCACATGCGGAGGCATAAGAATCTCTGATCTGATGCCGAATAATATACGATTAGAACTTATGTGGCGGGCTGTCTATACGGGCAGTGAGTTTCCTGCGCGCCAGCTGCTGTGGGCGGCGCGGACACTGACCGGCGGGGAGAGGGAAACCTCTTCCCACAGCCGTGGGCGCCTCGGCCGAGCGCCGAATCGGGCCGAGGCGCTCTTTTTTCTGTCTCCAGCGTACTGCTCGAGCGCGCAAAAAGAAACGGGCCGACCAAGGCCGACCCGTTCGTCACCGCGGTTGAGCGGTGCTTTTCGCCGATCGATCTCAGTAGATCAGCTTGAGCAGCGCTTCGCCGGCAGGCGAAGCCAGCTCTTTGGCGTCGATCGTGCCGTCGTCGTCCGGATTGGCAGCCTTGAACTTGGCTTCGACAACCGCAGCGTATTCCTTCTCATCGAGCGTCCCGTCGCTGTCGGGGTCGGCTGCCTTGATGGCGGCCTCGTCGAGAACGCCGGTGAGTTCCTTGGCGTCGAGCGTTCCGTCATTGTCGGGGTTGAGCTTGGCGAACTTGGTCTTCGCGCCGGCCTGTGCCTCGGCGAGATCGATGGTGCCGTCGTTGTCGGGATCGAGCGCTTTGAGCGCGGCATCGACGTCGGCATGTGCCACTGCTGTGGCGGCAACGAAGATTGCAGAGGCAATCAGCTTTGCGGCGAATTTCATTGTCAGATCCTCCTCAAAAGGACGCCGAATGAGGGGCGTCGAATTGAGTTTTGTCACTACTTTTTAATCAGGAAAGCGTGGCAAAACGTACCGGGAAAAAGTCCTATGAAATTTCGGGAATCGGCGCGTTTTGGATCGGCGGCGCACTCGCGGATGAACCGATGCTGAGTTTGGTAGGTGCGGCAGTCGCTTAGCCTTGAAGAACCGCGGCAGCTGAACGGAAATCCGCGCGTCGGTGCGTGTCGTTGCGGCTGAATCCCGCGACACTATTGTCCGCGATTGTCCGCGGATTGAGTGCGGAAGGGCGAGAGGAGATTGCGCTTCGCGGTCGAAATCGCGCGCGAGTCGGGTTGGGCGGAATGCTGGAAAAAGCCGATTAGGCAGGATCGTTTGCGAGTGGTCAATGCCGCGACGCTCGGAGTTTGTTTGCGCAAAAGCTCAGGCGTCGTGAGACGGCTTCCGCAGTCGAATTGGAAGCGGAGCCGGTCGACGGGATGCTCGCTACCGAGCTCGACGGTTCGTTGGCACCGGGTGCGCGATGGCGGCGATGGAAGCCACGCATGAGTCGCGGGCAGCTCCGGGCAAAATCTAATGCTCGGGAAGCTGGGGCGCATGCAAGGTTGACATGGGGGTCGTGTGCCGCGCTGAAGACCAAAGCGGTTTGGTCTTCTACGCGGGATGTGTTGTAGCGAATGACTCTGCCGCTGTCGGTTCAAACCAAGTCGCGACAGAGAATGATCTTGAGCAGTCTGATGGCCTCGTATCGTTGAACGAGGCCATCCGGGACTGCGAGGCACGGAGTGCCTTGACGGTCTTAGAGCAGCTTCAGGTTCACGGCAGAAGCTTTGCCGTTGCGACCTGTCTCAGTCTCGAAGGAGACCTGCTGATTTTCATTGAGGCTGCTCAACCCCGCCCGCTCGACGGCGCTGATGTGCACGAACACGTCGTTGCCACCGCCATCCGGCTGGATGAAGCCGAAGCCTTTCTGGGAGTTGAACCACTTCACGGTGCCTTGAGCCACTTGATGTCCTCACATTCAATATCTGTATATCTTCGCAACTTCGCGAATAGCCCCTTGTCGGTCAGTGCGAGGCCCGGGTCAATCCTTTGTGTACGTTTGGGGCCAAAAGGCGGTGCTTAGCCGCTCACACGCGCGTGATAGAAGCGCCCGCCAGGGGCCCTGAGTATTGGTTACTTCGAGCCTATCGGCTGCCACGTAATGGTCACTTGGCCGCCCCCCTATCGGCCCACGACGCAAGTTTATTGGTTGCGAGCGGGACGCTGACATCGGGGGATGCCATGCTTTTCGATATAATCGCGTCCATTATCCTGCTTGGGATGATGGCGATACCACTCATCAACATCATCGTTGGCATTGTCGCAGGGGCGTCGATCGCGGGGGCCTCGGGCGCACTCGTTGGCCTGGCGCTAGCCTTTTTCGTCATGGCGGCGGAACAGATGATCGGTCTGGCCTGGCCTGTGCAAAATCGAGAGGTTGGTTTGCCTGACGGCGGGCGTGTGGCGAGCGCCCGTGTGTCGTCACGCGGCAAGGCCTGGCTGCGCAAGCGGCGCCGCACTCTGCCTTTCAGCGTGCACGGTACCGTGGGGGCTCGCCGGCTGCTCGGGGCGGCGCATTTGGTCGACAAGCTCCGACCGGGTGTCGCAGCGCTCAGGTTCGATCGAACACATTAGATTGCGAGATACTGCGAGTTGGCGGCTCGGGTTGCTTCCGCAGGCTGTCGCCGGGAGACCAAGGCAGCAACATGCACTGGCTCACGAGCCTGCAGAATGATTGCGTGCGATGGTGCTGGGTTGGGTTGGTGGAGCCAAGCGGGATCGAACCGCTGACCTCTTGCATGCCATGCAAGCGCTCTCCCAGCTGAGCTATGGCCCCGACCGTTGGGAACGTTTTCGGGGGTGCTAGGCACCCCCGAACGAGTTGGCCTCTCTAGTGCCTTCGCCGCAAAACTGCAAGGGCCAATTTGGCGCCAACTATCGGCGCCTTACGCGAGGCTATTACGCGAGATGGCGGAGGCCTTACCGCTCCTCCTCGCCCTCGACTGGACCGCCGATGATGGTCGAGACATCACCGCCGTCCTCCTCTTCCTCCTCGAGGAAGGTTTCGTCCGCTGCTTCGGTGCCGGCCTCGTCCGCGTCATCTGCTTCGACGTCGGCCAGGGGGTCCTCAGTCTCGGCGTCGGCGGCCTCGAACTCAGGCTTCTTCACCTTGCGCTGCACCTTCTCCTCGACCACTGGCGCAGCGCCAGCCGGCGAATGCGCGATCGCGTACTTCGATCCGCAGATGGGGCAGAGAATTGGACTGTGGTTGAGGTCATAAAAGCGGGCGCCGCAATCGCCGTTCTGGCAGGTGCGTTTCGTCCCGCGGTCTTTATTGGTCGCCATTAGCCAACCTTTTTCGTCGAAGGGGGATTTCGGCGCGATCTGCCACATGCTCAGAGGCTTGTCAAAAATAATCCAGAGCTGCGAGCCGCGGCGTTGACAGGGAGTGGGCCCGTCGGCTCTATCGCAGCCCATCCCCGGCGCGCCGCGACCATCGCCAACACTGGAGCTTTGCCACTTGTCCTCCGACTTTGCGGTCACCACAAGGCCCTTGGCCGCGCATGCCGCTGGCCCCCTAGAGGGTCGGGTGCGAGTGCCGGGCGACAAGTCGATTTCGCACCGCGCGCTGATGCTCGGCGCCCTGTCGACGGGCGTGACACGGCTCCAAGGCCTGCTCGAAGCGGACGACGTGCTCAATACGGCCAAGGCGCTGGAGTTGTTGGGCGCGCAGATCGAGAAGGTTGGTCCTGAGTGGCGCGTCGCGGGGCGCGGCGTCGGCGGACTGCGCCAACCGACGCAGCCGCTCGACTTCGGCAACTCGGGCACCGGCACACGCCTGATGCTCGGCATCATCGCCGGGCACGACATGACGGTGGAAATGAAGGGCGATGCCTCGCTCAGTCACCGTCCGATGGGCCGCGTGCTGGCACCGCTGCAGCGGATGGGGCTCGAGATCGAGGGCGGCCGCGATCGCTTGCCGTTGGTGGCGCGCGGCTCGGCGAACCTTGTTCCGATCGAGTATGTGCTGCCGGTTCCGTCGGCGCAGGTCAAAAGCGCGGTTCTGTTTGCCGGTCTGCATGCAGCAGGCGAGACGACCGTCATCGAGAATGAGGCGACGCGCGATCACACCGAACGGATGCTGCGCTACTTCGGTGCCGAGTTGCGCGTCGAGAAAGCGGATGGCCGGACGCGCATCACCGTCACCGGTGATGCAGAGCTCGAGGGCCGCGATGTTGTCATTCCCGGTGATCCGAGTTCAGCAGCATTTCTGGCTGCTGCTGCGGCAATCGTGCCGGGATCGGACGTCACCATCGAGGGCGTACTGATCAACCCCACGCGCACGGGATTCTATGAGGTTTTGCGCGAAATGGGCGGCGATGTCGCGTTCATCGACGAGCGGGACGAGGGTGGCGAGCCGGTTGCCGACATTCGCGTGCGGTATGCGCCGCTGAAGGGCGTCCACGTCGCCGGGCACCGGGCGCCGAGCATGATCGATGAATATCCGATCCTCGCCGTCGTTGCGTCTTTCGCCGGGGGAGATACGCGCATGGAGGGGCTCGGCGAGCTGAAGGTGAAGGAGAGCGACCGTCTGGCGGCAACGGTGGCGGGGCTGGCGGTCAACGGCGTCGAAGCTGTGGCCGAGGGCGACGTGTTGACCGTGCGCGGCGCGAGCATGCCGCGTGGCGGCGGCATGGTGGCAACGCACCTCGATCACCGCATGGCGATGGCGTTCCTCACCATGGGGCTGGCCACCCACGAGCCCGTGACCGTCGACGATACGAGCATGGTGGCGACGAGCTTTCCGGAGTTTCTGGCGCTGATGCAGGGCCTTGGCGCAAGCTTCGGCACTACGGCGGGGCAGCTGCGATGATCATTGCGATCGACGGGCCGGCGGCGTCAGGCAAGGGGACGCTCGCCAAGCGGATTGCCGATTTGTGGGGGTTGCCGTGCCTCGATACGGGCCTGCTCTATCGCGCCGTGGCACGTGATGTCGTGGTGCGGGGGTTTCGGCTCGAAGACCTCTGGGCCGGGGTAGCCATGGCGCGGAGCATCGATCCGGCCGAGCTTTGCGATCTAGAACTGCGTACGCCAAAGGCTGGCGATGCCGCTTCAATCGTCGCGCGCATGGCTCCTATCCGGGCCGCTCTGCTTGCTTACCAGAGGGACTTTGCCGCCCAGCCGGGCGGGGCGGTGCTCGACGGGCGCGATATAGGGACGGTTGTCTGTCCCGGGGCCGCGGCCAAGATCTACGTCACGGCGCGGCCCGAAGTGCGTGCCCGGCGCCGCTACAACGAATATTTGGCGCGCTCTCAGGCGGTTACCTACGAGGAGATCCTCAGCGACATCCTCAAGCGCGATGAACGGGATGCCTCCCGCGGCAGCGCCCCCATGCGGCAGGCTTTGGATGCCGACTTGCTGGATACGTCGGACTTGGATATAGAGGCGGCATTCGACGCCGCTGTCGGATTGATCAAGAGGAAGATCGGCCAATAGGGGGCCCGAAACGGGTTCCCAATTCGTATTGGCAGGGCAGAAAGCCCATCGCAGCGGCCTGAACTCTCACACCCATCGTCGGCAGGAGACTGTCCGCACACGCGAGTCGTGGCGGAGGTCGAGCCGCAATTCAACCCATGGACCGCCACGCGGTCCCAGATAACGCTTCAAGGAGCACTAGCCAGTATGCCCGAAACCGCCATGTCGAAGGAGTTCAACCCCTCGCGCGATGAGTTTGCCGCGCTGCTCGCCGAAAGCCTTGCCAAGGAAGACCTGTTCGAAGGCAGCGTCGTCAAAGGCAAGATCGTCGGCATCGAGAAGGATCTCGCCGTCATCGACGTCGGCCTCAAGACTGAGGGCCGCGTGCCGCTGCGTGAGTTCGCAGTTCCGGGTCAAACGTCCGAGCTGAAGGTCGGTGATGAGGTCGAGGTTTACCTGGAGCGCGTCGAGAACGCGCTCGGTGAAGCTGTGCTGTCGCGCGACAAGGCTCGTCGCGAAGAGAGCTGGACCCGTCTTGAGAAGATGTTCGAGAAGAACGAGAAGGTCTCGGGCGTTATCTTCAACAAGGTCAAGGGCGGCTTCACCGTCGACCTCGACGGTGCCGTGGCGTTCCTTCCGGGCAGCCAAGTCGATATTCGTCCGGTGCGCGACATCGGTCCGCTGATGCATCAGCCGCAGTCGTTCCAGATCCTCAAGATGGACCGCCGGCGTGGCAACATCGTCGTCTCGCGCCGCTCTGTGCTCGAAGAGACGCGTGCCGAGCAGCGCGCTGACATCGTCGCCCGCCTCGAAGAGGGTCAGGTGATCGATGGTCTGGTCAAGAACATCACCGATTACGGCGCCTTCATCGATCTCGGCGGCATCGACGGCCTGCTGCACGTCACCGACATGGCGTGGCGCCGTGTCAATCATCCCTCCGAGATCCTCAACGTCGGCGACACGGTGAAGGTGCAGATCATCCGCATCAACCCCGAGACGCAGCGCATCTCGCTGGGCATGAAGCAGCTGCAGGCTGATCCGTGGCAGTCGATCGAGGCCAAGTATCCGGTCGGCGCTCGCGTCAACGGCACGGTGACGAATATCGCCGATTACGGCGCGTTCGTTGAACTTGAGCCGGGTGTGGAAGGCCTCATCCACGTTTCGGAGATGAGCTGGACGAAGAAGAACATCCACCCAGGTAAGATCGTCTCGACGAGCCAGCAGGTCGAGGTTCAGGTCCTCGAGGTCGACGCCAACAAGCGCCGAATCTCGCTCGGCCTGAAGCAGACGCAGGACAATCCCTGGGAGGCATTCCTTGCCGCTCACCCGAAGGGTTCTGTCGTCGAGGGTCCAATCCGCAACATCACCGAGTTCGGCCTGTTCATCGGTCTCGACGGTGGCGTGGATGGCATGGTGCATCTGTCCGACCTCGACTGGTCGAAGCCGGGCGACGAGATCATCAAGGACTTCAAGAAGGGCGACATGGTCAAAGCCTCCGTGCTTGACGTCGACAGCCAGAAGGAGCGCATCTCGCTTGGCATCAAGCAGCTGGCCGGTGATCCGATCGACTCGCTGTCCAAGTACAAGCGTGGCGACACCGTCACCTGCAACGTCATTGCCGTGCAGGAGAATGGCATCGAAGTGAAGACCGCCGATGGCGAGCTCACCGCGTTCATCAAGCGCTCCGACCTGTCGCGTGATCGCTCCGAGCAGCGCCCTGATCGCTTCAATGTCGGCGACAAGGTCGATGCATTCGTCATCTCGGCCGACAAGGCCGCGCGGCGTCTGTCGCTGTCGATCAAGGCACTCGAGATCGCCGAGGAGAAGCAGGCCGTGGCTCAGTACGGGTCGTCGGATTCAGGCGCTTCGCTGGGCGACATCTTCAAGGCTGCCATTCGCAAGCGTGAAAACGAGGGCGGCGAGGAAGAAGAGACCAAAGAGTAAGACCTGCCATAAGGCGGTTTCGACAATTCAGCGCGGCAGGGAGTTCTCTGCCGCGCTCGTATTTTGGCAAGGCTCGGCAGGTGCTTCTCTTGTGGCGCACGCATTCCTTGCTTAACGTCGCGAGTATCCGGTGGTGATTGACCGCCACGGTTGCATCCGGAGTGTGGGATGACGGCAGAGATCGACACCGTGCTCGACAGGCGCAGTCTGCGCCGTCGCTTGACCATTTGGCGTGCGCTGGCGGTTGTGGCGGTCATTGCGGCTTTGTTCGTGGTCGGCGCCGGCAGCGACGAATGGTCGGGGCTGGGGTCGAAGCAGATCGCGCGGATCACGGTCTCGGGCACCATCACCGAGGACCGCGAACAGCTCGAACTGCTGAAAAAGATTGCCGATTCCGACAAGGTCGCGGCGCTGCTCGTGTTCGTCAACAGCCCGGGTGGCACGACGACGGGGGGCGAGGCGCTGTTCGGGGCGCTGCGGGATGTCGCCAAGAAGAAGCCAGTGGTGGCCCAGTTCGGCACCGTCGCGGCTTCGGCGGGCTATATCGTCGGCTTGGGCGCCGATCATATCGTGACGCGGGCCAACACCATTACCGGGTCGGTCGGTGTGCTGATCCAGTGGCCTGAAGTCAGCCAGATGCTCGACAAGCTCGGCATCAAGTTCAACGAGATCAAGAGCGGCAACCTCAAGGCCGTGCCGTCGCCATTCGAGCCCCTCAACGAGGAGGGCCAGAAGGTGACGCAATCGATGATCGATGAGGGGTTCAAGTGGTTTCTTGGCCTTGTCGAGGAACGTCGCGGGATCAAGCCGGACCAGATTCCGGGCCTGACCCAAGGCCGCGTGTTCACCGGCCGCGAGGCTGTGCAGCTAAAGCTCGTCGACGCCATTGGAGGCGAGGACGAAGCTGTGGAATGGCTGCGCAGCGTGCGCAATGTCGACAAGAGCCTCAAGGTCGTCGATTGGAAGCCCGAAACTCCGGGCTCATTTGGATTTTTCAGCTCGATCGGCTCTGCGGCGGCGAGCTTTTTCAACCACACCTATTTGGGCCAAATGCTGGCCCGGGACCCCTCTGTCTCCGGTCTTGGTCTTGACGGGTTCATATCTGTTTGGCACCCTTCGGAAAAGTAATAGATTACAGTCATTTGCGGGCGGGGCGAGCTATGATCAAGTCGGAATTGATCCATAAGATTGCGAGTACGAACCCTCATCTTTACCATCGCGATGTAGAGCGTATCGTCAAAGTCGTGTTCGATGAGATCGTTGAGGCGCTGTCGCGTGGCGACCGTGTCGAGCTACGCGGCTTCGGAGCCTTTACCGTCAAGCACCGCGCCGCTCGTCAGGGCCGTAACCCGCGCACCGGCAAGTCGGTCTCGGTGGCGGAAAAATTCGTACCGTTCTTCAAGACCGGTAAAGAGCTGCGCGATAGGCTCAACCACGGCAAAGAGAGCCACTAGTCGTAACTTCGAGGCATAGAACGTGCTGAGGCGCATCGTCTGGCTGCTGATCGCATTTCCGGCTGGCCTGCTGCTGGTGACCCTCGCCGTGGTCAATCGCCATCAAGTGCGCCTCGTGCTCGATCCTTTCCGGCCGGAGAACCCGGTCATCTCTCTGGAACTGCCGTTCTACGCCTATCTTTTTGCGGCGCTGCTGCTGGGTGTCCTGCTCGGCGGGGCCGCGATGTGGTTTGGCCAGGCCCGATGGCGCCGCACCGCGCGCCACCAGGGTCGCGCGGCGGCACGCTGGCACGCTGAGGCCGATCGCCTGACGCGCGAGCGCGATGCGGCCCAGGCGACCAAGCCCACTACGGCCCGTCCGCGTCTTGCCGCCACGGGCAGCTAAGCCGGGCAACAGTCCATCGGCGCCCCTTGCGCACAGCGCGTCGGGGTCAAGGTATTCAACCAGACATTTCGGGCGGCGGGATCCGCTGTGACGATGAGCATCGAAGTAAAAATCTGTGGGCTACGCAGTCAGGCGGCTCTAGACGCCGCACTGGACGCAGGGGCCGACTACGTGGGCTTCGTCTTTTTCGAGGCCAGCCCGCGCAACATCGCGCCGGAAGCGGCGCGGCCTCTCGCCGACCTGGCCCGTGGCCGCGCCAAGGTCGTGGCGCTGCTGGTCGATCCCGATGACGCGCTGCTCGCCAGAGTGGTGGAGGGCGTCGATCCCGACATCATCCAACTGCACGGTGCTGAGACGGTAGAGCGCGTGGGCGAAGTTGCGCGGCGCTTCGGCAAGCCTGTACTGAAAGCAATCCCGGTTGGGAGCGCTGCGGATGTGCAGGCGGCTCTCGCCTACGCGGGCGTTGCGGATCGCATTTTGTTCGATGCCAAGCCGCTTTCCGGGGAAGCGGGGGCATTGCCGGGCGGCAACGGGATCGCATTCGACTGGCAGGCACTGGCCGGTCTGGAAGGGCGCACCGATTTTATGCTCGCCGGCGGGCTCAACCCCGACAATGTGGCTGAGGCGGCGCGACGCACGGGCGCGCGGGCGGTCGACGTCTCATCCGGGGTCGAAAGCCGGCCGGGCGAAAAGGACCTGGACCTGATCCGCCGCTTTATTAGCGCGGCAAAGACAGCTAAGCAGACCCCCTGACGACGGCCCCAGACGCTGGGACAAGCCGCAAAGGAATGAAGATGGCGACGGCAACGGACACGGTCAAAAACGGGGCGGAAGACGCCAAGCCCAACACCTTCCGGAGTGGTCCCGACGATCGTGGGCACTTCGGAATTTTCGGTGGGCGGTTCGTTGCCGAGACGCTGATGCCGCTCATCCTCGACCTGCAAAAGGCCTATGAGGACGCCAAGGCCGATCCGGAATTCCATGCCCAGCTGCAGTACCTCAATACGTTCTATTCCGGCCGCCCGAGCCCGCTTTATTTCGCCGAGCGGCTGACGGAGCATCTGCGTGAAGTGTCTGCTGCGTCCGGCGGCGCGGGCGGCGCGAAGATTTACTTCAAGCGCGACGAGCTCAATCACACCGGCAGCCACAAGATCAATAACTGCCTGGGCCAGATCCTGCTCGCCAAGCGAATGGGGAAGACGCGCATCATCGCCGAGACGGGTGCGGGGCAGCACGGCGTCGCGGTGGCAACGGTGTGCGCGCGCTTCGGTCTGCCGTGTGAAATCTTCATGGGCGCGACCGACGTACAGCGGCAGAAGCCGAACGTCGCCCGCATGCACATGCTGAAGGCGAAGGTCAATCCGGTGACCAGCGGTGCAGGCACCTTGAAGGACGCAATGAACGAGGCGTTGCGCGATTGGGTCAGCAACGTTCACGATACCTACTACATCATCGGCACGGCCGCCGGCCCGCACCCCTATCCGGAGATGGTACGCGACTTCCAGTCGATCATCGGCCGCGAGGTACGTGAGCAGATGCAGGCGGCGGAAGGGCGTTTGCCCGATACGCTCGTGGCGTGCATCGGCGGCGGCTCGAACGCGATCGGCCTCTTCCATCCGTTCCTCGACGACGAGAAGGTGAAGATCTACGGCGTCGAAGCGGGCGGTCACGGTGTCGAAGTCGAGAACGGCCATGCGGCGTCGATGACAGGCGGCCGTCCGGGCGTTCTGCACGGCAACCGCACTTATCTGTTGCAGGATTCAGAGGGCCAGATCCTCGAAGGCCATTCGATTTCGGCTGGTCTCGATTACCCAGGCGTCGGCCCCGAGCATTCCTGGCTGAAGGATTCCGGCCGCGTCACCTACGTGCCGGCGACGGACCAGGAAGCGCTCGACGCCTTCCAGCTTTGTGCGCAACTCGAGGGCATTATCCCGGCGCTGGAACCCGCGCACGCGCTGGCCTTCGTGCAGAAACTGGCGCCGACGCTGCCGCAAGACAATCTGCTGGTGATGAACATGTGTGGGCGCGGTGACAAGGATGTGTTCGCCGTCGCCGGCTACCTCGGCATGGACATTTGATGAGAAGGGACAGGCCGTAGGCCGCCAGCAGCGGGTAGTAGCTATCTACTGCCTAATGCCCTTGGCCGATCGCCAGCAAAGACATGACCAAAGAGACGCGCATCGATCGCCGCTTCGCCGCGCTGAAGCGTGAAGGCCGGCCTGGCCTCGTCACCTTCATCACCGCCGGCGACCCGGACCTTGAGACCTCGAAGAAGATCTTACTCAGTCTGCCGAAGGCTGGCGCCGACGTGATCGAGCTGGGCATGCCATTCTCCGATCCGATGGCGGATGGGCCGGCTATTCAGGCCTCGTCGCTGCGCGCTCTCAAGGCAGGGCAGAAGATGCGCGATACGCTGGCCATGGTCTCCGAGTTTCGCAAGGTGGACCAGGACACGCCAATTGTGCTGATGGGCTACTACAACCCTATTTACGTCTACCCGAACGGGCCGTTTATCGCCGACGCCATGGCGGCCGGGGTCGATGGCCTGATCGTCGTCGATCTGCCGCCTGAGGCCGACGAGGAGCTTTGCCTGCCGGCAACCGAGGCGGGGCTGAATTTTATCCGCCTGGCGACCCCAACCACTGACGCCAAGCGACTTCCAGCCGTGCTGAGCAATACCTCTGGATTTCTCTACTACGTATCGATTACCGGGATTACAGGCACTGCCGCCCCTGACGTTAACAGCGTTCATAAGCAGGTTCGGCGGATCAAGCAGTCGACGGCACTTCCCGTTGCCGTAGGTTTTGGCGTAAAGAGTGCCGAGCAGGCGAAGGCCCTTGGCGAGGTAGCCGACGCCGTCGTGGTCGGTTCGGCGATCGTCGGGGCCATCGAGAAGAGTCTCGACGCAGATAGCCGCTCCACTAGCAAGACGGTTCCGGCTGTCCTAGATTTGGTGGGCTCACTGGCCGCCGCGCTGCGGTTGGCCTGAGCTCAGCGAAGCCGCAGGTTAACCGCTTTAATTGCCGCAGTGCGGCAAGAGGCCTATAAGCGCCATAATTAGGGGGGCGTTCGGTCCTATGTGCTAGGACCGAAACCCTTGAATAAAAAGGCAGACACTGCCGTGCAGCCCGGCCAGGTCGTCGAGAGGCCAACAGCGTGAACTGGATTAACAACGTCGTCCGGCCCAAAATCCGCAGCTTCCTGACGACGAAGCGCGAGGTGCCCGACAATCTTTGGATCAAATGCCCCGAGAGTGGGCAGATGGTCTTTTACAAGGACCTGGAGGCGAACCAATTCGTCGTTCCGGGTTCGGACCACCATATGCGCATGGCCGCTGATCTGCGGCTGCAGCACCTGTTCGACGGTGGCAACTACACCACCGTGCCGGTGCCTTCCGTGCCGCACGATCCACTGAAGTTCCGCGACGGTCGCCGCTACTCGGAGCGCCTCAAGGACGCCAAGGCATCGACATCGCTTGAGGACGCCGTGCTGGTGGCCGAGGGCAAACTCGATGGCCTCGACATTGTCGCGGCGGCGCAGGATTTCCGCTTCATGGCCGGCTCGCTCGGCATGGCCGCGGGCGAGGCCGTCATCACAGGGATGATGCGAGCGGTCGAGAAGAATACGCCCTTTATTTTGTTCGCTGCTTCCGGCGGCGCGCGTATGCAGGAAGGCATCCTGTCGTTGATGCAGATGCCGCGTACGACGATTGCCGTGCAGCGCCTGCGCGAGGCGAAGCTGCCCTACATCGTGGTGCTCACCGACCCGACGACGGGCGGGGTCACTGCGTCTTACGCCATGCTTGGAGACGTCCACATCGCCGAGCCAGGCGCGCTCATTTGTTTTGCTGGTCCGCGCGTCATTCAGCAGACCATTCGCGAGCAGCTCCCGGAAGGCTTCCAGCGCGCGGAGTATCTTCTGGCGCACGGGATGATCGATATGGTGGTCCACCGCCACCAGATGCGCGATACGTTGAGCCGTATCTGTCATCTGCTGACGGGCGTGCCGCCGGTCAAGCACACAGGCGACAAGAAGAAGCTCAACGGCAAGACGCACACCAACGGCAGCACCGTCGAGGCGCATCTCATTGCCCCACGATCGAGCACCACGACGGCGGTGATCGAGCCGGAGATTTTAGGTCCAGAGGAGCGCTTCGATCAGGCGCGCATCGAGCATGTCGAGGCTGACAGCAGCGACATTGAGCCTACGACCCGCTCGCTCCCCAAAGACAGACAACATTGATGCCGGCCGCCACTCCAGCGCGGCGTCCTGCGTGGTCACCGGGCTGCAGGGGCTCTCGACCTCTGCGGTTTTCGCACATGATGCGAGCTTAACGGGCGGGAGGGCCGCATGCCGACGAGCGCCAAGCTCCTCGCCGAGATGAAGCTATTGCATCCGCAGCTGATCGATCTTTCGCTCGGCCGCGTGGAGCGTCTGCTCGCCAAGCTCGGCGATCCGCACAAAAGGCTGCCGCCCGCCGTGCACATTGCGGGTACCAATGGCAAAGGTTCTGTCACCGCCTACCTGACCGCGATCCTCGAAGCGGCCGGCTCGGGCGTGCATGTTTATACCTCGCCGCACCTGGTTCGTTTTCACGAGCGCATTGCGTTGGCCGGCGTCGGCGGAAAGGCTTTGCCGATCGGTGAGGACACGTTGGTCGATGTGCTCGTGCGCACGCAGGCGGTGAACGGTCTCGACGACATTACCCAGTTCGAGATCACTACGGCGGCGGCGTTCCTGGCGTTCGCCGAGCATCCTGCCGATGTGCTGCTGCTCGAAGTCGGTCTTGGCGGCCGTCTCGATGCAACCAATGTCATCGATCGACCGGCGCTCGATGTCATTACGCCGGTGTCGTTCGATCATTCGGAAAAGCTCGGTTCGACGCTCGCCAAGATCGCCCACGAAAAGGCGGGAATTCTTCGGCCGGGGGTGCCGGCGGTGATCGCGCAGCAGGACCCGGAGGCGGAAGACGTGATCCGCGCCGAGGCGCTGCGGGTTGGCGCGCCGCTCATCGTATGGGGCGAGCACTTCGATGCTTACGAGCAGCGCGGACGTCTCATCGTTCAGTCCGAAGATCTGCTGCTCGATCTGCCATTGCCGGCTCTTGTCGGCCCGCACCAGATCGTCAATGCCGGCACTGCCGTCGTGGCGGCGCTGCGGCTCGGCGCTGCACTGCCGCAGCTGGGCGTCAGCGAGCGCGCCATCGAGCAGGGGCTGACCGGTGTACGCTGGCCGGCGCGGATGCAGCGGCTCGATGCGGGGCCGTTGCCGTCGCTGCTGCGCACAGGCGCTGAGCTTTGGCTCGACGGCGGACATAACCCGGCGGCGGGGCGCGCATTGGCGCAGACCATGGCCGATCTCGAAGAACGCTCGCCCAAGCCGTTGCACCTGATCGTCGGGATGATGGGGCTGAAGGATGCGGCTGGATTTCTGGCGCCGTTCCGCGGTCTCGCGTGCCATGTCATAACGGTGCCGATCCCGGGCGCCCACGAGGCGCCGCACACGCCGGAGGCGTTGGCGGAGACAGCGCGCGAAGTTGGGCTGAAGGCGGAAAGCGCGGCGGATATCGTCGCCGCCTTGAAACGCACCGACGCTCATGAGGCAGGGCCGAAGCGCATACTCATATGCGGCTCGCTTTACCTCGCCGGGCACGTCCTCGGTCTGCAGGAAGGCGTCGAGCCGCAGGCGAATTGAGTCTCTAACTTGTGCCGGCCGACTTGCCCTGGACTTCAGACGCGGTCGATGAAGGTGTCGACGACGCGCTTGCGGCCGGCCTCGTCGAATTCGATCGTCAGCTTATTGCCGTCGACTTCGGTTACCGTGCCGACACCGAACTTCT
>JBAZYB010000082.1:0-15962 GCA_041659545.1 Hyphomicrobium sp.
CGTATTGCCCTGTTTTCCCGCGTCAGGTCGGGAAGAGTAGCCGTTCGGACAAACTCGCGTTTCAGACTCAATCGCGCGTAAACAGAAGACGTCACTCCCCTACTCGCCGAGGCGCTGCTCGATAACGCGATCCTGCAGGACATCAACAGCCGAAGGCGGTGACGCCCATAGCTAACCAAGGATTGGAACGCGCCCGCGCGCGTCGGCTTGGGGGAGCTGCAGTACGTCCGCGCGGAGTCCGGATTCGCGTGCCCTCTCCCTCGGGCCGCGATCGTTGGTCCAGGCCGTCCGGGAAAAGCCGATGGTGAGGAGTGTGGAAATTTCTCGTCCGAGCCGGGATATCGCTCCCTACCGAACTGCGCACAAGTCGCTAGCATCGCGGCACAATCGGCAAAGTGCGAGCAGCCGATCCGGGAGGACGCAAAGCGAGCCGGAGACGAAATGGCGGCGCGGAGGCGCGGCCTTTTACGCTGGAGCAGGGACCATGCAATTCATGCAATTGAAGCCGCTGATACTGATGATCTTCGCCGCGCTGGCAGCAGCGCTCGTTGGCAGTAGCGCGATGGCCGCCGATCAATGCTTGTCGAGTGATGAACTCGCGTTGACGGCGCGGATGGCGTCCGTGATGGCCATCGGTGCCTCACTGCAAAGGTGCGCGGCATGTCTGGGCGAACGCTACCCGACGACACTGAAGCACTACGAGGCCGCTGACCTCCTAAAGGACTTCTGGATGGCGCAGGCGAAGATCAAGGGGCAATCGGCGATCGACCGCGTCGATGATCTCGTCCGTCAGGCAGCCAGAAACTATTCGGCCGGGCTCAGCGCCAACTGCGAGGCCTGCGCAAAGTTAGCCGATTCCATCGATGCGCTCGGGTCGCCCGGGGCGGCGTCCAAGCTTTACGACGGCGAGCTCGAAAGGCTGCGCGAGCTGCCTGCCGTAGTGAATTGCCAATGAGATCTGATCCACCGAAATGGAGAGCGTTATGAGCCCGAAGGCGGTCGCACTCGCACTCACACTACTGTCGGCCGCCGCAGCGTCGCTCGCGCTTGGCAAAACATCCGCGCAGGGCGCTGTGACTGCGCCGGCTGCCGTGCAGGAACTCGCCGGACAGAATCCGCCGGCATATTACAGGCGAGCCGACGAGCTGTTCAAAGAGGGAAAGAAGGATGATGCCGTCTTCGTCCTCTATCTAGGACAACTGCACTTCCGCACCTACCTGCTCACCCATCGCGACCCCGACCAGAGCCAGGCACCGGCGATGTTCGCCACGCTGTCGCAAGTGATCGGGAAGCCGATAACTCAATACGCATTCGGTGATATCCCAGCGCTCGCCCGGACCATCGACGCTGTGCTGGCCTACGATGCTGCCCATCCTGACTCGGTCTCAGCGCCGACCGAATCTGCCGACGTCCACGAGGATGTTCGCAAAGGGCTTGCCGCGATGAAAGTTAAGATGCTCTCCGAGGCGGCGCGCATTCATGCGCAGCGGGAAAAGAGTGGACTCGAGAACCGGTAGCGCAGATATCGGCGGTGCAAATCGGGGGTGAGACCACGACTCCCGGCAAGCGGCCAATCCGGCTGCACCGCTGCCGCTATTGAGCGAAGACGCCGGTGATTATTTAATTGCCAAACACGTTAGATGGAAATTGGCAAACGCCCCGCAGCGCGAATTCTAAGCGTCTGGAATCGCTGGCGGTCCCTACGAAGGCAGACGAGGACGACGAGCCGAGCCGTTAGGGTCCCCAAACCGCCCGAGCCTTGCTCACTGATTTTCATCGCTTTCAACACTCATTCCCGACAGCGGGGCGTGTTTGGTCCGTCAACTCTAACCTCACGGGCCGGCCCGTCTTCTTCTGCCGGTGGTCGCGCGATCCATGGCATACCCGCTCGGTGCCACATCATCGACGCGCATGCGACGACGTCACGGCTGCGCAGCTTGCTGTCGATAGCGAGGTTGAACAGAGCCAGATCGCGCTTGCGATCCGCCATCTGCAGCTTTGTGCTGATGGACCAGACGTGGCTCGGCCTCAGCGGCGGCTTTGCCCCGACGAGCTTGCCCTTGTTCCACGGCGGACGGTGCACAGTGTTCGGCTTGTCAGGTACTCGTGTTCCATTGCTTTGTCTCCTTTCTAGAGACAGAGCAGAATGCCCCCCGTGCGACCCGGAGCGCGCAGCTGACGACTGGTTCTCGGCAACTTCTTCCGTCGGCTAGTTACCAGCCGGTGTTCATGACCCATCGCGGCCCATTTGTTCGCCGGCGTTTGGAGCAACTTGTCGTTTTTATCTCGCGCTTATGCGGCGAACCGAAAATCCGTATCGAATCTTTATGCGCCGTACCTTAGCTCCTCCTCGTCGCAGCCGACAGGAGGACGTCACATGCTGGACCTCATCTATCTGGCGCTCGGGCTCGGGCTCTTTGGCCTGATGAGCCTCTATGCCCGCTGGGCGGCAGGCCTATGAGCCCGGCCATGCTCGATCTCGTGCTCGGTGCGATTGTGGCCGCCGGTATCGGCGCCTACCTCGTCTTCGCGCTCCTCTATCCCGAGAAGCTCTGATCTCGCCTGCCGCTGCCGCAATCGGCAGCGCAGCCGGAGGCTACCCCCCATGACACTCAACGGCTGGTTCCAGATCGCTTTCATGCTCGCCCTCGTCGTGGTGACGGCGCGACCGCTTGGGCGCCTCATGGCGACCGTTCTCGATGGCCACGTAACGTGGCTGCAGCCGGTCGAGCGGCGCCTTTACGGCTACGCCGCTATCGACGCCACGCGCGAGCAGAGCTGGCTCGGCTACGTCGGTGCTCTGCTGCTCTTCAATGCGGCAGGCTTTGTGCTGCTCTACCTGATCCTGCGGCTGCAAGGTGTCCTACCGCTCAATCCGCAAAGCTTCGCAGGCATGAGCCCGCACATGGCGTTCAACACCGCCGCCTCGTTCGTGTCGAACACCAACTGGCAGGCCTACGGCGGCGAGACGACACTTTCCTACTTCAGCCAGATGACCGGCCTCACGGTGCAGAACTTCCTGTCGGCGGCCACAGGCATGGCCATCGTCGTGCCGCTGGCGCGCGCGTTCAGCCGCGCCAACGCCTCAACCGTCGGCAACTTCTGGGTCGATCTCACGCGCATCACGCTTTACGTGCTGCTGCCCTTGTCGATCGTCATGGCCATCGTCCTGATCGCGCTCGGCGTGCCGCAGAATTTGAGCAACTACGTGGATGCGACGACGCTCGAAGGCGCCAAGCAGACAATTGCACAAGGCCCTGTCGCCAGCCAGCTCGCCATCAAGCAGCTCGGCACAAATGGCGGCGGCTTTTTCAATGTGAACTCCGCCCACCCCTACGAGAACCCCAACATCTGGAGCAACACCATCCAGTCGTGGGCGATCCTGGCGCTGTCGCTCGGCCTCGCCATCAGCTTCGGACGCATGCTCGGCAAGGAGCGCGAGGGCTGGGCGCTGCTCGCCGTGATGATGCTGTTCGTCGCCCTCGGTTGCGGCGCCGCTTACTGGGCGGAGGCATCGGGGAACCCGCTCGTGCATGCGCTCGGCGTCGATGGCCCCAACATGGAAGGCAAGGAGGTCCGCTTCGGCACGGCGCAGTCGGCAGTGTGGGCTGCGTTCACGACGGGTGCCTCCAACGGCTCGGTCAACTCCATGCACGCTTCTTATATGCCGCTCGGCGGCCTCGTGCCGCTGTTCCTCATCCAGCTCGGCGAGGTGCTACCCGGCGGCGTCGGCTCGGGCCTCTACGGCATGGTTCTGTTCGCCATTCTCGCCATGTTCGTCGCCGGACTGATGGTCGGGCGCTCGCCGGAATACCTCGGCAAGAAGCTCGAGGCGAAAGAGGTGAAGCTGGCGATGCTGGCCGTGCTCATCCTGCCGCTGTTGATCCTCGGCTTCTCGGCGGTCTCTGCCGTGCTGCCGTCGGCGCTCGCTAGCCTCGCCAACCCCGGACCGCATGGGCTCACCGAGATCCTCTATGCGTTCTCGTCAGCTGCGGGCAACAACGGCTCCGCCTTCGCCGGGCTCAACGCGGCGACGCCGTGGTACGCGACGACGCAAGGCATCTCCATGATCCTCGGGCGCTATGCGGTCATCGTGCCAGTGATGGCGATCATCGGATCGCTCGCCGCCAAGCCGAAGCTTGCGCCGTCGTCGGGCACGTTCCCAACCGACGGGCTGCTGTTCGTCGGGCTGCTGACGGGCGTGATCCTTATCCTCGGCGGCCTCCAGTTCTTTCCTGCGCTCGCGCTCGGGCCGATCGTCGAGCACTTCCAGATGCTCGCCGGCAAGACGTACTAATTGAGGAGCAAACCCATGGTGCGCAAACGCTATCACGCCGCCGCACTCGACCGGCCGCTGATTTCGCACGCAATCGCCGACGCGTTCCGCAAACTCGATCCACGAGTGCTCGTCAAGACCCCGGTGATGTTCGTCACTGCCACGGTGTCCACGCTCGTAACCGTGCTGTTCCTGCGCGATGTCGTGAGCGGGCAGACCGCCGCTTTCACCGGTCAGCTTGCCGTCTGGCTGTGGTTCACGGTGCTGTTTGCCAACTTCGCCGAGGCGGTGGCCGAAGGGCGCGGGCGGGCGCAGGCCGATACGCTGCGGCGAGCGCGTACCGAAACGATGGCCAAGCGCCTCTCCGATCTCGCGAACCGCGATCGCTACGACGGCGTTTCGGCGCTCGACCTGCGCCCCGGCGACGTGGTGCTCGTCGAAGCCGGCGACCTCATCCCCGGCGACGGCGAAGTGATCGAGGGCGTCGCCTCCGTCAACGAGGCGGCGGTGACTGGCGAATCCGCTCCCGTCATCCGCGAGGCCGGAGGCGATCGCTCGGCCGTCACGGGCGGCACGTCCGTGCTGTCCGACTGGATCGTCGTGCGCATTACCTCGGCGCCGGGCTCGTCCTTCCTCGACCGCATGATCGCGCTGGTCGAGGGGGCAGAGCGCCAGAAGACGCCCAACGAGATCGCGCTCAACGTGCTGCTTGCTGGCTTGAGCCTCATCTTCCTTATCGCCGTCGTAACGCTCACCGGTCTCGGTGCCTACTCTGGCGTGGCGGTGCCCGTGCCGGTTCTCGTTGCTCTCTTCGTCACGCTCATTCCCACGACGATCGGCGGATTGCTTTCCGCAATCGGCATCGCCGGCATGGACCGGCTCTTGAAGTTCAACGTGCTGGCCATGTCAGGGCGCGCCGTCGAGGCCGCCGGCGACGTCGATACGCTGCTGCTCGACAAGACCGGTACCATCACCTTCGGGAACCGCCTGGCGACGGAAATCATTGCCGTTCCTGGCGTCACCGAGCGCCAGGTTGCAGAGGCAGCGTTGCTTGCCAGCCTTGCCGACGAGACGCCCGAGGGGCGCTCCATCGTGACGTTGACACAGGAGAAGTATGGCGTGGCCTCGCCCCAGTCGGTGCCGCAGTCCGGCTTCGTGCCCTTCTCGGCAACGACACGGCTGTCCGGCATCGATCTCGGCGAACGCAAGCTGCGCAAGGGTGCTGTCGACGCGATCCTCAAATTCGCGCGCGATGCTGCCAACAGCGATATCGCCGAGCCGCCCGCATTCCGCGCTGCGGTGGAGCGCATCGCACGCGCCGGCGGCACGCCGCTGGGCCTCGCCGAGAGCGGCCGTTTGCTCGGCGTGATCCACTTGAAGGACGTGGTGAAGGCCGACATCAAGGAGCGTTTCGCGCAGATGCGGCGCATGGGCATCAAGACGGTGATGATCACTGGAGACAATCCTGTCACGGCCGCAGCGATCGCGTCGGAGGCGGGCGTCGATGATTTCGTCGCCGAGGCGACGCCGGAGGACAAGCTGCGCTACATCCGCGGCGAGCAGGCACAGGGCCGCCTCATCGCCATGTGCGGCGACGGCACCAACGATGCGCCGGCCCTTGCCCAGGCCGATGTCGCCGTCGCCATGCAGACCGGCACGCAGGCCGCGCGCGAGGCGGGCAACATGGTCGATCTCGACTCCGATCCCACCAAGCTCATCGAGGTGGTCGAGATCGGCAAGCAGCTCCTGATGACGCGGGGCTCGCTCACCACCTTCTCGATCGCCAATGACGTGGCGAAATACTTCGCGATCATTCCGGCCTTGTTCGTCGCCTCGCTGCCCGAGCTCGATGCGCTCAACGTCATGGGGCTGGCGACGCCGCACAGCGCCATTTTATCGGCGGTGATCTTCAATGCGCTCATCATCGTCGCGCTCATTCCACTGGCGCTGAAGGGCGTCGCCTACCGGCCCATCGGCGCAGCGGCGCTGCTGCGGCGAAATCTTCTGATCTATGGGCTCGGCGGCCTTGCCGCGCCCTTCTTCGGCATCAAGCTCATCGATCTTGCGATCGGCGCCCTCGGTCTTGCTTAGAGTGGAGGAAAGCCATGCTTCGTCCGTTACGCGCGCCCCTCGTCATGCTCTTGGGCTTCACGCTGGTCACCGGGCTTGTCTATCCGCTCGTCGTTACCGGCTTCGCCTGGGTCATGATGCAGGATGCTGCTCTCGGAAGCCTCGTCATCAGGGACGGCAAGGCCGTGGGCTCGAGTCTGGTCGGTCAAAACTTCACGACCGATCGCTATTTCCATCCCCGTCCGTCGGCGACCGATCCGGCCTACAATGCGGCCGCCTCCTCGGGCTCGAATCTCGGACCCATCACGCGAAAGCTCATCGAACGCACCAACGCGAGCGTCGATACGCTGCGGCAGCAGGGTGTTGCCGGGCCCATTCCCGTCGATGCGGTAACAGCGTCGGCCAGCGGGCTCGACCCTGATATCTCACCCGATGCCGCCCGGATGCAGGTGGCAAGGGTTGCCAAGGCGCGCAACCTTGATGAGGCAGCGGTACTTGAGCTCGTTAACCGGCAAGCCGAAAACCGCGCGCTAGGGTTTTTGGGCGAGCCGCACGTTAACGTCCTGGCGCTCAATATCGCGCTCGATGGCCTTCGGCAGTAATCTTCCCGGCCAAAGGATACCCAATGGTGCCCAGATTATATGCCGCCAGAGCCTAGCCAACGCGCGTCCCCTGACGCCCTGCTGGCGCTCACTGAAAAAGAGCGCCACGGACGACTGAAGATTTTCCTCGGCGCCGCGCCGGGCGTGGGCAAGACGTACGCTATGTTGAGCGCAGCGCGCGCCGCAGCCGGCGAAGGCCGTGAGGTGGTCCTGGGCCTCGTCGAGACGCATGGGCGGCGCGAGACGGAAGCGCTTGTCGAGGGTTTCGAGGTCATACCGCGCAAGCCCGTCGTCTATGTCAATCGTATCCTCTCTGAGTTCGACCTCGACAAGGCGCTGGCCCGCAGGCCGAGCCTCATCCTCATCGACGAGCTGGCGCATGCCAACATTCCCGGCAGCCGCCACTTGAAGCGCTGGCAGGATGTAGAGGAGCTGCTGGCGGCAGGTATCGACGTGTGGACCACCATGAACGTCCAGCATCTCGAAGGCCTCAACGACATCGTGCAGCGGATCACGCGCGTGCAAGTGCGCGAGACGGTGCCCGACCGCGTGTTCGAAGAGGCCGACGACATCGTCCTCATCGACCTGCCGACCGAAGAGCTCCTGAAACGTCTCGCCGAAGGCAAGGTCTATGTCGAGGACATGGCCGCGCGCGCGCGCAAGCGTTTCTTCAAGCCGGAAAACCTGACGGCGTTGCGCGAGCTCACGCTGCGCCGTGCCGCCGAGCGTATCGACACAGATCTCGTCGAGCGCATGCAGGCACAGGCCATCGAAGGCCCGTGGGCGGCGGGCGAGCGCATTCTTGCGTGCATCGGACCCGATCGTGATGCAGCCACGATCGTGCGCGCCGCCAAGCGGCTTGCCGATGTCATGGACGCGCCGTGGATCGCGGCGACGGTGCAACAGCCCGGTGATGAGCTTAACGAAAGGCAGCGCAGCCACCGGGACAAGGCGCTTACGTTCGCGCAATCGCTGGGCGCCGAGACGAGCACCCTTGCCGCCAGTGACGTAGCTTCAGAGATCCTTCGTTTCGCTCGGCTTGAGAACGTCACTCAGATTGTGCTCGGCCGCTCGCGGGGCGGCTACCTCACCGAGCTTCTGCGCCGCTCGCTGCCGCATGAGCTGTTGCGCCGGGCCGACGGGATCGCCGTTCACGTGCTGACCTCGCGCGCGACGGGAGACGTGGAGCCGCTCTTTAGGCTTCCGCCGCGCCCGAGGCCAGGGCTTCTGCCCCTCCTCGTATCGACGCTCGCCGTCGGCGTGGCTGCCGGCATGGGACACTTTCTCAATGCGATGACGACGCTGCCGAACCTGTCCATGGTTTTCCTCATGGCGGTGGTGTTCGCAGCGGTGACGTTCGGCATCTGGCCGGCGATCTACGCTTCGGTGCTCTCGTTCCTCGCGTACAATTTTCTCTTCATCGATCCGCTCTATACGTTCACGGTGGCAACGCCCGACGAGCTCCTGGCGCTCGTCGTCTTCCTTGCCATGGCCGTCATTACCGCGACACTTGCAGGCCGCGTGCGCGAGCAGGCGCGGATTGCGGTCGCCCGCATGCGTGCTTCGCGGCGCCTCTACGACTTCACGCGCAAACTGTCCGGTGTCGCCGCTTTCGAAGCCATCCCCGGCGTGGCGGCGCACGAGATCAACGCCGGTCTGGAAAGACCGGTGGTGCTTCTGATCGAGCAAGCGGGCGAGCTCGAGCTCTCCGCATCGAGCCCCCCAATTGACACGCTCGATACCGCCGCCACCACAGCGGCACGCTGGGCGCACCAGCACGGCGAGCCCGCGGGCGCAGGAACAGCCACGCTCCCCGCCATCCCCTGGTTCTTCCTGCCCCTCAAGACGACGCGGGGACCACTCGGCATCATTGGCATCGGCCAGACCGAACCGATGGCCCGTTTGGACCCAGAGGCACGGGCCACGCTGGAAACACTGGTCGAGCAAACCGCAACAGCGCTCGATCGCGCTGCGCTCGCGCGCGAGATGGTCTCTGCGCGCAGCGCCGCGGAGACGGAGCGCGTGCGAAATACACTGCTTGCCTCCATCTCGCACGACTTTCGTACCCCACTGGCGTCGATCCTCGGCTCGGCGACCGGACTTCTCGACTACGGCGACAAGCTAGATGCCAAGGCGCGAAAGGACCTGCTGGGGCAGATCAAGGCCGAGGCGGAAGAGCTGGACGACATGGTGCGCAACCTGCTCGCGATGACACGCATCGATGCCGGCGCGCTGGAAGTGAACCGCGACTGGGCCGACCTGCGCGAGCTGGCCGAGAGGGCTGCCAACGCGGCGCGCCGGCGCGGAGCTGCGCAACACATCGACGTGCTGCTGCCAGACAAGCTCCCGCTCGTCAGAGCCGATGCCCGCCTGATCGAGCAGGCGATCAGCAACGTCATCGCCAACGCAATCGCGCATACGCCGGCGGAAACGCGGATCGTCATCGACGGCGAGGCGGCGCGGCAAGCGGTCATCCTGCGTGTGACCGACGATGGTCCCGGCATATCCAAAGACATGCTGCCGCACATCTTCGAGAAGTTCGTGCGCAGCAGCGACCCTGGCCTCGGCGACGGCGGGGAAGGCACGGGCCTCGGCCTCGCAATCGCCAAGGGCATCACGGACGCGCATGGCGCTACCATTGCGGCGGAGAGCCCCATTGCGAAGGGTCGCGGCACGCGGCTGATCTTCTCCTTCCCGCTGGAAAGGAGCGCCAAATGAGGAAGCCGCGCGTCCTTGTCGTTGACGACGAGCCGGCAATCCTGCGCTTCCTGCGTCCGGCGCTCGAGGCAAACGACTTCGACGTATCCGCGGCGGCCACCGCGGCGGAGGCGGCAAAGCGCATCGCCAGCGACCGGCCAGATATTGTCGTTCTCGACCTCGGCCTCCCGGACGGCGACGGCAAGGACGTGATCCGCCAGGTGCGGCAATGGTCGGACGTGCCGATCGTCGTCTTGTCGGCGCGCGAGCGGGAGGCGGAGAAGATCGAGGCTCTCGACCTCGGCGCCGACGACTTCGTCAACAAGCCCTTCGGCGTCGGCGAGCTCATGGCACGCCTGCGCGCAGCCTTACGGCATCGCGGCCAGCGCCAAGGCGATACGCCGCTGCTCAAGGTCGCAGACGTGGAGATTGACACGGCCCGTCATCGGGTGATGCGGAATGGCGAGGAGATCAAGCTGACGCGCAAGGAGTTCGATCTTCTGTCTTGCCTAGCCCGCCACTCCGGCAAGGTCATCACGCACCGGCAGCTGCTCACGACCGTCTGGGGTCCGGCACACGGCCAAGATACGCAATACCTGCGCGTCTACATCGGCCAGTTGCGCCAGAAGCTGGAGGCCGATCCCGACGACCCCAAGATCATCCTCACCGAGCTCGGCATCGGCTACCGCATCGCGGAAAATTAGTCGGGCGGCAGTGGCTTTCGTGAGGTCCCATATCACCACGTCGCCGAAGACCGGCATCTGACGACTGCCACCTTCGGTCAGCCAACGAGCTGTCTCGTCAGTCGCAATAGCGGAGGTCGACGGCCGACGGTCGCCGAGGCAGTCGCCGTCGCTGATCAGTCCGATGACAGGGAAAGACCAGCCAAGTTACCCAAGAAGGCGAAGGCGTGGCCGCGACCCGTCGCGGACAATATCTCGCCGTCAAAGAGAGGGCTTTCACTGCGGCCTGCGGAGGCCCGTTACGAGCTTTGCAGAACAGCGCAAACTACGCCTGTCTCCTCGATAACGTCCCCTTGACATTTTGTCTGCTGCCTAACATTATTGTTAGATGCCTAGCAAAACTCACGAGCAATATGCATTGGTCGCCGCCTGGGCGAAGCGATGCTATCTCGCCGGCCGTACGGCAATGGAATCGCTTCTCAGACCGTATGATCTCGGGGCCACGCAATGGTATGTGCTGCACCGGCTGGCGGACGGACCAACGATGCAGCGCGACCTTGTCCGGTTGTTGCAGGTCGAACGCGCAACGTTGAGCGCGATCGTCGGTTCGCTGGTCTGCAAGGGTCTTGTCGAGCAGGTGGCGGATCGCGTTGACCAGCGGCAAAAGCTCCTGCGGTTGACCCCGGCAGGTGCGAAGCTCTGGGGCGAACTTCCCGACCTCACATCTATTCGGCTCGTTGCGTTCAAAGGCATCAAACAGGCTGATCTTGCAGTCGCCATCGAGGTGCTGCGAACGGCCACCGAGCGCCTCGACGATTTCACAAAAAAGGGGACGGGTGCATGACGATTTTGGTAACCGGCGCGACCGGCTTAGTTGGAGAGCGACTCGTGCCGCGTCTTCTGGAAGCGGGCATCGATTGCCGCGTGCTCGTTCGGGCTGGCAGAACAGCTCCACCTGGCGCGGCGGCAGTCGAGGGCGAATTGTTCGACGCAGCGTCGCTTGCGCGGGCGGTGGAAGGCGTCTCGGCAGTCGTCCACCTTGCAGCCGCTTTCCGCACAATGGACGACGAATTTATCTGGAAGAGCAACCTTGAAGGTACCCGTAACCTGATTGCCGCCACGAAGAGCGTATCACCCCACGCCCGCTTCATCATGGCGAGCACGAGCAACATTTACGACGCGGATGCGCCGCGCCCTGGCCGCGAAGACGACGCTGCCCACCCCAAACACGCTTACCCGGCTAGTAAGCTGGCGGCTGAGGAGGAACTGCGTGGAAGCGAATTGACGTGGTCGGTCCTACGGTTCGCTTTCGTTTATGGCGAGAACGATGGCCATCTAGAGTCGATGGCTAAGCTCGCGGCAGGCGGAATGAAGCTTCAGCCCGCTGCGCGGATGAGCATGGTCCACCACAGCGACATCGCCAATGCGGTAAAGCTTGCGCTCTCCGGAGCGCTGGACAGACACGTCGTCAATATCGCCGACGACGCACCAACATCGATATATGAACTGTTCAAGCTCATCGGCGCGGCAATAGAGCCTTCAGCCGAACCGCTTCGAAACCCGTGGCACTTGCACGTCGACAACTCTCTTGCGCGCCAGCTCGGTTTCAAGCCTCGGGTACGGACAGTGTTCCAAGCCGCCCAGCAATCCCTGTTGTGATCTGAGCATTGCCGCTCGTCATTCCGGAGACCGCGCTCGTGCTTGTACCGCAGTGGATGCTCTCTGGCCGCGACCTTGGTGGAGCAGGAAATTGCAGCAAGCTGACCTCACAGAGATTTACTATGGCTACATCGCCTGCCTCAACAGTCGCAACTGGCCGGCCTTGGTGGAGTTCGTCGATCCAGCAATCGTGCACAACGGCAGGCGCCTTGGGATCGAAGGATATCGTGCCATGTTGGAGAGCGATTACAGCTAATCCCCGACCTGCGTTTCGTCGTCGTGCAACTGATCTCTAACGCATGTTTTGTGGCGGCCCGCCTCAAGTTCGACTGAACCCCGCGGGGCGAATTCCTCGGCCTGAATGTCTATGGGAGAAAGGCGAGCTTTGCCGAACATGCCATCTACGCTGCTCGGGTCTGTGCAGTCGCATCAAAGACGAGGCGCAGCTTGGCAGCAGTCTCGCCCATGAACTGCGTAATGAGGCGATCGAGGCGGACCACGAACAAGGGAAGCGAATGCTCGGCGGCCAATGCTGATGCGGTGAGGGTCTTGCCGGTGCCGGGCTGCCTTATCAGAAGAAGCTTTCTGCGCGGCGCCAAGTCGAGGGCGCGGATGTCCTGGATGGCTTTGTGTTCACGAAGCACGCGGTCGAGGATGCGGCGCGTGTCGCTGGTCAGGACCATGTCCGCAAGACGCACCTTCGGATAGGTGAGGGTGAGAAGGTCGGCGACTTCGCCCTTGGGCCAAACCCTCCCAGGTTTGGGGAAAATGAGGCCGATAAGCCCCATGAACTCGATTTGTTGGAAAACGCATGGCGGTCCCTACGGGAGTCGAACCCGTCTTTCAAGATTGAAAATCTCGCGTCCTAACCGATAGACGAAGGGACCGGCAGGGCCACCCGTATAGTGGCGTTTCCCCGCTGGCGCAAGCTGGGCCGGCTGTCGCATCGGGCACAGCGCGCCGTGGCCCAAACGCGGCATCCTGACACCCAGCTCACGCTCACAACGCGCTAGCGAAGAAACGCCATGCACCTGATCGCCTGGAGCCTGCTCAGCCTCGCGGCCGGGCACATAACCGTGTTTCTGATCGACCGTTTCGCGTGGCCGGGGACGCTGCAGCCCGGCGCGGTCGGCGTCGTGGTTGCGGTCGTTGTCGTGGGGCTTCTCGGCCGGCGCGACAGGTCCACCTAAACTTGCGCTCAGTCCTGGCGGCGTGGATCGGCTGCGTCTTCGATGTGCACCTCGAGGCGGTCGCGCCCGTTGAAAGAAGAGCGCTTGACGCTTCCCGCAACGTGGATCGGCAGCCCGCCGGCGCCGAGCAGCAGATCGCCCAGCGGCGCGCCGGCGGCTCGGAACGCGATACCCTCGAGCCTCGCACCGTCTGCCGACTGCAACACGCAGCGCACGTGCGCCTCGCCGACGACCTTGGCGAATTTGACGTGCGTTGCAGGGAAGGCGAAGCGTGGCGCGGGGTTCCCCTGCCCATAGGGGCCGACACGTCCGATGAGGTCTATGAGGTCGTCGGTGACGCCGGCAGCGGTCAAGGCGCCGTCGATCTCCAACCCCTGACGCTCGCGTGCCTGGCCGACGCTTCCCGCCAGCGCTGCGCCGATAAACTCCTCGACGGCAGCGACCTTATCGCGCGCAACGGTCAAGCCGGCGGCCATGGCGTGACCGCCGCCCTTGACGAGATGCCCGGCGGCGACGGCGGCGCGGACCGCACCACCGATGTCGGCTCCGGCGACGGAACGCAGCGACCCGGTGCCCTCCCCGCCTGTCTCATCGTTCCAGGCGATGACGCAAGACGGGAGCCGAAAGCGCTCCGTCAAGCGACTGGCCACGAGGCCGACGACGCCCTTGTGCCAACTGTGCGAGCCGAGCAGCAGCAGCGCGGCGTCGGGTTTGTCGGCGAGGCGGATCTCGGCTTCGGCGAGGGCTTCGTCGAGCATCTGTTTTTCGATGGCGCGTCGCTCTTTATTCAAGCGGTCGAGCAAAGCGGCGATGCGCGCGGCCTCCACCTCATCCTCGCCCGCGAGCAGCCGCGCGCCCAGCGCGGCATCGCCGATGCGACCGCCAGCGTTGATGCGCGGGCCCAAAATGAAACCGAGATGATAGGGCGTCGGCGCCTCGTTGAGACCCGCCGCGTCGTTCAATGCCTTGAGGCCCTTGTTGCGCCGCCAGCGCATGACCTGCAGCCCCTGCATGACGTAGGCGCGGTTAAGACCGATCAGCGGTACGACGTCGGCCACCGTCGCCAGCGCCACGAGGTCGAGTTCGGCCATCAAGTCAGGCTCGGTCGCCCCGTTGGCGTAATAGCCCCGGCGACGCAGTTCGCGCGTCGTCGCCACCAGAACCAGGAAGCAGACGCCGGCCGCACACAGGTGCCCAAGACCGGAGACGTCATCCTGCCGGTTGGGATTCACGATGGCCCGCGCCGGCGGCAGTTGCTCGTCGGCCTGATGGTGGTCGATGACGATGACATCGCAGCCGAGTTCGCGCGCGCGCTCGAGTGGCCCCATGCTCGTCGTGCCGCAGTCGACGGTGACGATGAGCTGCGCGCCTTCCTTGACGAGACTTTCGATGGCTCCCGGGTTCGGGCCGTAGCCTTCGAAGAGGCGATCGGGAATGTAGATGCGGGCGGTGATCCCGTGGTGGGCGAAGAAGCGCGCCATGAGCGCCGCGGACGAGGCCCCGTCGACGTCGTAGTCGCCGAACACGGCCACTGGCTGGCGCTTCTCTATCGCCTCGGCAAGACGGGATGCAGCAGCGTCCATGTCGCGCACGCTGCTCGGATCAGGCATCAGCGCCTTCAGCGTCGGATTGAGGACCACGGGAACGTCGTCGATGGCAATGCCACGTGCGGCCAGAACGCGTCCGAGAAGCTCCGGCAGGCCGTGGCGCTGGCTAATGGCTGTCGCGCGCAGCTGCCCGTCGCCAGCCAGCCGCTCGCGCCATGCCAGCCCGCGGGCCGAGGCGGTGACCCCGAGAAACGGTCCGGCACCGGTCTCCATATCCCGTCGCTTGCGCGCTGCGACCATGCTCACCCCCGGACCGAATTGCCTCAGCTGGACTTCATCATCGAAAGCAAGAGTTGGCGATACGCCCAGGGCGATTTATCCACAGGGCGCTCAGACCAGAGCTGTTCTGATTTAAGTGAAAACGCGGAACGGCTCTAGCCGTTTGCCATGTCGTGCTTCTCGCCCGAATGCCAGTTCCCGCTTTTCCGGAAGCAGTTAGCTCCGGTAATGGCGCCACAGCCGCACCAGCGTGCGGTGGATCTCGTCGGGGTCTTGGTCGAATGGCTCCAGGTTGACGCCGACAACATTGGAACGAGCCATCGACCAGGGCAGCCGCATCAGCGAACGCCAAAAAGGCTGCGCGCGCCAATCGGCGACCAGGGCACTCGACAGCCGCGTCTTCAGGGAGATCTGCAGCTCATGGATGGTGCTGGCGCGCACGGCCAGCTCGATAAGCTCGATGTTGTCGATGGCGCTCCAGCGGATGAGCCCCAACCCCTGAATGAAGATGCCGTACTGGTTGGCGCCGACGATCGGCCGACGTTCGAGGACCGGCACGTTGTAGTAGGCCACCCCGGCAGCGGCGACGCCCAGCACCAGTGCTACGGTGCTGCCCGTGGTCAGCGCAGCAGCCAACAGCACGGCGGATAGAACCGCGACGACGTAGACGGGCGCTTGTATTTCCTCGCGGCCATAGGTGACCGAGTATCCGCCGACTTCGCGCTGGTCCACTCCCGCTCCTCTCTGGAACTCGCGCCTAAACTAAGACGCTGACGGGTCTATTGTCGAGGAATGACCACGGCGGTTCAAGGTGGATCGGGTGTCGCGTCAGACACCGAAACGGCTGGCTATGTCTCGATAAGTGGAGCGGATGCGCCGCACGGTCCGGTTCTTGGAGCGCATGACGACCGAATCCACCTCGGCGGAGTCGCCATGGAAGCGTACGCCATCAAGTAGTG
>JBAZYB010000083.1:0-15793 GCA_041659545.1 Hyphomicrobium sp.
AAGCTCATCGACGTCACCGTGCAGACCATCGCCGATGGATTTGGATCGTGACCGGCATGATCCAGATGCAAAAGACCACTGATCCCGGCTTGACCGCCTCGGTCTCCGTTCGCGGTATCACGGTCACCTACGCCAACGGAACGACGGCCTTGAACGACGCATCCTGCGAGCTTGGCGCTGGCAGCATTTGCGGGCTCGTCGGCGTCAACGGTTCGGGAAAATCGACACTCTTCAAGGCCATCATGGGCTTCCTGACACCGGCCTCGGGCGACATCCGCATCGCCGGATTGACGCCGCGCGAAGCGCAAAAGCGCTGCCTCGTCGCCTACGTCCCGCAATCCGAGGACGTCGACTGGAACTTTCCAATTCTGGTCGAGGACGTCGTCATGATGGGGCGCTACGGACACATGGGCTTCTTGCGCCGCCCTTCGAAGTACGACCGAATGAAAGTCGACGAGGCGCTCGAACGCGTCGGCATGACCGCCTACCGCAACCGCCAGATCGGCGAGCTATCCGGCGGCCAGCGCAAACGCGTCTTCCTTGCCCGCGCCCTCGCCCAAGAGGGCCTCATCGTCCTTCTCGATGAACCCTTCACCGGCGTCGACGTCACCACCGAGGCCGCCATCATCCAGCTGTTGCGCGAGTTGAAGGCGCAAGGGCACCTCGTCCTCGTCTCCACACACAACCTCGGCAGCGTGCCCGACTTCTGCGATCAGGTCGTCCTCGTTCTGCGCACAGTGCTCGCGGCCGGGCCGACGGCAACCACGTTCACGCAGGCCAACCTGCAGCGGGCCTTCGGCGGCGTCCTCCGTCACTTCCGTCTCGATGGCGAGATTCTGCATCAGGACGATGATCGCCGTAGCGTGACCGTTCTGACGGACGATGAACGCCCCGTAGTGTTCTACGGCAGCCGCGACGAACGTGACGAACCGTTGCGCCGCCGCGCGGAGACAAAGGAATGATGACCGAGCTGCTCGTCCCATTCAGCTACGACTACATGTTCAAAGCGATGTGGGTGTCGGCCCTTGTCGGGGGCACATGCGCCTTCCTCTCCGCCTTCCTGATGCTCAAGGGCTGGTCGCTCATGGGCGACGCGCTCGGACATTCCATCGTTCCGGGTGTAGCCATGGCCTATATCGTCGGCCTGCCCTATGCCGCCGGGGCGTTCGGTGCCGGGCTGCTCGCGGCACTCGGCATGACCTTCGTGCGCAGTCAGACGCGGCTGCGCGAAGATGCCGTGATCGGGCTCGTCTTCACGTCCTTCTTTGCAGCCGGTCTCTTGCTCGTCTCCATTTACCCCACGTCCGTCAACGTGCAGGCGATCATCCTTGGCAACATCCTCGGCATCGCCGATGAGGATGCGATGCAGGTCGTGGTCATCAGCCTCGTCACGCTCGCGGTGCTGCTCGTCAAATGGAAGGACCTGATGGTCGTCTTCTTCGACGAAGGGCACGCTCGCTCCATCGGCCTCAATCCGACACGCCTGAAAGTCCTGTTCTTTACCCTGCTCTCGGCAGCCGTGGTGACGGCGCTGCAAACCGTCGGCGCCTGTCTCGTCATTGCGATGGTGGTGACGCCCGGCGCCACCGCCTATCTGCTGACGGACCGCTTCCCAAGGCTGCTCGCCATCGCCGTCGCCATCGGCACGTTGACCAGCTTTTGGGGCGCCTACCTCAGCTACTTCCTCGACGGCGCCACCGGCGGCGTCATCGTAACCCTGCAGACACTCATTTTCCTTGCCGCGTTCCTCTTTGCGCCGAAGTACGGGTTGTTATCCGCACGACGCCGCACGGCCCGGCAGGCCGCCACGAGCATAGCTTCAGGGGCGCGCACATGAGCGAGATCTACGACTTCGTCGCCGTCCCGCTCAGCTACGGATTCATGCAGCGCGCCCTCGTCGTCGCCGTGCTCGTCGGCGCCGTATGCTCGCTGCTGTCGTGTTACCTGGTGCTCAAAGGCTGGTCGCTGATGGGCGATGCCATATCGCACGCCGTGTTGCCCGGTATCGTCATTGCCTACGTGATCGGTCTACCGCTCTCCGTCGGCGCATTCGTTGCGGGACTAGGCTGCGCCTTGGCCACCGGCTACCTCAAGGAGAACAGCCGCGTGAAGGAGGACACGGTGATGGGCATCGTCTTCTCCGGCATGTTCGGCTTCGGACTCGTACTCTTCACCAAGGTAGAGACCGACCAGCACCTGAACCACATCCTGTTTGGCAACATGCTTGGGGTCACGACGGCCGACCTGATCGAGACGGCGATCATCGCCGGCGCCGCAGCGCTGGCCGTGTTCATCAAACGCCGCGACCTGCTGCTCTACTTCTTCGATCCTCAGCATGCGCGCGCCATCGGACTTCCCGTCACGATGCTTCACTATGGGTTTCTGGTGCTTCTTTCGCTGACGATCGTCGCCGCGCTCAAGGCCGTGGGGATCATCCTCGTCGTCGCCATGCTCATCGCTCCAGGCGCTATCGCCTTCCTACTCAGCGACCGCTTCGGGCAGATGCTCGCTATCGCCGCGACGGTCGCCATTGGCTCGAGCCTCGCTGGCACCATTGTCAGCTTTCACATCGATGGTGCAACGGGCCCATGCATCGTGCTCATCCAGATGGCAGTGTTCCTTCTCGCGTTCCTGTTCGGGCCGCGCGGCAGCCTCTCCGCACGCAAGTGGATGCCGGTGCGCGCATCCGGCACTACAGAGTGAATGGCGCGCGCGGCTTGGCTCCGACTACGATATCCAGCAGTCCGAGCCCCTCGCAACGACCGCAACCGCCGGCAAGCTTCGCTCGCTCCCTTTGACACAGATCAATGGCCCAAGGCAAAGCCCCGGCAGAGTGCACAAGACGAGCAGCCCGCTTCTATCCGTGACCGGTCATGCGCCAATGGGAAACATGCGAGGACGATACTATTGCGAGCGCTGCGCCGTGCGCGAGACGGGCCTGTGTAGCGAAGTCTCCGAGACCGCCGCCAAGGAGCTGGCGCCAATCTCGCACCATCGGCGCATCCCCGTCGGACAGGTGATCCAGAGCGAGCATCTCGGTTTGGGCTGGCTCGCCATCATCGTCTCGGGGGTCGTCAAACTGGTCAAGGCCCAGAAGGACGGGCGGCTGCAGATCGTCGGACTACAGTACGCCTCCGATTTCATCGGACACCCCTATGCGAGCAAGAGCTCCCTGACCGCGGAAGCAACTACCCCGCTCGAGCTGTGCTGCTTCTCACGCACCGCCTTCGAAAAGCTGCTGCGCAATCATCCCTCGCTGGAGCAGGCGCTCTACCGGCGCGCCCTCCACGACCTCGACACAGCGCGTGAATGGATGTTCCTCCTCGGCCGCAAGAATGCTCGCGAGAAGCTGGCGAGCCTGCTCGTCTCCATCTCGACCCGCATCAACGGGCAGCCCTCAGGCGACGCGGATACACTGGCGCTGCAGTTCAATCTGCCGCTGTCGCGCAACGAAATCGCCGACGCTCTCGGGTTGACCATCGAAACGGTAAGCCGCGAGCTCCGCAATCTGAAGATCGCCGGCGCCATTTCCACCACTGGCCGCCGCGGCATCTCGGTCCTGAACCCCGATCTGCTTCAGCGGCTGGCGGAAGGCGACATCGACGACACTTTGGCCGTTTCACCGCTCACGGGACTTTGAGTGCCGCGTCATCGGCCGCTTGATGTGGATCAAGCAAGCACCCCGCAATCGCCTCACATTGCCCGCCGAAGGGCAAGCCGTATTGCGCCGTAAACGCGGCCACAGAGCCGTCGTGCGACTTGCCGCGACATCGCCGGTGACGGCAGGGAGGGTCAGCCTATGAATGAATTCGTCAAGACTTTCGGCACGCTACAGCAGCCGTGGACTCCGCATGAGTTCGAGGCGAACATCCGCGCGGTAGGCGACGAGCGCTACCACGACAAGCACGAGTTCCATAAGCTGCTGCACGGCGGCAAGCTCGACAAGTCCCAGGTGGCCGCCTGGGCACTCAATCGCTATTGCTACCAGGAAGCGGTGCCACGCAAGGACGCCGCTCTCATGAGCCGTGTGTATGACCGCGAGTTTCGCCGCGAGTGGATCCACCGCATCCATGACCACGATGGGACGCCCCCCGAAGAGGCCGGTGGCATCGAGCGCTGGCTGAAGCTCACTGACTGCCTCAGCCTCGACCGCGAGTACGTAACAAGCATGCGCGGGGCCCTGCCTGCAACGCGCTTTGCCGTCGAAGCCTACGTGCGTTTCGTCGTCGAGCAGCCGCTCGTCGTTGCCGTTGCTTCCTCGCTCACCGAGTTGTTTGCACCATCGATCCACCGCGAGCGCATCGCCGGAATGCTGGCCAACTACGATTTCGTCAACGATGACACGATGGCCTACTTCAAACGCCGCCTCTCGCAAGCGCCGCGTGACGCTTCGTTCGCGCTCGACTTCATCAAGACCAACGCCCGCACCCGCGACGTTCAGGAGGCATGCGTCGATGCCGTCCGCTTCAAGTGCAACGTCTTGTGGGCACAGCTCGACGCGCTCTATCTCGCCTACGTCAAGGGCATGATCCCGCCCGGAGCCTGGCGCCCCGAGTGAACGGCCTCAGAAGCCATTGAGCTTGGCGGGACCGCTTACAAAGCGACTGCCACGAACAAAGAAGCGCCACGGCTTGTCGGCATTGCGCGTGATCCCGATGCGCACTGACCTCCCGATCCGTGGCGGCTTCGCGCCATCGTCTGCCAGACATAAGGCGTTCGCCGCGCCGTAGGCAACGCCGTCAAAGGCGAAGTCGATACCGAACGCTTGAGCAAGGCACCCCGGCCCCCTCGCCAACCAGCGGACATCGTCGACGCCGCGCCGCTGCCGCATCACATCCAGACCCGTCAGCGGTTCGGCGGCGCGGATGAGGACACCGGCCCCCACACCTTCCTCCTCGCTGGAAATGTTCAGCATCATCGCCGTCCCGTAGGCGCGATAGACATAGACATGACCGGTCGGAAGAAACAGCGACCCGTTCCGCGCCGTCCGTCCGCTGCGCGCATGGCAAGCGTCATCGCCAGGCGGGTAAGCTTCGGTCTCGACGATGCGGCCCGTCATGCGCCCCCCCGGATCGTCACGCACGAGGATCTTGCCGACGAGGAATTTTGCCAGTTCGATCGTCCCCGTCGGCAGCTCATCGCGACCGAGAACGCGCAAGCATTCCCCCGTATCCGTGTCGATCTTACGAACGCGCATTCCTTGTATTCCCCAACAGACGGCGAGGCCGGCAAGGGGGACCTTAGTGGATCACACGCTTCATCGCACGCGTGCCTGAACTGCCCGTCACGGCACTACGCTTAGCCGTACGCGACTTGCTGACGGCTGGCTTGGCGGCGACGCACTTGGCAACAGTTCGCTTGTTCGAACGGGATTTGGACGCAGGCACAGAGTCCGCGGGTTTAGCCCGGTCGTTGGTGTTCCATACGGCATCGGGTTTGAAAGCATGGCGGCGCCCCGTCATGAAGGGCGACGGCGCCTTGCCCTTGCCGGTAGCGATCTGGCTCATCGTGCGTCCCGACGCCACCGACTTGTCCTTGCCGAGGACATCGTCACCTTCGCTCTCGGCCCACTCGTCCTTGTGCTTGATGAGCAACCAATTGTTTCGCTTGCCCCCGTATCGGTCGCCCTTCATGCGCACCAGAACGAAGCTACCCTTGAGCTTGTCGCCCGCCAGCACGAACTTCAATTCACCCTTCTTCAGCGCCGCGTCGATATCCTCGTTGCCATCGGGAAGCCAATAGCCGCGATCCCACAGCATGACCGTGCCGCCACCATATTCGCCAGCGGGGATTGTGCCTTCGAAGTCGCCGTAATCCAGCGGGTGATCCTCGACCTCCACAGCCAACCGCTTGTCTTTTGGATTGAGCGACGGGCCCTTGGTGACCGCCCAAGACTTGAAGACGCCGTCGTGCTCCAGCCGCAGGTCGTAGTGCAGCCGAGTGGCATCGTGCTTCTGGATGACAAAACGCGGATAGTCGGCCTTACGGACCTTCCCAGCCCCGCTCGGCTCGCTGGTCTTTTCGAAATCGCGCTTGGCGCGGTACGTGGTGAGCTTGCTTGGCATCAGCACACATTCACGGAGAAGACCCGCACGCCAACCGGCGCGGCTAGAGTTTTTATCATAGCCCCAACGCCTTAATGGTTTCTCGTTGCGCGATCACGTCGGAGCCTTGCCATCTTTCGCGTTCTCTTCTGTCAGGTGGCGCGCCTGACGCCGCCGCGGATCTTCCGTCTCGACCGGCTCATTATTCCTCGTCACGTAGCTGCGCTCGGGGTTGCGCCCCGTAGCGTCGTCTTTCTCCGCACCCTTTGAGATTTTCCCGGCCATTCCATCCTCCTTGCTTTGTGACACAACGGCCAATCGTCGGTGGCGTTCCTATCCGAACATAAGGTTGCGGATAGCCGCTTTGGCGCGTTTGTGAACAAAACGAGAATCAGCCAACAGTGCGAGCATGTCTCACGCTCACCTGGACAGTCTGAACGCCCAGCAGCGGCGCGCCGTTGAGCATGGCATCGGGCCAGGCGAGACGCGACCCGCGCCGCCCCTGCTCGTCATTGCCGGTGCCGGGTCAGGCAAAACCAACACGCTCGCTCACCGCGTCGCCCACCTCATCGTCAACGGCGCTGATCCCCGCCGCATCCTTCTGATGACGTTCTCGCGCCGCGCATCCGTCGAGATGGCACGACGCGTCGAGCGCATTACTCGCAATGTGCTTGGCGGAAAAGGCGCCGGAGCGAGCGACGCTTTGGCATGGGCAGGAACCTTCCATGGAATCGGCGCCCGCATACTGCGGCAGTACGCCGAGCATATCGGTCTCGATCCTGCATTCACCATCCACGATCGCGAGGACAGCGCCGACCTGATCAACCTCGTGCGCCATAACATCGGGCTATCGAAAACCGAAAGTCGCTTCCCGACTAAGGGAACCTGCATCTCCATCTATTCGCGCTGCGTGAACTCGGGCGCACCACTGGACGATGTCCTCAACGGCTCGTTCAAGTGGTGCACAAACTGGTCCAACGCGTTGAAGGAGCTGTTCGCCGCCTACGTCGAAGCAAAACAGGGCCAGAACGTCCTCGATTACGACGACCTGCTCCTCTACTGGGCGCAGATGATGGGCGAGCCGGCGATTGCCGAGGACGTAGGCGGCCGCTTCGACCACGTGCTCGTCGATGAATACCAGGATACGAACCGCCTGCAGGCCTCAATCCTACTGGGACTGAAGCGTGATGGACGCGGGCTCACCGTCGTCGGCGACGACGCTCAAGCGATCTATTCATTCCGCGCGGCCACGGTGCGCAACATCCTCGACTTCCCCCGCCATTTCGATCCGCCTGCCCACGTCGTCACCCTCGATCGCAATTACCGCTCGACCCAACCGATTCTTAACGCCGCCAACGCGGTCATCGATCTTGCCGCAGAGCGCTTCACCAAGAACCTCTGGTCCGACCGCGAGGCCTCCGAACGCCCGCGCCTCGTGGCCGTTCGCGATGAAGCCGACCAGGCTCGCTACATCGTCGACCGCGTCCTCGAAAATCGCGAGACCGGCGCCCTCCTGAAGCAGCAGGCCGTGCTCTTCCGCGCCTCGCATCACTCCGGTCCGCTGGAGGTTGAACTCGCCCAGCGCAACATCCCGTTCGTTAAGTTCGGCGGCCTGAAGTTTCTCGACGCCGCGCACGTCAAGGATCTCCTCGCTTTCCTGCGCTTTGCCGAAAACCCGCGCGATCGCGTTGCCGGCTTCCGGCTCTTGCAGCTCATGCCCGGCGTCGGTCCCACCACGGCCCAGCGCGTGCTCGACAGCATGGCCGAAGCCGCCAGCCCGCTGGACGTTCTATCGAAAATGCCAGCACCTTCGCGCGTCGACGAAAACCAGTGGGCTAGCTTCCTCGACGCAGTCGTCGCTCTCAATGCCGGCGGGGCAACATGGCCTGCCGAGATCGCCAACGCGCGCCATTGGTATGAGCCGCATATGGAGCGCATCCACGAGGACGCAACAACCCGCCGTGCCGATCTGCTCCAACTGGAACAGATCGCCGCCGGCTATCCCTCGCGCCAGCGCTTCCTGACCGAGCTGACGCTCGACCCACCCGATGCCACGAGCGACGAGGCCGGGCCACCCATGCAGGACGAGGATTACCTGATCCTGTCGACCATCCATTCCTCCAAAGGCCAGGAATGGAAGTCGGTCTTCGTCCTCAATGTCGTTGACGGCTGTATTCCTTCCGACCTCGGCACAGGAACCACGGCGGAGATCGAAGAGGAGCGGCGACTTCTCTACGTCGCCATGACGCGCGCCAAGGATGACCTTCACCTCATCGTGCCGCAGCGCTTCTTCACGCACGGACAGGCGAACAACGGCGATCGGCACGTCTACGCCTCACGTACGCGCTTCATTCCGCATTACCTCGTTAAGCACTTCTCGTCAGAGTGCTGGCCGTCCGCTGACGCGAGCGGGAACGTTTCATCTCCGGCAGCAAACGTGCGCATCAACGTCGGAGCCAAGATGCGCGAAATGTGGCGCTGACGGATCTTGACACTGAATTAGATGCCACTAAATTAGCTTATATGCATATACGAAGCATCCGATCCGACAGCGCGCGAGCCGCCGCCTTCCTCAAGGCCGTGGCCAATGCCAACCGGCTGATGATCCTTTGTGAGCTCAAGGACGGCGAAAGATCGGTCTCCGCATTGGAGGAAGTCGTACCGCTGGCACAGTCGGCGCTGTCGCAGCACCTTGCCAAGTTGCGGGCGGAAGACCTCGTCAAGACACGGCGAGAAGCCCAGACGATCTTCTACTCTCTCGCCGATGATCGCATCGCCCGGCTCATAGACACACTCGATGATCTGTTCTGCTCGGGACGCAAGAAGCCCGCGCGCTAATCCCCCTCACGACCCGGAGATGGTTATGTCCAAGGATTGGATTGAAACAACGCGTAGCCTGAGTGCCGGCCTGCGCGAGATGCGCGGCGGCGCCCCCGAAGTGATGAAGGCTTTTGCCACCATCGCGCAGGCGGCCACGAAAACCGGCGTGCTTGATACCAAGACCAAGGAGCTCATCGCCCTCGCCATCGGCGTCGCCACGCGCTGTGATGACTGCATCGCCTTCCATGCAAAAGCCGCATCCGATCGCGGCGCCACGTCCGACGAAATCCTCGAGACGCTCGGCATGGCCATCTACATGGGCGCCGGTCCGTCAGTGATGTACGCCGCCCATGCGCTCGAGGCCTACAATCAGTTCGCCGAGAACAAGGCTGAACAGGCTGCGCCTCAGCCGAGCCCCCAGCCGGTTACGTCCAACACCTGACCGGTGATCCCCACCGACGCGGGCGAAGCGAGAAACACCACGACATCGGCAATCTCGTCGCGCTTGGCCCACTTGCTGGTATCTTTGGGCTTCATCATGTTGACGTTGGAAGCGGTATCAACGAGCCCCGGCGCCACGGCGTTGACGCGGATGTGCGCCTCCTTGCCTTCAAGCGCGAACGTGCGCGTCAATGCGGCGACCCCGGCCTTGGCGACATTGTAGGGCAGCATGTTGGCCTGAGCGTTCCCCGCACGTGCGAAGTTGATGACTGATCCGCCGCCACCCTGGGCGAGATGCGGGAAAGCCTCCCGTGTAAGCAGAAACGCGCTGAGCACGTTGTTGTTGATCTCGCGCGTCCACTCATCGATCGTCACCTCCGCCGATGGCTTGTATACGCTGAGCCCCCCGGCGAGATTGATGACGATATCGATACGTCCCATCCCGGAAATTGTCTCGGCCACGAGCCGCTTCACGTCGGCCTCGTCAGTCAGCGATGCGACGACGGGAATGACATTTGCGCCCTCGGCCTTCAATTCGGCAGCTCGCGCCACGACGTTGTCCTTCGTGCGTGCGCATACGACCAGCGACGCCCCTTGGGACGCGAGCGCCCTCGCTACGGCCTGCCCCACCTGTCCGTCGTGGCTAACTCCGGTTACAATGGCAACCTTGCCATGCAAGCTGGCGGGCATCTCGCTCTCCTTGTCATCACTGTCTGGCAGCACGACGTATACAGCAACACTAAGGGTCGCAACACATGAGCTGGATGCCCACTGAAGATCCGCAGCCCGGCGACGTACACGCCTGCGACGCCCTTGAGCAGGTCATTGTACCCCGGGCACGCGATCTCGGCGGATTCTCGGTGCGTCGCGCATTGCCCGCTGCCGGCAAGCAGATGGTCGGACCTTTCATCTTTTTTGATCAGATGGGCCCCGCCGAATTCCTCATCGGCACCGGCATCGATGTCCGCCCGCATCCCCACATTGGGCTAGCGACCGTCACCTACCTCTTCGACGGAGAGATTATGCACCGCGACAGCCTCGGCAGTTCAGTGGCCGTCAAGCCGGGAGAGCTGAATCTCATGTCAGCCGGCTCGGGGATTGTCCATTCGGAGCGCACCTCGGCGGAGCAGAAAGCGCTCGGCCCGCGCCTGTTCGGCATCCAGGCATGGGCTGCACTGCCGAAGTCGCACGAGGAAGACACCCCAGCGTTCGCGCACTACGAGGCCGGCAGCCTTCCCCGCATCACCGGCGAAGGTAAGACCGTGCGGCTGATCATGGGACAAATGTACGGACAGACCTCACCCGCCACCTTCCCCCATCCAAGCTTTTATGCCGAGGCCGTGCTTGCCCCTGGCGCCGTCCTGCCCCTCGACGCGGACTACGACGAGCGCGCCATCTACGTTGCATCTGGCGAAATCGACGTAGCGGGCGACGTCTTCGGCGCCGGTCGCCTGTTGGTCTTCAAGCCCGGCGACAGGATATCGGTGTTGGCAGTTTCTCAAGCGCGGCTGATGCTACTCGGCGGAGAGCCAATGGATGGGCCACGGCACATCTGGTGGAATTTCGTCTCCTCCTCGAAGGATCGCATCGACGCCGCCAAGGCCGACTGGAAAGCTAAGCGCTTTCCCTTCGTGCCCGGCGATGACGTCGAGTTTATTCCTTTGCCCGAAGGGCGACCCTAAGAGTACGCGCCTAACCCAGTTTCTCTTTCGCCTTGTCCTGTGCCTTCTGGAACCAGCCGCCCATTTTATCGACAAGTCCTGACATGGTTGAGGTGTCGGCGCGCGACAAAGCATCGACCATTCGCTCGAACGCAGGAGTGACCGGTGCGGCCGCAGCCGACGCGGCCCTCGACACGGAACGCTGAATGGTGTCGGCAAAATCATGCAGGTCCGCACGCGTAATATTCGGAGCCCAGCCTTGCCGGCTTGGCGGTGCAGATCTGAATCGCGGTACGACGGCGAGTGCAATCATTGCCCCTGCAGCAACCGCTACTGCCATGGACACGGCAGGCTGCTTACGAATGGTCCTGCGCAACTCGGCGGCCCCCGCCTCCGCGGCATCGATTGTGCTTTCGCGTGCTGCCCGCGTGCGCCGTTCGGCAACATCTGCCACTTCCTTGGCGATGGCAGCTAGGCTGGCGCGCAGCTCACTTAATGACGACTCGTCCACCTCGGATGTGCGGGACATCGGGCTGACCTCCTTAACGGGACTGACCATCACCGTCTCCTTTTAGGAATAGATGTGCCTACCGCCGGCTGATGCCGGACAAGCCGATAGAGAAGCTACCGACTGTGTGCATTTGAACGTTTTGATTGAATGAACTGTTCCGCAGTCAAATTATATAGTCACTCGTCGCAAATGCTCGGAACTCGGCCACCTTCAGGGGCGTTGTGCGCACGTCATTGATTTCCGCGTACCACCGCCTCAGTGCTTCCGCCCAAAGGAGGATCCCCCCAATGCAATTCTCAAACCGTACTGAAACAACCGGCACCGGACCGCGAACCGCCTCCGCCGAGGTCGGAGACAATGTGCAGGCCCTGCGCGACGACATTTCAAGTCTGGCTGAATCGGTAAAGCGCCTGGCAGCCGAACAGTTTGGCTCCAGCGTCGAAGACATCCAGGACAAGGCCAAGGAGAAGGTCGGCGATGTCGAAGCAGCCATCCGCCGCAATCCAAGCCAAGCTGCGCTAGTGGCAGCAGGCATCGGCTTCGTTGTTGGCCTCATCCTCAGCCGCTAACCAACTAGGAGAACGTCCATGAGTTCTACGCATACTCCCGGCCGCGCCACCGGATCGACCGAGTCGCTTGAGCGTCAGGCGCGGGATCTGGCCAGCCATGCCCAAGACAAATTCCAAGATACCGTCGAGCAGGCCCAGAACCTCGCTCAGGACCAATACGACAAGCTCGCGACCAGCATCCGCCGCAATCCATTGCAGGCGGCTGGTATCGCAGCCGGCGTCGGCTTCGTCTTAGCGCTATTGGCCAGACGCTAATCGCCAGGAGCGAAAAATGATCGGGGACGCAGTCCTATATGCCGCCAGCCGCGCAACGCACACCGCCATTGAGAACGTGTCGCGGCGGCTGGCATGGCTGGCGATCGGTGCAGCTTTTTTCCTTGCGGCCTTGGTTCTGGCCGTCATCGCCCTCTACGTCGTGCTCGAACCGCGCGTCGGTAGTCTGCACGCGATCATGAGCATCGCCGGCGGCTGCGTTCTCCTCGGCATCTTGGGGTTCATCATGCCTTGGCTGATTGAGCGCACAGAGGCCCGCCAGCGTGACAAAGGCTCACCGGTTGCCACCGCTGCGGCGGCGGTAGATTCCGAAGCGCACGGCGCCGTCGACTATTTCGGAGCCCTGCAGGTCGTGGGAACAGCGTTCCTGTTCGGCCTCGGAGCGGCTCGACGCTTGCGAAGCTGAGGATCCTCGCTCGCCGACCTGAAAACTCAACAAGGGGACCACAATGGCCGCTCTGCGAATGGCCTCGATAACCCCGCGCGTCTCACCAACCGGGCCTGAATTGCCCGCGTCGGCCTTCGAGATGACGGTCATCGCATTTCTCATCGTCCTCGTACTCTATATTGGCCAGGCGGTACTCGTGCCGCTGGCTCTCGCCGTCATCTTGGCCTTTGTCCTCGCGCCACCTGTTCGAGCGTTGCGACGCGCCGGCCTTGCCAACCCCCCTGCAGTATTTCTTGTCGTCGGATTCGCCTTCGCCATGATTTTTGGCGTCGGTGCACTCATAACCCAGCAGGTTGGAACCCTCGTTCAGGAACTCCCGCGCTACCAGATCATTCTGCGCGACAAGGTGAAGTCTTTGAAGGAGGTCGCCGAGGGGGGAAGTGGAGCCATAAAGCAGGCGAGTGAAACCCTAAGGGACCTGCAGGCTGAACTTGAAGAGCCAAAGGCCCCGGCGGCTCCCGCCGCCAGCCCGTCTTTTCAACCCATGCGCGACGTTTTGCGTCCCACCGCAGGCCGACCCATTCCCGTCGAGCTGCGCACGCCAACGCCCAACGCGCTGGAGCAGTTGGAAAGCATCATTGGCGTCGTGCTCCAGCCGCTCGCGACTGCCGGCCTCGTCATACTTTTTGTGCTGTTCCTGCTATTGCAGCGCGAGGACGTACGTGATCGCGCTATCCGCTTGCTCGGCTCTCATGACCTGGAAAAATCCACAACGGCTATAGACGACGCCGGCGATCGGCTCGGCAGCTACTTCCTCACCCTGACGGCCATCAACATCGGCTATGGCATCTTCATCGCCTTCGGTTTGTGGTTGATCGGCGTCCCCAGCCCGATGTTGTGGGGCGTCCTCGCGACCCTGATGCGTTTCGTCCCTTTCCTCGGATCGTTCATCGCCGCGGTCTGCCCGCTCATTCTGGCCGCCGCGGTCGACCCTGGCTGGACCATGTTCCTGTGGACATTCGCCCTCTACGCGATAAGCGAGCCGATTATGGGCAATGCCATCGAGCCGGTGATTCAGGGACAACGGACCGGACTTTCTCCTCTTGCCATCGTCCTATCGGCTGCCTTCTGGACGTTGCTCTGGGGCCCCATCGGCCTGTTGATGGCAATTCCTCTCACTGTCGTTCTTGTCGTTCTCGGCCGCCACGTCGAGCGCCTGGAGTTTCTCAACGTGCTGCTGGGCGATGCGCCACCCCTGACCCCAGCGGAGCGCTTTTATCAGCGGATGCTCGCGGGAGATCCCGCCGAAGCTGTTGAGCAAGCCGAGAAGGTCATCAAGACGTCATCTCTCGTCGACTACTACGACAACGTCGTGATCGAGGGATTGCGACTGGCGCAGAACGACGCCGACCGCGGCACGCTCGACGTCGAGCGCTTGGCTGATATTCGAGATACCGCCGAGGTGGTCGTCGACACGCTGGCCGATCACGAACCGGCACCCAAGCGGGTCCCAAAGCCTGAGAAGGCCGCACCCGTCGGCAAGGATGATCAGGCGAATCCAGTGAACTCGCGTGAGGAAAGTCTCCCTGAAACCAAGGAAGACGAACTCGCTGATCTTTGCGCTGCAGGTCTTCCTGTCGATCCTTCCTGGCGAAAGGAGGGCGCAATCCTGTGCGTGGCAAGTCGCACGGCATTGGATGAGACCGCGGCGATTGTGTTTGCGCAGCTTGCCGGAAAGTGCGGGCTTGGCATCAGAGTTCTCGATCTGGAGCGTTTGCGTCATGGGACTCTTTCCCGTGAGGACGCAGAGGGCGTTCGTCTCGTCTGCATTTCAGGAATCGATGTGCGCGAGCGCAGCGCACATGCCCGCTTCGTAGTGCGGCGTTTGAAGCGCTCGGCGCCCGACGCGCTGTTGCTGGGCTGCTTTTGGAAACTCGACCCGCAGGAGGAGCGCGACATGGCAGTCCTCAAGAGCATCCCCGTTGATGCAACGGCACACACTTTGCGCGAGGCCGTCCTCTACACACTCAAGGCCGCGAGCAGCCCGCCGACCGGCGAGGTCGATCGCCAATCCCCCGACGAGGAGCGCGCCGTATCGTGATCATTTCTTGAAGATTGACGGCACCACAGAGCGGGCTGCAGATTTCGCAGCTTTGCCGGTCTGCCCAAGCAGCCGCCGCGCACTCCAACGTGGCGCCGCGTCCTCCATCAGCCTCAAAAGCTGTGCCTGCCGTGCATCCGGGACACGGGCCGCGATGCGCATCGACAGCTGCTCGATGTTGAACGGCGGATAGCCGGGCGCAAGACTGACGGGCACCACATCGTTCTTCGGTATGCCCAGCCCTTCGGCGGCTTCCCGCACCGTCTCGATGATCGTCGCATCCTGCGCATCGATCTCGCCACGCGGCCCGCGGCCGCGTTGCGGGAGCATATCCGCATGCGTCAACGCCACGACGATCGGCGGCTGGCGCCGATGCGATTGCGCGGCGAAATGCGAGCGAATAGCCGTTATCGCGGCAAGGTCGACACGGGCATCGTCGCGATGCGCATCCAGTGCCCAGACAATGAGATCGCTATCAGCGGCTTTTGCAGCGAAGCCGCGCTGCTCCTTCGAGGTTGCGCCAACCCGCGGACTGTCGATCACCATGGCCCCAGTGAGACCCTCCAGCTCGACATCGTAAGCCTGATAATTGCGCGTGCCCCCCGGCGCGTCGACGACCGCACGCACCTCCTTGGAAAGTGCATTGACGAGACTCGACTTACCGGCCCCTGCCCGTCCGGCAACGAGGATGCGCAACGGCTCGGCGCGTCCGGTCGCCTGCTGCCCCCGATCGCGCAATGTCGAAGAGCTGACATGCCGCGCCAGCTCCGCCTCCGAAACGCGCAGGCGCCCGCCGTAAAGATCGATCGCCGCGCGCCCAACCTCGCGCACATAGGCGCTGGCGAGTTGCCGTGCGAGCTGGTCGCGCACGTTGGCATAAAGATGCTTGGTCAACTGCTCGCGCGCCTCTTGCGCCGCCGCTGTGACAGGATTGGCAAGGCGGATGAGCCGCCAGATGTCGTATGCCTTCTCCGCCATGCCAATG
>JBAZYB010000084.1:0-15588 GCA_041659545.1 Hyphomicrobium sp.
GCTTTTGGGTTGATCAATCTGGCGCAGAAGGGCGTCGCGAATGAAGGACAGCCGGGCCGGCCCCTGGTTGTGCAGTGGACGCAGCTTGCCGTTGGCGTCCCACCATTCGCCGGCGAGGCGTTCGAAGCGCTCGACCTCGGCCGGGTCGATGTTGGCGGCAGGCGAAACGGTGCCCGGGGCGGTCTGCGGATCGGTGTGCATGGGGCGATACGGGAGGCAACGCAACATAAAGTCAAGCTGGTGGATATTGCGGTTAGGGTGGGATGTCGTTAAGAGAACGCCCCGTAAACGGGATTCCTGTTCGCCCAGCCAGTTGGCGCCGAATGACCGGCCGTGCTCCGCGCGGTGGGCGCCTCGAGTGGGCCAATCCAGAGTTTTGAAGCGAAGAGCCGCACGGCGGGAAACGCGATGGCTGTTGTTGTGATGAAGTTCGGCGGCACCTCCGTCGCCAACGTCGAGCGCATCCGCAACGTGGCGCGGCACGTGAAGCGTGAGGTCGACGCCGGCAACAAGGTGTGCGTCGTCGTCTCCGCCATGGCTGGGGTTACCAATCAGCTGGTCGGCTGGGTGCGTGAGGCCTCCGTGCTGCACGACGCGCGCGAGTACGACGCCGTCGTCGCCACCGGCGAGCAGGTTAGCGCCGGACTGCTGGCCATCGTCTTGCAGTCCATAGGCCTACAGGCCCGCTCCTGGCAGGGCTGGCAGGTTCCCATCACTACGTCGAGCGCGCACGGCTCGGCGCGCATCGCCGGCATCGATGGTACCGAACTGCGCCGCCGCCTGGACGATGGCGATGTGGCGGTGGTGACCGGCTTCCAAGGCATCGAGCCCGATCGTCGCCGCATTGCAACATTGGGGCGCGGAGGGTCCGACACCAGCGCCGTTGCCATGGCCGTCGCTCTGAAGGCAGATGTGTGCGACATCTATACCGACGTCGATGGTGTCTACACCACCGATCCCCGCATCGTGCCAAAAGCGCGCCGGCTGCCAAAGATCTCCTACGAGGAGATGCTGGAGATGGCTTCGCTGGGCTCCAAGGTGCTGCAGACGCGTTCTGTGGAACTCGCCATGGTCCACAGGATGCGGGTTCGCGTGTTGTCCAGCTTCGTCGCGCCCGAGGCGATGTCGCCTGTGCGGCTCGATAAGCTGGAAGACATCGGCACTATTGTTTGCGATGAGGATGAGATCGTGGAAAGCCAAGTCGTCAGTGGCATTGCCTACGTCAAGGACGAGGCCAAGGTGACGCTCATCAAGGTCGAGGATAAGCCGGGCGTTGCCGCGCGGATCTTCGGGCCGCTCGCAGAGGCGAACATTAACGTCGACATGATTGTTCAGAGCGTTACGCCTGACGGCAAACATACCGACATGACCTTCACCGTGCAGGCAACCGAGTTGCCGCGTACTTTGGAAACGCTCAAGGCCGCCAAGAAGGAGATCGGGGAGTTCGACATCCAGAGCTCTGCCGATGTGGCAAAGATCTCCGTTATCGGCATCGGCATGCGCAGTCATGCGGGCGTCGCCGCCATGATGTTTAAGGCCCTCTCCAACAAGGGCATCAATATTTTGGCGATCACGACTTCAGAGATCAAGATCAGCGTTCTGATCGACGCAGCTTATGCGGAGCTTGCTGTTAGAACGTTGCACTCTATTTATGGTCTCGACGCGGACTGAGCGCTTGAAAAGCGCCGCCGGTCGAGCATCGTACTCGCTATTCCGGCGAGTTCACCCCGGGCGGCACGACCTATGCAAAGGCGAGGCGACGAGCCACGAGTGATGACAACCGAGCCGGCGCTGCGTGTGATCATGCGGCGTCTACGGGAGATCATGTCCGAGCCCGGTGACGGGCAGTCGCGGCTGAACAAGATCGTCAAGCAGATCGCCGGCGTGATGGTGGCCGAGGTGTGCTCGATCTACCTGAAGCGCCAGGATGGCTCCCTGGAGCTGTTCGCGACCGAGGGCCTCAACGCGAGTGCCGTGCACAGCGTGCGCATGAAACGCGGCGAAGGTCTCGTCGGGCGCTGCGCCGAATTGAACATCACCGTCAACGAGCCGGAGGCGTCGAGCCATCCCGCCTTCTCCTATCGCCCGGAAACGGGCGAGGAGATCTATCACTCGCTGCTGGCGGTGCCGGTTGGGCGCTCGGGGCAGGTGCTGGGCGTGCTCGTGGTGCAGAACCGCACCCAGAAGGAATATTCCGACGAGGACGTCGAGGTGCTGCAGGCGACTGCGATGATCGTCGCCGAGCACCTCGTTTCGGGCGCCGTCGCTGGAGCGGGCACGGCGGTCGAGATTGAAAAATCGCTGTCGGTGGTGATCCAGGGCGAGAAGATGTCGGACGGCATCGCACTCGGCCATGTGGTGCTGCACGAACCGCGCATCGTCGTAACGCATCTGATGGCCGAAGATCCGGCTGTCGAACTGGTGCGCCTCGAGACGGCCATTGCTTCGCTGCGCGCCTCGCTCGATGAGATGTTCGGGCACGAGCATCTGTCCGGCGCGGGCGAGCATCACGACGTTCTCGAAGCCTACCGCATGTTCGCCCATGACAAGGGTTGGGAGCGGCGTCTGCGCGAGGCCGTCGAGGGCGGTTTGACGGCCGAGGCGGCGGTTGAGCGCGTGCAGAACTCGACGCGCGCCCGCATGCTGCGCCAGAACGATGCTTATTGGAGAGAGCGACAGCGCGACCTCGACGATCTTTCCGACCGCCTGTTGCGTATCCTCGCTGGTCGCATCACGAGCGCCGATGCGCCATCGACGCTGCCACCGGATGCCATTCTCGTTGCGCGCACGATGGGGCCGGCGGAACTGCTCGATTATGACCGCAGGCGTCTGCGCGGCCTGATCGTGGAAGACGGCAGCGGCCAGAGCCATGTGGCCGTCGTGGCCAAGGCGCTGGGTATCGCGGCCGTCGGACAGGCACGGGGCATCGTCGAGCGGGTGTCGGCCGGGGACGCTGCGATCGTCGATGCCATGACCGGCGAGGTGCATCTGCGGCCGTCGCCCGATGTCATATCAGCCTACTCCGACAAGGTGCGCTTCCTAGCTCGTCGGCAGCGCCAGTATCGCGCTTTGCGCGATGTTCCGGCGATGACCACTGACGGCGTGCGGGTCAATCTGCACATCAATGCCGGGCTTTTGGTCGACCTGCCGCATATGCGTGATTCCGGCGCCGATGGGGTTGGTCTGTTCCGTACCGAGCTGCTGTTCATGCTGTCGAACACATTGCCGAAGGTCGAGCGGCAGGCCGATTCCTATCGTGCCGTGCTGGCACGTGCCGATGGCAAGCCGGTGGTGTTCCGCACGCTCGATATCGGCGGCGACAAGGTGCTGCACTACCTGCGCCAGCCGAAAGAAGAGAACCCCGCCATGGGGTGGCGCGCGGTGCGCATGGGGCTCGATCGCCCGGCGCTGCTGCGCACGCAGGTGCGCGCGTTGCTACGGGCTGCCGCCGGACAGGAGCTGCGGCTCATGATCCCCATGGTGTCGGTCGCCAGCGAAATGGACGACGTGCGCGAACTCGTCGACAAAGAATGCAAGATCCTGCGCGAAAAAGGACGCGAGCCGCCGAGTTCGTTGCTTGTCGGGGCGATGATCGAGGTGCCGTGCCTGCTTTTTGAGCTCGACGCCCTGATGAAGAAGGTCGACTTCGTCTCCGTTGGCAGCAACGACCTGCTGCAGTTCATGTATGCGGCGGATCGCACGAACGCGCGTGTCGGAAGCCGCTATGACTCACTGGCTCCGGCGCCTCTGCGGGCGCTGAAGACGCTCGTGAAAGCGGCGGAAAAGCACAAGGTTCCGGTGACGCTGTGCGGTGAGATGGCCGGACGACCCATCGAGGCGTTGGTGCTCATCGCGCTGGGTTTTCGTTCCTTGTCGATGGCTCCGGCGTCGATCGGCCCGGTAAAGACCATGATCCTCGCCTTGGATACGCGCCGAGCCGAAAAACTCGTGGAAGAATTGCTGCGAAAAGGCGTCGCTAACATCCGCGAGCGCCTCAAAAGCTTTGCGGAGACGGAGGGTATCGAAGTCTGACGCGTGCGCAGAACGGCTGGACAAGCGGCCGCTGTTGTCAGACGATGCCATCCCAGGGGGAACTTCAGGTTCCGTAATTTGAGTGGCGTTGGTCATGCGTGAAGGCTACGGGCCTGCAAGACCTTATTCTGCCGTGCCGTCACAGGGCGCACGCGGGGGCTATTCGCCTGTTTCGCCGCCGACTCCGGCCATGATGGCCGTCGAAGTGGCGCACTTCTTCCAAGATCTGCGTACAGCCTTGCGCTTGACGCCCATGCAGGCGGCGCAGTCGCTCGTCACGCGTGTCGATATCGTCACGGCGCTGGAATCGGGACAGATCGATGCATTGCCGCCGTGGCCGGAAACGTGCCGCATCGTGCGCATGTACGCCGGCTTTGCCGGCCTGGATCCGCGTCCGGTGCTGCATGTGCTGGAGCAGCTTTTCGCGGCGATCCCGCGCAATCCGTCAGCAAATGCGCCCCGTCGCCAGCGAGTGGCGAACCTGCAGATGCCCAATTTGGGCCGCCAGGGAGCGCCGATCATCCGGGCCATCGGCGGCGGCGGACGGCGGGCGGCAGAGGCGGCTCGCAATGTGCGCCGGGCCGTCAACGAGCACGCCGGTCGGCCTGGGATGGCGCTGTTTACGGTCACCCTGGGCGTTGCCCTCGTCGTCCTGATCACCCAGACGGCGGTGCTGGAGGCGGCTGTTTCGCAGCTTCCCCCGTCGATGAAACGCATCGTTCGCGGTGCCCAGAACTACGTTATTGTGCGCCTGTCCCCGGTCCGCGACGGTCTGCGCTGGATAGATGTGCCCGACCCGCGCACGCGTAAGGGCGACAAATTGCAGACGGCGGCCCAATAGGATTAGATGCGGCGCGCTGCGGCGCGGGTGCCCCTACTCACCCCACGAAATTGTTTGATCGGCTCGCCTGCCGGGGCGAGGCCGTCACGACCTTTGCGAGAACCATGGCCGGAATTCCTCAAGAAAAGCTCGAGAAGATGGTCGGGCGCTGGAGCGCCATACAGGCCGAGCTCAACGCCGGCGTGAACCAGGCCGCCTATGCGAAGCTGACCAAGGAATTTGCGGCGCTCGATCCGGTCGTCGGGATCATTGAGGCGCTGCGGGCGGCGGAACGGGAGCGCGCCGATTTGCAGGCGCTGCTGGAGGATCCCTCGTCCGACAAGGAGATGGCGGCGCTTGCTCGAGCTGATCTTGAGCAACTGGAGCCGCGCCGGGAAGCTCTGGAGCAACAGCTCAAGATCCAGCTTCTGCCGAAGGACGCAGCCGACGAGCGCAGCGCGATCTTGGAGGTGCGTGCTGGGACCGGCGGCGACGAAGCGGCGCTGTTCGCTGCCGATCTCTATCGGATGTACACCCGGTATGCAGAGCTACACGGCTGGAAAGTCGAGCTTATATCCCTGTCTGAGAACGATCTTGGCGGGTACAAGGAGATCATCGCCTCCATCACCGGAGAGGGCGTGTTCGCGCGTCTCAAGTTCGAATCGGGCGTGCACCGCGTGCAGCGCATTCCTGCTACTGAGACCGGGGGCCGCATTCACACCTCGGCGGCGACGGTGGCGGTGCTCCCGGAAGCTGAGGACGTCGACATCGATATCCGCCCCGAAGACATCCGCATCGATACGATGCGAGCGGGAGGCGCCGGAGGGCAGCACGTCAACAAGACGGATTCGGCCGTTCGCATGACGCATCTGCCCACCGGCATCGTGGTCGTGTCGGCGGAGAAGTCGCAGCACCAGAACCGGCGCCTCGCCATGCAGGTGCTGCGCTCACGGGTCTACGAACTGGAGCGGGCGCGGTTGGATACGGCGCGAGCGTCGGCGCGCAAGGGGCAGATCGGCTCCGGTGATCGCTCGCAGCGGATCCGCACCTACAACTTCCCACAGGGGCGCGTCACCGACCACCGCATCAACCTGACGCTGCACAAGCTGGATGCCGTGCTCGAGGGCTCGGCGCTCGATGAAATGGTCGACGCGCTGATCACCGATCATCAGGCGAACCTGCTGCTGGCCATGGAAAGCAATGTCGCGTGATGCGCCGCTGACGCTCGGTGAGGCGGCGCGGTCGGCGCATCAGGCGTTGAGTGCTGCCGGAATCGACGATCCAGGTCGCAACGGACGCCTGCTGGTGGCCGCAGCGACGGGCTGCTCGACGGGAGACATTATCGCGCATCCGGAGCGCCAACTTTCCGGCGGAGCATCTGGGCGCCTTGCCGAATTGATTGAACGGCGCAGCGCGCATGAGCCGCTGTCGCGCATTCTGGGGGAGCGGGAATTCTACGGGCGGCGTTTTGCGCTTTCAGCGGCGACGCTCGATCCGCGACCCGATAGCGAGACGCTGATTGCAGTGGCGCTGGCGATTGCGGATCGCGAGGGATGGCGCGACAGGCCGGTGCGGATTCTCGATATCGGTACGGGAACGGGCTGTTTGCTGCTGACGTTGCTTGCAGAGTTGCCGCTGGCCAGTGGCGTCGGCACCGACATCAGCCATGAAGCTCTCGCCACGGCAGCCGAGAATGCTGCAGCGCTGGGGTTGGCGGAGCGCGCGACGTTCGCGGCGCACGACGTTCTCGACGGCGTCGAGGGGCGCTATGATCTGGTCGTCAGCAACCCGCCCTATATTCCGAGCGGCGACATCGCAGGTCTCGACCGCGAGGTGCAGGACTTCGATCCGCGTGCGGCGCTGGATGGTGGGGTCGATGGACTGGACATCTATCGTCGGATTGCCGCGGGGCTGGAGGGTGTGCAGCCGCGGTGGGTAATCCTAGAGGTTGGGGCGGCGCAGGCGGACGATGTGGCGTGTGTGCTCCAGAAAGCGTTCGTTAAGACACGCCAGGCAGAACTAACCTTACACTTGGACCTGGGTGGCCATGCCCGCTGTGTGGCGTTAGGGCTACAGTCATAAATGGTCGCAAAGAAATCGTTTGATTTGCGCCGGTTCCGCGCTACTCTGACCGAAGCCGATTGATCGTGCTGGCGCGCTTCGGTGTTGGAGCCTGAGGGCCGCACGACTGGGATACTAGTTCGGAGCCGCGCAAATGCGGGGTTCTGAGGCTCCCGCTAATATGGCGATCGCTAGCCGCTTGGCGTGCAACGCCCTTTCCGATCGGAAGTAGCGACTGCCAGTAGAGCGTTACGGGATTGAGATACAACGCGCGCGCATGGCGCCTGCCGCAAACGGGCAAGAGACCGCGATTTCAGCCGCCTCTCTCAGGAGACAGCGCCTGAACGACGCTGACGACGAGGCGCGACGCCATTAATTCATCATCACTGAGAACGGAGCCAATGAGGCAAGGACAGCAGAACCGCCGGGGACGCGGGCGCAACCGTAAGGGGCAGAGCCCTCTGACGCGCAGCTTCGAGAGTACAGGTCCGGATGTCAAAATCCGCGGTACGCCGGCGCATATCGCCGAGAAGTACATGACGCTGGCACGCGATGCCACTTCGTCGGGCGACCCGGTTCTCGCCGAGAACTATCTGCAACACGCAGAGCACTACAATCGTATCATCATGGCGTTCCGCGAACAGCAGATCAGCCAGGGTGGCGGCGATGTGAATGGCATGCCGCGGCGGCCATTCAACGAGATGGAAGGCGACGATTACGGCGACGATGATGGGGATGACGGCGACTTCCAGCCGTCGTTCAACCAGCAGCCGCAGATGCGTAACGATCAGCCTCGCATGGACAACCAGCGCTCTGAAGGGCGCTACGATGGCCAGCGCAACGAGCGCTTCCGCGATCGCAACGATAACCGCAACAATAACGATAACCGCAACAACAACGAGAATCGCAACAACCGAAACAATGATCGTGGCGATCGTGGTGATCGTCGCGACCAGGCGGGCTCGGAGCACCAGCACAGCCGGCCAGTTCGGCAGCGGAACCCCGAGGCCGCAGAGGCCCCGGCTCAGCAGCAGCCCTCGCCGGAGGGACAGTCGTTCCAGCAGCGGGACCGGGACCGGTTTCCGCAGCAACAACACGAGCAGCCAGAGTTTCTGCGTCGTCCCGTGCGCCGGCCGCGTCGCGAAGCGACCGCCAACGGTGCCGAGCCGGTTGCCGATGAGGGCGAGCGCGAATAAGCCGCTCTCACGTCCTGAGACTCAGGCGGTGAGGGGATCACCGATGGCGATCTCGCCATCGGTCATGACCCGCGCATAGATGCCAAAATCGTCATGTCCGTACGCCCGCTGCAATTCGGCGGGTACGGCCATGTCGCGTTTGCCGGTGTCGGGGTCCACGTTCGTCGCCGCACAACGCTGCGTCCGCTTGATGAACTTCAGTTTCACGTCGCCGATTTGCAGCGGCTTGCCTGACCATTCGAATTCCGCCCAGGGCTCTGCTCCGTCGATCACGACGTTGGGCCGGAAGCGCAGCGGGTTCAGACTGCGGCCGATGCTGCGCTCCAGTTCGCGCAAGGACGCGAGATTGACGATGTGCAAGCACTTGGCGGCGACATCGGAAAAACTGTGCCCAGGCGATGAAACGATGTGCGGTGCGCCGCGCAGCTCGGCCTGCATATAGGCAGCGAGGAACTGCTCGATCATGGTGCGCCCGAGCGGTGTCGTGAGGTCGCCGCGTGCAACCTGCTTGCCGGCCCGGTAGATGGTCAGCGTCTGACTGTCGTCGTCGAACTCAGACCTCAGCGTTGCCAAACGCTCGTTGCGCATCAGCATGAGGAAATTGATCTTGGGCAGATGGGCCGGGTGCTCCGGGTCGAAGCGCCCGGGGCCGTTCTCGATTGCGTAGGCGCGATCAAACGGTGCTGTTTCGCCTGCTCGCACCCGCATCCGTTCGAGAGGCTCGGGAGACAGCCCCTTGACGGGGTAACGGTAGAGACCGCGGACGCTGGCGCTGTTCGATAAAGCCATTCGTTGATGCAACTCAATGCGCGCAGAAAAGGATCGGACTAGCCCTCTTTTGTCCGGTTTCGAGCACACTATATCACGTGTTGGAAAGGTTTCCGGACGATGCTGCCCAACCGGTAGGTCGGCCGGGCCTCAATCAGATCCTGACGTGGAAGGTGCCGGGCCGTGCCATTGGGCGGATCGGTTCGCTGAGGAGGGAATTTCATGAATTTCGAAATGTTCACGGACCGCGCCCGCGGGTTCGTTCAGTCGGCACAAAATCTTGCACTGCGCGAAGGTCATCAGCAGTTCTCGCCTGATCATCTCCTGAAGGTTCTGCTCGACGACAACGAGGGCCTTGCAGCCGGTCTCATTCGCAAGGCGGGTGGCGATCCTAAAGCGGCGCTCAATGCCGTCGAGGCTCAGCTCGCCAAGCGACCTAAGGTTTCTGGCGGCGGCTCCGGCCAACTGTATATGGCTGCCGAGCTGGCGCGAGTCTTGGATGCCGCGGAGAAGATCGCCGAGAAGGCCGGCGACAAGTACGTCACAGCCGAGCGACTGCTGCTGGCCCTGGCGCTCGAGAAGGGCACGGACGCGGCAAAGGCTCTCGCCGATGCCGGCGTGACCGCACAGGGGCTGAACACCGCCATCAACGATTTGCGCAAGGGGCGCACCGCTGACACCGCGTCGGCCGAGCAGGGCTACGATGCGCTGAAGCGCTATGCGCGCGACCTCACGGAGGCGGCGGCTGCAGGCAAGCTCGACCCGGTGATCGGACGTGACGAGGAAATTCGTCGCACGATCCAGGTGCTGTCGCGGCGGACAAAGAACAATCCTGTGCTCATCGGCGAGCCGGGCGTCGGCAAGACGGCCATCGCGGAGGGTCTGGCGCAGCGCATCGTCCAAGGCGACGTTCCCGACAGCCTCAAAGACAAGAAGCTTTTGTCGCTGGACATGGGCGCTCTTATTGCCGGCGCGAAGTATCGCGGCGAGTTCGAGGAGCGTCTAAAGGCCGTTCTGGGTGAGGTGCAGGCCGAAGGCGGGCGCATCATCCTGTTCATCGACGAGCTGCATACCATCGTCGGCGCCGGCAAGACCGAAGGCTCGATGGATGCCGGCAATCTATTGAAACCAGCGCTGGCGCGCGGAGAATTGCACTGCGTGGGTGCAACGACGCTCGAAGAGTATCGCAAGCACATCGAAAAGGACGCGGCCCTGGCGCGGCGCTTTCAGCCCGTGTTCGTCAATGAGCCGACGGTCGAGGACACCATTTCGATCCTCCGCGGTCTCAAAGAGAAATACGAGTTGCACCACGGGGTGCGCATCACTGACAGCGCGCTCGTTGCCGCGGCGACCTTGTCGAACCGCTATATCACCGACCGTTTCCTGCCCGACAAGGCGATCGATCTCGTCGACGAAGCGGCCTCGCGCCTGAAGATGCAGATCGATTCCAAGCCGGAAGAGCTGGATCGCATCGACCGCGAGCTGATGCAGCTCAAGATCGAGCGTGAGGCACTGAAGAAGGAAAGCGACGCCGCCTCGAAGGATCGTCTGGCCAACATCGAGAAGGAAGTCGCCGACCTCGAAGAGGAGAGCAAGATCCTCACGCAGAACTGGGAAGCCGAGCGCGAGAAGCTAGGCAGCGCCCAGAAGATCAAGGAAGAGCTTGATCATGCTCGGACCGAGCTGGAGCAAGCGCAGCGACGCGGTGATCTGCAGCGGGCTGGCGAGCTTGCCTATGGCAAGATCCCCGAGCTGGAGAAGAAGCTGCTCAAGATGGAGGCCGAGGAGAGCAAGGGCGGCATGGTCGAAGAGGCGGTGACGCCTGACCAGATCGCTGGGGTCGTATCGCGCTGGACCGGCATTCCAGTCGATCGCATGCTCGAAGGCGAGCGGGATAAGCTGCTCAAGATGGAGGATGCGCTGGCCAAGCGCGTCGTCGGTCAGCGCGAGGCGGTGGATGCCGTCTCCAAGGCCGTGCGGCGTGCGCGTGCCGGTCTGCAGGATCCGAACCGCCCCATTGGCTCGTTCATGTTTCTGGGCCCTACAGGTGTCGGCAAGACCGAGCTGTCGAAGGCGCTCGCCGGGTTCCTGTTCGATGACGAGAACGCCATCCAGCGCTTCGACATGTCGGAGTTCATGGAGAAGCACTCGGTGGCCCGCCTCATCGGCGCGCCTCCGGGCTATGTCGGCTATGAAGAGGGCGGCTCGCTCACCGAGGCGGTGCGGCGCCGGCCCTATCAGGTGATCCTGTTCGACGAAATCGAGAAGGCGCACCCGGATGTGTTCAACGTGCTGCTACAGGTGCTCGACGATGGCCGTCTGACCGACGGCCAGGGCCGTACGGTCGACTTCCGCAACACGCTGATCATCCTGACGTCGAATCTTGGTTCCGAATTCCTCGTCAATCAGAAGGAGGGCGAGGATACGAGCCTGGTTCGCGATCTGGTGATGGGCGAGGTGCGGCAGAAGTTCCGTCCCGAGTTCCTCAATCGTCTCGACGACATCATCCTCTTCCATCGCTTGCAGCGGTCGGAGATGAGCAAGATCGTCGACATCCAGATGCGGCGTCTCGACAAGCTGCTTGCCGATCGCAAGATCAAGGTCGACCTGGATGACGCGGCGCGAACCTGGATCGCCAACCGCGGCTACGATCCGGCCTACGGCGCGCGTCCGTTGAAGCGCGTCATCCAGCGCCATGTGCAAGATCCGCTCGCCGAGCAGATTCTCGCCGGACGCATCAAGGACGGTGACACCGTGCAGATTGGCGTACGCGACGGTGAGCTTGTGCTCAACGGCGAGGCGGTTAAGGCAGCGGCGTAAGGATCTCAGATAAGCGGCAGAGAAAAATCGATTTGCTCTGCCGCTTTTTTGTGTCTTCAGCCCACGCCGGATGGGCCAGGATTCTGTTTCCGCGCACGCAGCGTCCGCTAGCGTCCTATTGCGATTACTTGCTCGCGGTCATGACCGGGGCGAGGTGGCGGAGGTCGTCGATGCGCTGGAGTTCCTTCTGGAATTCAGCGAGCTGACGGCCGGTGAGCTCGCGCTCGCGCGGCACCTGAATCGCCAGCGGATCGACGAAGCGTGAGTTGATCAGCACCTCATAGTGAAGGTGCGGGCCGGAGGCGAGGCCGGTCGATCCGACGTAGCCGATGATCTCGCCCTGGCGCACCTTTGCTCCGGCCACAACGCCCTTCCTGAGGCGAAGCATGTGGCCGTAGGCCGTGTGATAGCCGTTGGGGTGTCGGATGCGCACATAGTTGCCGTACTGGCCCTTGCGCCCCGCCTCCTCGATGACGCCGGTGCCGGCAGCGAGGATGGGCGTTCCGGTCGATGTCGCCCAGTCGACGCCGGTGTGCATGCGCCGCTCATTGAGCAGCGGATGGAACCGCATACCGAAACCGGATGCGAGGCGGACGTCGCCACGCACCGGGCGTCGCATCAGGAACTGCTTCGAATTGTTGCCCTTCTCGTCGTAGTAGTCGACGACGCCGTCGGACGTACGGAAGCGATAGAAACGGTAGGTTTCGCCGCCGCTCGTGATCGAGGTGTAAAGCAACTCGCCTGGCGGGCTGTCGGCCTTGGCATCGTCCTTCATGTCGAAGAAAAACTCGACCGCATCGCCGGGACGCAGGCGGCGGCGGAAGTCCGTTTGCGAGGCGTGGACCTTCAGCACCTTGGTGATCACGTCTTCGGGGAGATCCTGCAGCAGGGCAGCGTAGTAGACGCTGGCATAGACGCTGGAGGTCGAGGCGCGGTCGTTGTTGTCGAGTGACGCGTTGGCAATCTCCTCGCCCATCGTGGGTGCTTTGCTGGCGACGAATTCACCCGCGGCGTTGCGCGTCACAGTGACGATATGATCGTGTCCATCGGAGAAGATCGAGAAGCGCGCGGGCTCCTTCTTGTCAGGGCGTGTGAGGGACGGCACGAGGGTGATGCGTACTTCCTGGCCGTACGCAAGGCTGGTCTCCGGGAAGATGTTGCGCGCCGCTTCGATCATGCCGCGGGTCTGCCAGCTATCGGCTCCGGCGCGTGAGAGAATCTTGCGCAGCGTGTCGCCCTGCCCGACGCGTACGACCTGCGTCTCGCGGCCTTCGAGGTCGGCAAGGGTGTCCTCGGCCTCCTGGACCGGCTTCACGAGAACTGTGGTGTTAGGGGCCGCACTGGAGCCTTCAGCGCCCAACGGGAGACCGTCGTCTCCGGATGCGCGATTGGCTTCCGCCTCGGCGCCGGCGCGGATCAGCTCGGCTTCGGTTTCGGCTTCCCGGGCCGCTTCGACGTGCTGCGCGACCTCGGTATCATCGAGTTCCTGGTGGTCCTCGTCGGGTAGAATACCGCCCAAGAGCTCGATGACATTGACGGTCACGTTGCCCTGATCGGTCGTCTCGGACTCACTGTCCTCACCCGGATTGACCGTCTGCGTTGCATAGAGCTTCAGCGGGTTGAACGGCGGGACTTTGTCCCGATAATTCGGGGGTACGGGCGCCAGGCGGGCGACGATGCGCGCATAAGGTTTGGCGTGGATATATTCACGCCCAAGGCGGCGCTGGCGCACGGATTCGTTGACGAGATAGCGCACCGTGACGGCGCCGCTGGTGATCTTGAGGCGGTCGCTTTTAGGCGCCGACCATTTCAGGCCACCGCTATTGCGGGGCATTGGCAGGCTGGCCAGATTGGCTTCGCCGAGTTGCGTCAAGCCAGGGAGGAAGCCGCCACGCGCCTCGCGCTTGTCCGCCGAGCCATAGATCACCACCAAGATGGAAATGGCGCCAACGGTTCCGGCGAGGCAGGTGCTCACCAGCCAACGGAAGCGGCCGCTTTGGCGGCCCTCGGCGTGATCGGTTTCGTAAAGATCCTTGAAGGAGCTCGCGGCGCGCCCGCGATAGAGCTGCGACAGCCCGCTCTCCCGCTTCGCAGCCGCGAGGGCTCCAAAGCGTCCATTCGGAGAATAGCGGCGCCGGTCGACCACGAGCGTTGATACCTTCCCCCAAACCGAATAGCCGCGGCGCCCTGGGGCTCGCGGCTTGGCTCGCGTCGTCCCGTGTCCGGGGTTGCGCGGCGCGACGCACTATATCGAGGATACAGTAATCGCCGCGAGCGCGCCGCCGTTTTGGCTGCAGGGACGAGCAAGCTCTTGTAGGATGCAGGCAAAGCTGGCGTCCTGATGGCACCGGGCCAACCCGATGGTTAACAACCCCGCGGATGGGGCCCGATCAAAAAAAATCAAAATAGGGGTTGCAAGTTCTGATCAGGGGTCATAGATACACGCCGACCCGAGACGACGAACCGGTCGGGCTGATCTGAGGGGCGACGAACTCGCCCCAATGATTGTTTGAGACCGGGACGCTGCTTTCGGAAAAATTGAGCCGAGGGGTTGACAACGCTCTCGCGTTGGTGTTAATTCAACGGCTCGGCGGGACACACGGTGTCTCGTCACCCACATAGCCTCAGGACACCTCGTGGTTCTTAACCGGGGAATAGCCGGTCAGGGCCTCGTTGTCTTCGGAGACAGCCTAGTTAGGCTGGCTCAAGGATAAGTGTCGCTAGGTTGCTGGGTTTGCTCTTTGACAATTGAATTTGAAGGAAGGGAAACGCAGGCGGCGGAGTCCTGGCGGGTTCAAGGCGTCACGCAAGTGATGTCGTGGATCAGAAAGAACTCTGGCGATACTGCGTTTCAATAGCCATCACCAAGCGTGCAGGCAGAAGGGGCAACCCTGATGTTGGTGCGCTAGTGTGAAGGTGCCCGTTACGCAGATCCTTGAAGTTTATCTTCAAGCCAAACCAGTATTGAACTTTCAATCTGAGAGTTTGATCCTGGCTCAGAACGAACGCTGGCGGCAGGCCTAACACATGCAAGTCGAACGCTGTAGCAATACAGAGTGGCAGACGGGTGAGTAACGCGTGGGAACCTTCCCAGTGGTGCGGAATAGCTCAGGGAAACTTGAGGTAATACCGCATAAGCCCTTAGGGGGAAAGATTTATCGCCATTGGATGGGCCCGCGTCGGATTAGCTAGTTGGTGAGGTAATGGCTCACCAAGGCAACGATCCGTAGCTGGTTTGAGAGAATGACCAGCCACACTGGGACTGAGACACGGCCCAGACTCCTACGGGAGGCAGCAGTGGGGAATCTTGGACAATGGGCGCAAGCCTGATCCAGCCATGCCGCGTGAGTGACGAAGGCCTTAGGGTTGTAAAGCTCTTTTGCCGGGGACGATAATGACGGTACCCGGAGAATAAGTCCCGGCTAACTTCGTGCCAGCAGCCGCGGTAATACGAAGGGGACTAGCGTTGTTCGGAATTACTGGGCGTAAAGCGCACGTAGGCGGATTTGTTAGTCAGGGGTGAAATCCCGGGGCTCAACCTCGGAACTGCCTTTGATACTGCAAGTCTCGAGTCCGATAGAGGTGGGTGGAATTCCTAGTGTAGAGGTGAAATTCGTAGATATTAGGAAGAACACCGGTGGCGAAGGCGGCCCACTGGATCGGTACTGACGCTGAGGTGCGAAAGCGTGGGGAGCAAACAGGATTAGATACCCTGGTAGTCCACGCCGTAAACGATGGATGCTAGCCGTCGGCAAGCTTGCTTGTCGGTGGCGCAGCTAACGCATTAAGCATCCCGCCTGGGGAGTACGGCCGCAAGGTTAAAACTCAAAGGAATTGACGGGGGCCCGCACAAGCGGTGGAGCATGTGGTTTAATTCGACGCAACGCGAAG
>JBAZYB010000085.1:0-15557 GCA_041659545.1 Hyphomicrobium sp.
GACCGCGATCGGTTCACCCTTGAGATTGGTGGAGCGATAGACGATGCGATACGCCTTGGCGTTGGCAGGCGCGCCGCCAATCTGCGGATAAATGTGAAAGACAAAGCCCGGCTTCGCCTTGCGGATTTGAGCCTGCGAGAGTTTGAGCTCCGATGGCCCGCCCCGGCCCTCTGCGCCGTAGGCGATTGGGGGCAGCGTGAAAATGAGCAGTAGAAGAATGAAGGATCGGATCAGTGAGGCGGCGAACGGTGATGTACGCATGCCAATTTGCACCGGTGAAAACTCATGACTGCGGTCCCATTCATAGTGCGCGGCGGGGTTGATGTCTCCTGCCACGTCGACAGGGTAAACGCAGGGCGCCGCGTGCTGCTTAATTAGGCTTGCAGTCCGAGGGAGCTGGAAGGCCGCGGAAACGATCGGCAATCCAACTGATTGCGTCGCGGGCGCCATCGTAGCCGGCATAGCTGTGGTTCACGCCTATAAGGTACGTCATCAGTACCGGCGTGCCCTGGCGGCAGAGTTGGTCGGCGAATTGGCGCGTAATCGTCGGACGCACCGTCTCGTCGCTGGTTCCCTGGGCGATGAAGACCGGCGCCCCGGCCGGTGAATGCCCCGGCGAGTTCTTCAGCATGATATCGCGCCAAGGTTCGATCTTCGTTGGATCGGCTTTGAGGAACCGATGCTGCAGCGGCTCGGCGGCACTCTCCAGATGGATGAGCTCGGCGAGGGTCTGAATGCACGTACTCGCGACCGCCTCGTAGGACCGTTTGGCACCACTGGCGAGAACCGACTGATTGGGAATGTTGTAGATCGTCGACCACGAGAGCAGGGCCATTGCCGTCAGCGTGTCGCCACCAATCGAGCCACGGTCGGCCTTGAACAACTCGACGAGGTAGGTGGCGGGTGCAGCCGCGGCGATGCCGACGAGTTTCAGCTCCGGTGCATAGGTGGCCGCTTCTTCGCCGGTGAAGAGTGCCGCATGTCCGCCCTGCGAATGGCCCCACACGGCGAAGCGGTCGCTTACCCAGGCATCGGGAAGTTCGCGGGCGGCACGCACCGAGTCGAGCACGCTGCGCGCTTCGCTGGGGCCGATAAGATAGGGGTGCATGCCTTCGGTGCCGAGGCCGGCATAGTCGGTGGCGACGACGACAAAGCCGTGGTTCAGCATTTCCGACAGCCCAGCGATCGTTCCTGCGAGGTCAGGGAGCAGCGTCGGAGCACAGCTATCGATGACCCCCGTCGTCGGGTGCGCCCACGCGACGATGTCGCGGCGGCGGTGGGGTCGTGGGCCATCAGGAATGAAGATAGCACCCGATACGGCGATCGGCTCGCCGTTGAGACCGGTCGAGCGGTAGAGGATACGGAAGGCTTTGGCATTGCCCACCGATCCGCCCAGCTGCGGCCAGATGCGCAGGATCGTTCCGGGCTTTGCCATCGCGATCTCGTGGCCGCTCACATCGCCGAGCGGGGCCACAGGCTCAGCTGCGGCGCTGCCGATTGCGCAGAGTGATAGGACAGCCGCAAATATGACGGCTGCGAAATTGCGCATCAGAGTTGGCTTTGCATGTCGCGGACGAATGCCGTCAGGCCATTGAGACGATCACGGCGCAAGCGCTCGGCCGCCAGGATCGCCGTAAGACCTTCCATCGATGTCGGTAAATCAACGTTGACGATGACGTAGTCGTATTCCGGCCAGTGACTGATTTCCGCCGCCGCGGCGTCCATCCGGCGGCGCACGACGTCATCGGGATCCTGGGCGCGGGCGCGGAGGCGCTCCTCGAGCGAGGTGGCGGACGGCGGCAGAATGAATACGCGCACGACGTCGTGCTTCATCTTCTCAGAAAGCTGCTGAGCGCCCTGCCAATCGATATCGAATAGGACATCGAGGCCTTGTTCGACGGCGGCCTCAACCGGAGCGCGGGGCGTGCCGTAGTAGTTGTCGAAGACGCGGGCCCATTCAATAAGCTGGTTGTCACCGATCATGGCTTTGAACGTGACGTCATCGACGAACGTGTAGTCTCGACCATCGACCTCGCCCGGTCGAGGCTTGCGCGTCGTTACCGATACTGACATCGATATTTCAGGGTCGGCGTCGATAAGGCGGCGCGCGATGGTCGTCTTGCCCGCTCCCGAAGGAGACGACAGAACGAGCAGCAGACCGCGACGCTTGATTGTCGGTGTTTCTCCCATCGTATGCCGGCGCGCTTTAGCGCACGCGTCCCCTTCTTGTTGCTGCCCTACTCGATGTTCTGCACCTGCTCGCGCATCTGGTCGATGACCGTCTTAAGGGCCAGCCCGGCGCGCGTGATCTCTACGTCGTTGGCTTTGGAGCACAAGGTGTTCGCCTCGCGATTGAACTCCTGGGTGAGGAAGTCGAATTTGCGCCCGACGGCGGTGGTGTCGGCCAGCAATTCGTGCGCTGCGCCGATGTGCGAGGCGAGGCGTTGCAACTCCTCTTCCACGTCGACGCGGGTAGCGAGCAAGACAGCTTCCTGATGCAGCCGGTCGGCATCGAAGCTTCCCGCCCCGGCTTCTATCAGCCGCCGCACCTGCTCCCTAAGTCGCTCCTCAATGGCAGCGGGCGTGCGCGCCGGAGAATTCCTCACAATGGCGACCAGGCGGCCGATCTCTTCGAGTTGTGTGCGCAGCGCGGCGCTCAGTCGTGTCCCTTCGGCAGCGCGCGCGTCAACAAGGGCAGACAGCGCCGTGTCGAGTGATTGCAGCAGGGCATCGGTGCGGGCGGTGGTCTGCTCGGGGTCCTCCACCGGCTCGATGACATCCAACACGCCCTTGAGCGCCATGAGGCCATCGACGCGGGGTGGCGTGGCATCGGAGAGCGTGCGGACCCGCTCGGCGGCCAGCATGACTTGAGCGAGAGCTCGCTCGTTGATCCTGATCTCCGCAACTGACGTGCTGCGCTCGATAGACAGCGTGATGTTCACGCTGCCGCGCGTCAGGTGACGGGCAACCGCTTCGCGAACGCGCGGTTCGAGAGATTCAAATCCGGCAGGCAGGCGCACGCGGATGTCGAGGCCTCGCCCGTTGACGCTGCGGAGCTCCCAATGCCAGCCTTCGCCCTCGTGCATGCCGTCGGTGCGGGCAAAGCCTGTCATGCTCTTGATGGTCATCGCGGCTCCGTTGGGCTCGGGGCGCCGGGGAACCCAACGCGTGGCGAAATCTAGCCGCAGCGGCCGCGAGCAACAAGGCGCGCGGTCTGTTGGCCCCGCGCTGTGGGCGTCGGCGAGGCCATTTCTCAGTTCTTCGGCTTGCGCATGGGCAGCGGGACACCGCCGTGGGTGGCCGCTTTGCCGGCCGTCGGGGCCGCATTGATGACACTTGGCGCCGTTGAGGCAGGGAGCGCGTCGCCATTGGCAACTGGAGCGCGCGTATCCTTTTTGCGCTCACGTTCGACCTTGCGCCAAGTGGAGACCGCCTCGTTGTGCTCCTTCAAGGTATCGGAGAACGTATGCCCGCCGGTGCCGTCAGCGACGAAGTAGAGATCTTTTGTCGACGGTGGGGCGAGGGTCGCCTCGATGGCAGAGCGGCCTGGGTTGCAGATCGGCGTCGGGGGCAGGCCCGGGATCTGATAGGTGTTGTGGGAGGACTTGGTGTCGAGATCAGTGCGCGTGATCGAGCGCCCGAGCGTGCCCTGGCCGCCGGCGATGCCATAGATCACCGTCGGATCGGACTGCAGGCGCATGCCTTTCTTGAGGCGGTTCATGAACACCGCGGCGACGCGCCCGCGCTCATCGGCGCGACCGGTCTCCTTCTCGACGATGGATGCGAAGATGATCGCTTCCTCCGGCGTGGCGATTGGCAAACTCAGTTGGCGGCGCTCCCATGCGGCGGCGAGAAAGCGTTGCATCTCTCCCTGCATGCGCTCGAGCAGCTCACGCCGGTCCATTCCCTTGGAGAAGCGATAGGTATCGGGAAGCAGAGCGCCCTCGGGCGGAATGTCGGTCACCTCGCCGACGAGATCTTCTTCCTGACGGAGCCGATCGACGATCTGGAGGCTGGTCAGCCCCTCGGGAATGGTGATCTTGGAAAGCACGCCGCGGCCCTGCGTGATCAAGGTCATGATCTCGGCCATGCTGGAGTTCTTCTTGATCTCGTAGTCGCCAGCCTTCAGCTCCAGCGGCTTCTGGCCGAGGGCGTTGCGCAACAGGTAGTTGGCCATGAAGGCCCACCGGTTGGAGATCGCGCCTTCCTTTTCAAGGCGGCTGGCAATCTCTATGCGGCCCTCGCCGCGCGGGATGGCGATGACGCGCGAGACGGCAAGTGGACCTGGGGTCTCGTACTGGTGATACAGGAGGGCCGCCATTGCGCCGATACCGAGCATCAGGAATAGCGACAGGGTCAGCATCGCGCTCAGAAAGCGCATGAAGCCCGACCCGCGTCGGCGCGCGTTGGGTGGCGCCGCGCCGCGAGGCGGTCCCGGGGGCCGCGAAGGCTCGAGCATTTCCGCCGGCGAGCGCGGGCGAATGGTCCCGCGCCGGAGCGGCGGCTCGTGCCTCGAAGGAGGGATGGTGCTCAAGCTGCGCTCCCGTCGAGCCATTCCGCGCGGCACCGGAGCCGAAAGCGCTCCGAACCTTTTGTCCTCATTGCGAAGCTCGAATTCGCCACCGGGCTCGGGAGCGGACTTCGGAATGAAGGAGATACTAGAACCATAACTTTCTAGCGTGATTCAGACCGAGAAATTCGTTTGTCCATCCCCGTGATGGATGGCGAATTTGTCGATCATCACACTAGAGCCAATTATGGCAAAAGCGCGAAACGAATCCTGCATCGGGAGGATGCGGCCCGTGCCACGTGGCACTGACGCCTCAGGCCACGCGGCGCAGGATGATCGAGGCGTTGGTGCCGCCAAAGCCGAACGAGTTCGACAACACCGTGTTGACCTCGCGCTTTTTGGCCGTGTGCGGCACGAGATCGATCGCCGTCTCAACCGACGGATTGTCGAGATTGAGCGTCGGCGGCACGATGTTGTCGCGGATGGCAAGCGTCGAGAAGATCGCCTCGATGGCACCGGCGGCGCCCAGGAGGTGACCCGTCGCCGACTTGGTCGAGGACATGGCGAGCTTGCCGGAGGCATTGCCGAACAGGCGTTCGACGGCGCGGAGTTCGATCTCGTCCCCCATGGGCGTCGAGGTACCGTGCGCGTTGACGTAGTCGATGTCGCTGACGTCGATCTCCGCCCGCTTCAGCGCCGCGCGCATGCAGCGGTAGGCGCCGTCGCCGGTCTCAGCTGGAGCGGTGATGTGATAGGCATCGCCCGACATGCCGTAGCCGATGACCTCGGCGTAGATCTTGGCACCACGTGCCTTGGCGTGCTCGAGCTCTTCAAGGACGACGACGCCGGCACCCTCACCCATGACGAAACCGTCGCGGTCTTTGTCGTAAGGGCGGGAGGCAGCGGTCGCACGATCATTGAAGTTGGTCGACAGGGCACGGCAGGCGGCAAAACCTGCAACCGCGATGCGGCAGATGGGCGACTCGGTGCCACCGGCAACCATCACGTCGGCATCGCCCAGCGCGACGATGCGACTTGCATCGCCGATGGCGTGCGAGCCGGTCGAGCAGGCGGTCACCACGGCGTGGTTGGGACCCTTGAGCTTGTGACGGATCGAAACGTAGCCGGCGGCGAGATTGATCAGTCGCCCGGGGATGAAGAATGGAGAGACGCGGCGCGGTCCCTTTTCCTGCAGGAGGATGGCCGTCTCGGCAATACCGGGAAGGCCGCCGATGCCCGAGCCGATCAGAACGCCGGCGCGCTCTTGCTTGTCAGCGGTGTCGGCAACATAGCCGGAATCGGCCATCGCCTGCTCGGCAGCGGCCATCGCGTAGATGATGAAGTCATCTACCTTGCGCTGTTCCTTGGGCTCCATCCAATCGTCGGGATTGAATTTGCCCTCGTCCTTGGCACCGCGCGGAATGAAGCAGGCGATCTGACAGGCCAGATCGCCGACTTCGAATTCCTCGATCCGGCGAGCGCCGTTGGCGCCGGCAAGCAAGGCTTGCCAAGACGCTTCGACGCCGCATCCGACCGGCGAGACGATGCCTAGACCTGTAATGACGACACGACGCATCCTGGTCCTTCGTAACTGGAAAGCTGCCGGCGCCCCCAGCTTGCGGTCCAGTCAAGCCTCAAAGCAAGCTTCGAGGGGCTTGGGCTAAGCGCGCAAGCTTGGGATGAACGCCGTTGAGACTGGCGACAGCGTCAGGCGGCGCTGGCGTTCTTTTCCAGGAACTTCACCGCGTCGCCGACGGTCAGGATGTGCTCTGCGGCGTCGTCGGGGATTTCGCAGCCGAACTCCTCCTCGAACGCCATGACGAGTTCAACCGTGTCAAGGCTGTCGGCGCCCAGGTCATCGATGAAGCTGGCGTTCTCGGTGACCTTATCGGCCTCCACGCCTAGATGCTCCACGACAATCTTCTTCACGCGCTCAGCGACATCGCTCATAGTTTCCCTCGCGTCCGTTGCTTTTTGCAGTTGGCAAATTCGGTTTGATCTGGATTAGCCCGTGGCCGGGTTTGTCGCCCCTTGCTTCTATAAAGAAGCGTATGGCCGGCCGGTATCGAAACGACGCGCTATTCCACTTATTCGCACTCCGTGCGGCGGCCGAACATCGGCCCCTCGTTTACTCGCGCAGGAGTGGCGAGGGTCGAAAAACCGTTCGGCTCGTTAACATACTTCATTGGGCTTGGCCAGCGGTCGGCTGATGGTGTGGCTGAGGCATTTGCGTAGCGATTTCGCCTTCGATGCCAAGTGCTAGGCTCAACTGACGCACATTTACCATGGGCTTCATACCATCGCCATGCCGCCGTTGATGTGCAGCGTCTGTCCGGTGATGTAACCACCCTCGTTGCTGGCCAGGTAGACGACCCCGGCCGCGACCTCATCGGGCATGCCGAAACGCTGAGCGGGGATCATCTTGGCAATCTCTTCGGTCTGCTTTTCGTTCAGGGCCGAGGTCATCGGCGTGGTGATGAAGCCCGGTGCGATGCAGTTGGCGGTGATTCCGCGTTGGGCAACCTCGCGGGCGAGCGTTTTGGTCATTCCGATCATGCCCGCTTTTGAGGCAGCGTAGTTGCCCTGCCCCGGGTTGCCGAACACGCCCGACACCGACGCGATGTTGATGATCCTGCCGAAGTTCGGTTTGGCGCGCAGCATGGCGCGGGCGGCTGCGCGGCAGAGCATGAAAGTGGAAGTGAGGTTGACGGCGATCACCTCGTCCCACTGCTCGTCCTTCATGACCATGAAGAGGTTGTCGCGCGTCAGCCCGGCATTATTGACCAGGATGTCGAGGCGGCCGAGTTTGCCGACGGCCTGCTCGATCAGCTTTGCAACCTCGTCTCGCTTGGCGAGGTCGCAGGGCAGCACATGGCCGCGGTCGCCGAACTCCTTGGCCAGTTCCTCGAGCTTCTCTGCCTGGCGTCCGGAAACGGCTACGGTTGCACCCTGCGCATAGAGCGCGCGGGCGATGGCGCCGCCGATGCCACCGGTCGCGCCGGTGACGAGGGCTGTCTTCCCAGACAGGTCGAACATCGTGGACATCCCTTAAGAGCTGAGCCGCGCCAGCGCGGCATCGATATCGGCAGGAGTGCCGACGCTGGAGGCGTTGAGTGCGGAATCGATGCGCTTGGCGAGCCCGGCGAGCACCTTGCCGGAGCCAATCTCGTAAATATCGGTGATGCCGTTGGCGGCCATGTAGCCGACGCATTCGCGCCAGCGGACCGTGCCTGTGACCTGCTCGACGAGGCGTTTTCGGATCTCGTCCGGATCGGAGATGGGAGCGGCCAGCACGTTGGCGATGACCGGCACGACAGGAGCGTTGACGGTCACATTCGCCAGCGCGTCGCGCATGGCATCGGCGGCAGGTTGCATCAGCGCGCAATGGAAGGGCGCGGACACTGGCAGCGGGACGGCGCGGCGTACGCCGTGTGCCTTGCCGATCTCCGGTACGCGATCGAGGGCGGTCTTCTCGCCCGACAGCACGACCTGGGTCGGCTCGTTGTCGTTGGCGACCTGGCAGACCTCACCGTGCGCTGCGGCCTCGGCCACCTTGGTGGCGATGTCGATCCCGACACCAAGCAGCGCCGTCATGGCGCCCTTGCCGACGGGCACGGCCGCCTGCATGGCCTGGCCGCGCAGCTTCAAAAGGCGGGCCGCATCGGCGAGCGAGAAAGCGCCTGCGGCCGCAAGCGCGGAATACTCCCCCAGTGAGTGGCCGGCCACGAACTTGACCTTGTCCTTGAGGCTGAAGCCGTGCTCGCGCTCGAGAACACGCATGACGGCCATGGAGACTGCCATCAGCGCCGGCTGGGCATTCTCCGTCAGTGTCAGGGTCTCTTTGGGACCCTCCCACATGATCTGCGACAGCTTCTGCCCAAGGGCCTCATCGACCTCCTCGAACACTTCGCGCGCGGGCGCGTACGTCTGGGCGAGCTCGCGGCCCATGCCGACGTCCTGGCTGCCCTGTCCGGGAAAAACGAATGCGATGGCCATAAAGTGGAGCGCTCGTGTAGAGGATTTTGCCCGCTAGAACACTTCACACGCGCCGCTGTCAAGCGGCCAGTGGGTTGGCGCTCTGGTCCCGGGCCGGCGACTGGCTGCTGCGCCCGGGGTTTACCCTGTAAACCACGCTCTGCCCGATTTTTGGTCTGTCATGAAGTTGTGAAGCCGGCATGTTCCCACTCGCGGCGAAATTCGTAGGACGCCGTGAGGACAAGATGCCGGACCGCTCAGCCTTCGATTCAGAAACGCTGTCGATCATGGGCGACGCGCTGGATGATGTGTGGGGCGAATTCGAGAGCCGCAGCACCATCCGCGCCGGGGCCGAGAAGGCCGGCATCAGGCGTGCCCTGGCGCTGCGCATCATGGCTGCGGTGCGTGTGGGGCAACGCGATCCCGAGCGTCTACGCGAGGTCGCCTTGCATATGCTGGATGGGTGCCGGGTTGTCCCAGCCTCGGAATGGGTTCCGCAACGCTAAGCTGCGGCTTTACGCCTTGGCCGGGCGCTTGCGCACGGGTTTGGCCTTCGGCTTGGCCTTGGGCGTGCGTCGGGCCTTCCGCTCGGTCTGGGCGGGCCTTGTATCTTCCTCGGCAAAGCCACTCCAGAACGCGGCCTGATGACTAACGAGGATATTCGCCGGCGCCCAGGTCATTGCCGCCCCTAAGAGGGCGAACTGCCTGTCGACCATGGCGCGGCGCAACGGCTCGAGCATGGTCAGCGGATTGGCGGGGAGCGGCATGCCTCTTACCGGCTCACGGCGCACTGCCGCGGCGTTCACCGAAAGGGCCTGTGTTTTGGCGCGCTGGCGAGGTGCCTTGGCGGCCTTTGGCGTCTGCCGGCGGGCTGAGCGTTTTGGTGCGGGCATGCCTTGGTCCTTGTCACTGAGCCTAGCCGCCCCCGCCGTCGTCGGATAGCGCGCTAGTCGCCCTGGAACGACTAACGCGGGGGCACGTTGCTCCCTCTTTAGCGGGAAAGGCCATGGGCAACGATAAACAACACCAAGCACTGTTAGTGATTGGTAAGCATTTGCGGGCCGAACTCGATCGCCAGCCGTTAACCCCACGAGCCGACATCGATCGGGCGTTGCGCCGCCTGTTGGAACGGGACGTCGCCGAGCGCTTGCGGCCGCATCGACTCTGGTCCGGCAAGGGCAAGCAGGTCTGAGCGCGCCGGCCTGGATCGGCTCGCGCAGTGGCCGCTGCCGTGAGCGGCCGTGTCGTGGGAGCGAAGCTAGAACCTGTAACGCAGACCCGCCCCGCCGTGCACACGCGTATCGATGCCGTCCTGGCCGGAGACGCCGTTGACGAACACGTCGAATGTCGCCGCGGCGCTGATCGCATAACCGACCCGAGCGCCGTATTCCGCCCAGACAACAGTCTCATCGACGAGTGCCGTCATCGTTCCGATGCCGGCCACGCTGGCCTCAAGGGCGGTGTCGCGGTCAAAGCCATAGACGGCAGCGCCCCAGAGAGTGGCGTCGAAGCCGTATCCCAGCGCAGCGGACCACTGGGCGCGCGCCTTGAGGATGCTCATAGTGTCGGTGCCCTCCGAGACATACGCATTGAAGGGGTTCGCGGCGGAGAGCGTCTCACTATAGCCCTTGATGTCGAGGCGCTCTCGGCCGACCTCGGCGGAGATAGCCACTTGGCCGTTGTGCCCCATGTCGAACAGCGAACCGGCGCGCGCGAAGAGATAAGAGACCTTGCCTTCCGTGTTGCCGATGCCCGAAGCTGTGCCGGCGCCGTTGGCATAGGTGCGCTGGAACTCGAAGTCGGCGTCGGGCGCGAGCCAGCCGCCGGCCTCGACAAAGGGACGCCAGGCGACGGTGCCGGGGGCCAGATAGCGAACCGCGAGCGCACCCATCAGCGCGTTGTCGATGGACGCCGTATCATAATCCTCATAGCCGTAGGAGACGCCGCCGAGAACGGCGAAGCCCGCCGCGTTGACGAAGCGGGCGTATCCGCCGCCCTGCCCTGAGCCCGCCTGGCCGAAGACGCCGATCTCGCTGTCGTCGCCCATTGGCTTGTCGCCGCCCAGCAGCGGCATGGCGAGGCCATGCTGCTGCGCCATCGCCCCACTGCGAGCCGCGCCAACGTCGTTGACCGACTGCTGCACGGACAGAGGATCGGTCAGACCCGCAGGCGTCCCATCGTAGTAGCGGACGACAAAGGCATGCGCTTCCCCTGAAACGTTAGCAGCTCCAGCGATGAATTGGGCGTCCGCTGATAGATAACGGCCAAAGGTCAGCGTTATACCCGACATGTCGACGCCAGCGTCGGTCAGCAATGTGTTGAGGTCTTGCATGCCGGTCGCGGCGGTCCAGCGAAAGGCGTGTTGGGTGTCGCCCGCGACATGGGAGCCACCGACGATGATCGAGCCGTCCTCCGAGAGGGCGAAGGCGTAGGAGTCGGTACCGCCAAGCGTGCCGAGATCCTCTTTCGCGCCTCCCTCCCAACGGTACGCGTGGTAGGAGTTGTTGTCCGTTGTGTAAGCGTAGCCCACGACGATCGAACCATTGCTATTGGTTTCGATGGCATACGACCTCGTGCCCCCGAACGTGCCTATGTCCTCTAGGATGCCGTCCGCCCATCGGAAAGCGTGGTACTCGGCATTGCCGGCGGTAGATGATTGGCCGATGACCACCTTCCGGTCGGCGCTGACAGCGGAAGCTGCGGAATTGCCCCCGAGCGAGCCCACATCCACCATCACATTACCTTCCCAGCGGAATGCGTGACTCGTGCTGCTATCTAGAAAAGCGGATCCGACGACAACGGAGCCATCGCTGCTGATATCCGTAGCGTCGGAGTTGCTGCCGCCCAGTGTCCCAAGGTCGTGCATCTCGCCGTCCCACCGGAAGGCGTGCTTGGCCCCGCCGCTGAGTTCTGACGTTCCGGCGACGAAAGAACCGTCAGCGCTGACTGCCGTGGCGTCGGAGTTCGTTCCGCCGAGAGTTCCAAGATCGTCCATCGCGCCGCTGTTCCAGCGGAAGGCGTGCGTCGCTGAGGCAACGCCAGTGGCAGAGGAACCCACAACTGTTGTGCCATCCAAACTCAACGCGCGGCCTTGGGCCGAGGTGCCACCTAGGGTGCCCAAATCAATCTTCGTGCCACCTTCCCAACGATAGGCGCGAAAAATGCCGCTTGCGTTCATTGCATAGCCGGCGATGACCGAACCGTCGCTATTCATTCCTCTCGCTATGGAAGATGATCCTCCAAACGTGCCGATGTCCGTGGGCACGTTTGCACACGGAGCGGCCAGAGTGCACTGGGCGTAAACTTCGCCTACGTGACCGCAGAGCAGCAAAAAGAGGAAGGAGAGTAGCCCTACGCGGCGCTCAACGGGCGCCCTACCAAGATATTTACGCTGCACGATCGTCCCTACTGAACAAACTCTAGATATGCTCAGTCATACCAGTCACGGACACAGCGTTCAGTTGATAATGCTCGCGGGTGCCAAGGCCTGCAGTGGCCGTGTCGGGAGCGCCACGAGCGGCCGTTTCTGCACTGTTGCGCGGCGTGTGGCGCCGCATAGGGCAATCAGCCAGCGGATCGTTCCGCGGTGCAATAGCAGTGGACTCGCCTTTCTTCCCCCAACTTGCGTCAATCTCCATCTCGCGCTCCATCTCGGCGCTATTGCTTGCCGGATCGGAAAAATCAGCTATAAGGCGGCCCTTGCTCGCTTCGGCTGGAGGCTGAACGGGGAGCCGCGCCAGGGGAAACCCTGTGCGGGTCGGGCCATAAGAGGCCTGGTTCCCGGTGTCTTCGCTCTCATGGGTGACCTGCTTGGGCCTTTCTAGGGTCCATAAGGGGCTTTGCGCCGGAGCGGCACGAACAGAAGGAAAGGCTATCAGCATGCCGCTTTACGAGCATGTGTTCCTGGCACGCCAGGACATCTCCAATACCCAAGTCGAAGCCCTGACCAAGGAATACACCGACCTCATCGAGCAGGGCGGTGGCAAGATCACCAAGAGCGAGTACTGGGGCGTCAAGTCGCTCGCTTACAAGATCAAGAAGAGCCGCAAGGCGCACTTCTCGCTCCTCAACATCGACGCTCCGCCGGCCGCCGTGGCCGAGATGGAGCGCCGCATGGGCCTGTCACCTGAAGTCATCCGCTTCCTGACCGTGAAGGTCGATGCGCACGAGACCGAGCCTTCGGTGATGATGCGCAAGGGCGATCGCGACGAGCGTAGCGATCGCGGCGGCTTCGGCGGTCGTGGTGGCGGCGGCGGCGGATTCCGTGGCGGTGGCGGCGGTGGCTTCCGTGGCGGCGACGATCGTCGCGGCGGTGGCGGCGGCGGTGGCGGCTTCCAGCGCGAGGGCGCCTCTACGTTCCGTCCGCGTCCGCCGCGTGAGGGTGATCGTCCCCCTCGCGATGGTGATCGCCCGCCGCGTCCCCCGCGTGAGGGTTCGGCATCAGGTTCGGAGGAATAGACCATGGCAGAGACTTCTTCCTCAGGCGGCGCAGCACGTCGCCCGTTCCATCGCCGTCGCAAGACTTGCCCGTTCTCCGGCCAGCATGCGCCGAAGATCGACTACAAGGACGTGCGCCTTCTGGGCCGCTACGTTTCGGAGCGCGGCAAGATCGTTCCCTCGCGCATCACGGCCGTGTCGGCCAAGAAGCAGCGTGAGCTGGCGCGCGCCATCAAGCGTTCGCGCTTCCTCGGCCTGCTGCCGTACGTGCTGAAGTAAGATTGAAGGCGCGGGGCCTTCGCGGTCCCGCGCTCCCAACAAGCAAGTCAGTGCGGCCATGGCGGCCGTACGAGGTTGGGTCGGGGCATATCGTGCACCCGGCTCTAACCGCGAAACCCGCGGGACAGCTGTGTCGATAACTTACCGTCTACTCATCGCACTGGGTGCCGGCACCATCGCGGCGGTCGTGTTCGCTTCGGCGACTACGGGCCCCGTGCTGATGCGCATGGTGCTGTTCATGCTCACTCCGCTGGCGCTGTTCCTCGCCGGCGTTGGTCTTGGGCCCCTCGCCGCCGTCGTGGCCGGCGTGGCAGGAACGCTGCTGGTTCTGGCAGCCGGGACGGCCACGGCCTCCATGCTGTTCGCCGCCAGCCAGGCGATACCGGTCGCTATCCTCGTCTATCTGGCCGCCCTACACCGCGAGACGACTGAGGGAACCAAGGAGTGGTATCCGCCCGGCCGCCTGGTGGTCGCCGCTGCCGTTCTGGCGGGCGCGTTCGCGACTTTCACGCTGTTCCTGCTGGGCTGGGATGTCGAGGCTCTTCGCTCGGTGCTGCGCAGCATGCTGCAGGCCTTCGCCGAGACGGAGCTGCCGAACATGCCGGACGCGCCGGCGCTGGGCCCGAACGAGATCAACGAGCTGGCCGACATCGCGCTGAAGCTGCTGCCAGCCGCCTCGGCTGTTTCGAGCATGTGCAGCCTGCTGTTCAACCTGTGGCTCGCCGGGCGCATCACGCTTGCTTCGGGACGCCTGGAGCGTCCCTGGCCCGACCTTCCCGCCATGACCTATCCGCCGATCACGCCGCTGCTGTTGGCGCTGTCGACGGGCCTGGGCTTCTTCGCTGGAATGGCGGGGATGGTCGCGGCGGCGTTTGCGGGCGCCTTGTTCTTTGCCTACGTGCTGCTCGGCCTTGCCGTCGTGCACTACGTCACGCGCGGGCGCTCGTGGCGCCTGTTTGCTCTGTGGGCGCTCTACGCGGCGCTCTTCGTCATCAGCACGATCGCGCTGCTGCCCATCGCCCTGATCGGGCTGGCCGAGGCCATCTGGCCGATGCGCAAACCGATGAATCCACCCAGACCGCCTCCGGGCGGTCCGCAGACCTAACCGCATGCATCAACCGCACAAATAGGAAGAAGGAGTATTCGAGATGGAAGTCATTCTGCTGGAGCGCATTGGCCGGCTGGGCCAGATGGGCGACGTCGTCAACGTGAAGGACGGCTATGCGCGCAACTTCCTGCTGCCGCAGAAGAAGGCGCTGCGGGCCACAACCCAGAACCGCGCCCAATTCGAGACGCAGCGCGCCCAGCTCGAAGCCAACAACCTGGAGCTGAAGAAGGAAGCCGAGGCGGTCGCCGAGAAGCTCGACAAGAAGATCTTCGTGGCCATTCGTTCGGCCGGCGACACCGGCCAGTTGTACGGCTCGGTGGCGACGCGCGACATCTCCGAGGTCGTGACCGAGGGCGGCTTCACCATCGACCGCCGCCAGGTCATCCTGGAGCGCCCGATCAAGAACCTCGGCTTGCACCCGGTGCGCGTGGCGCTGCACCCCGAGGTCATCGTTTCGGTGACGCTGAACGTCGCCCGGTCCGAGGATGAGGCGCAGCGCCAGTCGCGCGGCGAGGACGTGACGATGATCAAGGAAGAGAAGATCGAGCTGGAGACGTTCGATCCAGAGATGTTCGAGGAAGGCTCTGCCGGCGCCGAGGGCGAAGAGCAGGCGAGCGAATAACGCGCGGAACGATTCGCGACTTTGCAAACGAATTCCCGTCCCCATGTGCATAGTGGGGACGGGACCCGACTGCCGCTCGACGGTGAGCCGATTGAATCGGATACCGTCGACCCATGGCACAAAACGCTCTGCAAATCTCCGATCGGCTCGCTGCCCTCAGCTCCGCCGACGATTCCCTCCCCTTCCGTCAGGCCCCGCACAACCTCGAGGCGGAACAGGCCCTGCTCGGTGCGATCCTCGTCAACAATGAATCGATGGACCGCGTCTCGGCGTTCCTCGATCCGCAGCACTTCTACGATCCGCTGCATCAGCAGATCTTCGAGACGGCGGCCAAGCTCATCCACGCGGGTAAGCAGGCGACGCCGATCACGATGCGGACGTTCTTCGAGACCGCCGATCCGATCTCGTCGTCGCTGAGCGTGCCGCAGTATCTGGGCACGCTGGCTGCCAGCGCCACGAGCATCATCAATGCCGAGGATTATGGCCGGACGGTCTACGACCTGGCCACGCGCCGGGCGCTGATCATCATCGGCGAGGATCTCGTCAACAACGCTTATGACAGCCCCGTCGACCTGTCGCCGCGGCAACAGATCGAAGACGCCGAAGGGCGGCTCTATGGGCTTGCC
>JBAZYB010000086.1:0-15512 GCA_041659545.1 Hyphomicrobium sp.
CGCTACCCTTGCTGCGCATCCCATCACCCATACCGCGTCAATGCTCCCGATGACATCGCAGCGTCGCGCATCAAACGCCTAACGCCAGCCTGGGTGACCATATCGTTCGTCTCCAAGTCGGGCAACGCGGACGGGCCAAATTCCCGCGGATGGGCAACATATTTCCCGCGACGCCAGCGACTTACGCGGCCAGGCCATCAACATCGCGTGAGCGCGCGCGCTTCGCTTGCCATCACTTCCCGCACCATGAATATGAGCGCAACAATGTAACAACGTACCAAGGGACGGAAAGCAATGAAGTGGGCTGCCGCAATTCTAGCTTCGACGATCTGTGTCGGGATGCAGGTGCCAGCATTGGGCGCCGAGGAGACCAAGCTTCCCCTGCGCAAGGCTGGCATGTGGGAGCAATCGACCGTCATGGAAGAAGGCGGCAAGAAGCACGAGCAGAAGCTCACGATTTGCATCGACGCCGACATGGAGCGCAACACGGCACTCGCCAGCGACGCTGAGCACAGGCGCAGCTGCTCCAAATACGAGGTCAAGAAGGAAGGCGACGCAGTTGTCGTCGACGCGACCTGCAATATGAACGGGCGCGACGTCGAAAGTCGCACCCAGATGAGCGGCGATTTTCAGTCAGACTTCATGGTCAAAATCGACTCGACCACCTCCGGCGTCCAGGATGCGCAGTCGGTATCCATCAAGCGGATGATCGAGCAGCACGGCAAGTATCTCGGCGAATCCTGCGGCGAGCTGAAGGCCGGCGAAGCCATGGGCACTGACGGCAGCAAGCTCCTCGTGCAGTAGCAGTCCATTGCCCGCAGCCGGCTTCTAGCAACGCGCGGCCGGATCCCGCAGGGGAGCAGCGCGCTGCCAGCAGGAGTCGCGCTGCCAGCAAACATTCCCTAGCCTGGCTTGACGACAACGCCCCACGGCAGGCGTCCGACGGGAACCGATTTCTCCGCCTTTAGCGTGTCGACGTCGATCACCGTCAGGTCGTTGGTCAGACCGTTGGCGGTGTAGAGCTTGCGCCCATCCGGCGACAGCGCCATGTGCCACGGGCGCTGGCCGGTCAGGATGTAGTTCGTCGTCTCGTAGGTGGCCGTGTCGATCACCGCGATGCGATTGGCACGACCGATGGCGACAAACGCCCGCTTCCCATCGTTGGAGAAGATGATGCCCATCGGCTGGATCAGCTCCGGGCGCACGCCGGGAATCTCGAAGTGCAGCTTCTTGCTGATCTTGAACGTGGTGGCGTCGATCACCGCCACAGTGCCGCCGACCTCGGCCGACACCCACACGTGCTTGCCGTCCTTCGTGAACGTCGCCACCCGCGGGCGTGTGTCTACGAGGATATTGGCCTTCACCTGGAAGTCCGACGCGTCGATGATGTGCGCCATGCTGGTCGCTTCCGAAGTCGCGGCGACGAGCTTGTCGTCAGGAGAAACGGACATGCCTTCCGGCTCTACGCCCACCTCGATCTCGGCCAGAACCTTGCCGCTCGCGCGCTCGAGCACCGTGACGTAACCATCATCCTCGTTGGCGACATAAACACGCTCGCCCTTGTGGTCGATGTCGAGCAGCTCCGGGTCCGGTCCCGTACCCATCGTGCGCACGACCTCCAAGGTCGTCGTGTCGATCACGTCGACCCGATCGTCGTCGCCGGCACAGACAAGCACCTCCTTGAAATCGGGCGTGATGGCAATTCCGCGCGGCCGTTTGCCGGTAGGAATGGTCTTGATGATCTTCATGCTCACGCTGTCGAGCACCGTGACCGTGTTGTCCTTCTCGTTGGTGACGAAGATCGTGTCGGCCATTGCCACCGAATGAACGGCGCACGACATGGACAGCGTGGCGAGCAGCAGGCGAATCATTGAACCCCCTTCGATGCCTCGGCCGCGAACCGGCACTTGGTTTCTGGCTGATCGAACCCCAGCGTGTCGGTCAGGTACTTGGGATGCAGGTAGCCCTCCTGCGGCGAGATAGAAACCAAGGCTCGCGGTCCAGCGATGAGGATCGGCTGACGCAGCTGCAGGTCCCACGAACGGAAGTTCATGCCCTGTCCCTTGAAGCCAGCGACCTCGAATTTGTCCGATAAAATATAGGCGCGCAGCCCCTCCGGACTGTTCTTTCCCGTCCGCGTGACCGCCTCACCAATGATGCGCACGGCGAGCCATGCCGTATAGTCGCGCTCGGTCATGATGCGTCCCGCCTTGCGCTCAAAACGGTTCTGCATTTGCGTGCCGGCATACTCCTCGAAGGCGCGATGCCAAGCGACCGCGACAAGGCCGTGGGTGCCGGCCACGGGGCGCGGCTCGGCGGTACGGAAAAGGAGATAGTCCCCAAACACATCCGCTTCGTCTGCAACGATCACCACGTCGTGGTCAGGCACGCCCTGCGTGAGCATCGGCATCTGCGACTGGATCTGCTGGTGTCCCGTATCGGTGCGCCGCGAGCCCGGCTCGAAGACGTAAGGCCGCTCGGCGACGATCTTGGCGCCGAAGCGCGCCGCCGCACGCCGGATCGCCGCAGCATATCCCTCATCGGCGGGTGACTTTCCAACCACGAGCACCCAACGCCGCCAACGCTTCCACATCAGGTATTGCGCCAGCGCATCCGCGCGCATCGCCCAGTTCGGCGGAATGTGAAACACGTTGCCGCGACACTGCTCCTGCCGCAGGCTATCGTCGCTGGTCCGCACATCGAAGATCAGCGCGTTCTTCGCACCGGGAAGATCGGACACGGCAAGCAGATCGTCGCGCTCCAGGTCGGCAACGATGATCCCATGCCCCTGCGCCAGCAGCTCCTTCGCCTTTTCCGCAGGCTGCGCGTTCTTATCGAGCAGCACTTCCATCAGCTCGTAGTGATGTCCGATCAGCCGCCCGGTGCGATTGTCTTCTTCCAGTGCAATGCGGGCACCCTGGATGCCCTTGTCCTTGACTTCCTTGTCGACCAGCGAGAGCGGCGGGGGCTCCTCATAGTCCTTCGTCAGGTAGACGATGGTCGTCGACAGCGGCGGCAAGGCATCCGCTCCCCCCTGCTGCGCGCTCGCCGCTGGCGCAAACAAAATCCCGACGCCGGCAATGGCGATTGCCAGCTGCAGGCACCCATGCAGAGAGCGGAGCGGCACGGAGAAGAACATCATCACGCTATGTTATAACCTCTCATATGCCCCCTGTAAGCCACCCCAATACCGATGGGTCAAATCACAGGTTCGCGCGCGGGCTGACATTGCTGCCAAGGCCCGCGCGCCAACGATCACCAGTGCCGGCGTTCCGGACCGCCTTTGAACAGGGTGCGGATCCAGGCGATGATCTTCCAAACCTGCTGATCTTCATCGATCAGCTCGCCGAAAGGCGGCATCGGTCCGACCACACCTTCCGTACCCTTGCGATGGTAGCCGGCCTTCTTGAGATCATCCGAGCCGAGCGAGATGAGTCGGAACAGCGTGTCGTCGTCGTCGCCGTAGACCCACACGGTGTTGGTCAGAGGCGGGCACATGCCGCCACCGCCACCGCCACCGTGGCAGCCGTTGCAGCTCTTGTTGAAGAAGAGCTTCTTGCCTTCGGCAATAGCCTCCGGGTTGTCGGTGTAGGGGTTTTTCAGTGTTCCTTTCGGCGAGCTGGCGACGCGCTCCAACGGCTTCATCGTCTTCTTCAGCTCATCCATTGATAGTGGAGAGGGCGCTGCCGCTTCGCCCTGTGCGGGTGGAACGGACGGCGCCGAAGTGTCGGCCGCAGATATCGGATCGAGGTAGGCAATGGCAGCACCGAGTGCCAGTGCCACCGCCGCCATACGAACTAGCCTTTGCATAGAGCTTCCCTGTTCTATTTCCCCAAAAGTTCAGTCGATGATGTCGTAGGCAATCGTGCCGACATCGCATCGCGGTTCTGCTGCCGCTTTGTTTGCACCGCTACGCGCACTGCCGATTGGCGTTGCGCTTCCGGCGGTTACTAGTTTTGTCTTGGCATCAAGCCAATACAGGATCGAATAAAAGGTGCCGCTGCTTCCAAACTTGCGAAGTAGGCCGCAGGCAAAGTACCTGCCATCCGCCCTCGCCCTTCCCACTGGCTGTTCGATATCGACGAGCTGCAGCGAAAGCTCTGTTCCATCCGGCGAGGTAAGCGACGTGACGTCGCCTTTGCGCCCCTCGGCCACGCGCGTGTGGATCATCCCCAAGACTTGCCACGCCGGCATCGATGCCACCGCGCTGGCACGCTCGATCGTCGGGAGCCACCACCAGGCCAGCGGCGACCGCGTAATACTCATCCATCCCGCGCCGTCCGGCTGCGGCGCCTTGTGAATGCGCACATCCATCAACTTCAGCGCTTCGCCGTCCGGCTTCAGCCAGAAGTCGAGCGCGTACTTTTTCGCCGCCGTTGTCCGTTCGTGGAAGTTCACGTTGGGAAACCAACCAAAGCCCGGCAGCCCGCGCACGACGCGCACGTCGTCGACAACCAGTGCCATCGTCTCTCCCGAGCGAGGATCGAAATAGTTGAACACACCGTCATGGCTGCGTTCATCGATGAGCCGGCGAACGGCGGCAGTCACCTCGTCTTCGCTGAACTCTTTCGCCGCGGCGGAGGCTGCAGCCAAACACAGCGCCATCACGGCAAGCAGTGCTGGACGCAAACCGGCCACTAATTGCTCCCCTCGCTTGCCTTCCCGATCACCCGCAGCGCCTTCGCGGCCTGCTCCGAGCCGTTCTGCTCAGCGACCTGCAGCGCCGTCTTGCCCTCCAGGGATTTGAGGCCCGTATCCGCCTTCGCTTGGACAAGGAGACCGATCATCGGCGTGACGTTGCGCGCCGCCGCGATCATCAATGGCGTCACGCCGTGTTGTGTCTGCGCGTTGACGTTGGCGCCCCGCTTGATCAGTTCGCGCGCGATGTCGATGGGTCGCGTGCTCCCGGGCAGGAACACCCCACCTTCACCTGGAGACACTTGGCTCGCTACTACCATCAGCGGCGTCAGACCTTCTGGCCCCGACGGCTGATCGATCTTCGCCCCGCCTTCCATCAGCGCCTTTGCCACTTCGAATTTGTTCTCGGCAATAGCCAACGCCAGCGGTGGGTATCCTTGCGCATTTGGCTTCTCGACGTCGGCACCGTGCGCCAGAAGCATCTTCACCGTAGGCACATGGTTGCGCATTGCCGCGTGGATGAGCGGCGTCATCCCGTCGCCGTCCGGGGCGTTGAGATCGGCACCGAGGTCGGCGAGCGCTGCGATGAGGTCAGGATGCCGGTTGCGCGCCGCCGTATGCACGGGCGCATAGCCTTGCGCATCGCGGGCGTTGATATCTGCCCCCTTCGACACAAGAAACGTGATGCGCTTGACGTCGGCCGCCAGCACGGCGTTGGCGAGTTCTTGTGTCAGGTCGGCGCCATGTTCGAGCCAACCTTCGAGCTTCTCCTGCGTTACGATCTGATCGGGCGTCGCCTTCTCCGGCTTGGGCGCGAACACACTCGGGGGAATGACCGTGTAGGCACCATGCGCGGGCAACGTTCCTTGCACGAGGCAGCGGCTGCACTGCACCAGCGGCACGCCGTAGTCCTCCAGTATCTTCTCGATCTCCGATTTCGAAGCCTCGAGCGCATATTCGATCGCATACTTCAGTCGCGCGTCGCGCTTGCGCACCCCGATCGATAGCTCGAACTCGAGGGGGACGTAGTCCTCCCACAGGTTCACAGGCTGCACGATGATCGGCTCGCCCTTGACCTTCTTCACCCAACCGGCGAACGGTCCCCAGATGGCGGCGACGTCGAGCTTGCCGTCAACGACATCCTGAACCTGCCGCCACGGCTGATTTTCGGGATTGAGATCAGCGTTGTGGCTGAGCGTGTGAAGCTTGAGGTTGGGCGCCAGACCGCGCTTGGTCAGGACCTCGCGCACGCCCGACGTCTGGAATACGCCGATCTTCAGGTCCTTCAGCGCTGGATCATCGAAACTCTTGAGCGCCAGGCCGCGGTCCTCGCGATAGGCGAAGACGTACGTCGTGCGATAAATGGGAAACGTCGTCAGCGCCATTTCATAGTCGACCGGCAGGTCGAGCAGCACATCGCAGACATTGGTCTCGAACGTCTCGCGCGTCAGCCCGCGCTCCAGATATGGGCGCCAGAAATAGATGAGATTGGCCCCCAGCGCCTTGGCGATCACCTCGGCGATCTTGTTCTGGTAGCCCTCTCTCTGCATGTTCGACAGCGGCATGTTGCCGGGGTCGGCGCACACGTTCAGCTTGTCGAGAGACTTGCTCTCGAACATCTCACGGCCGGCACGCCTAGCCGCGGTCTTCTCCGCCGACGTCAGCTCGTCGAATACTTTTTCAGCATCGCGCGCGGCCTCGGCGGCACCGGCCATCGCGCACGACACAAAGACGGCAAGCAGCAAAGCGCGAGCATTCTTCACGACGCAAATTCCACTTCTTTGCTGGTTGGGCGCGCGCCTCGGAAGACCCGAGCACGCGCAGCAGTGGCGCCCCTGCCCGAAGGCAGGAGCGCCACAACTTCATGCGTGCATCACTCGAAGACGCGGAAGGTGAACAAGGTGCCAGCCTGCGGGATCTTGTCGAGGTTGGCTGCCTTGGTCATCGCCGTGGCGCCGATGGCGCCGAACTTGTCGTCGAGATCGAGGCCAGCGGTCACCGGCACGCCAATCCAGCCGCCGATGCCGACGAGGATGGAAACGTACTGCTTGCCTTTGAGCTTGTAGGTGATCGGGTTGCCGATCATGCCCGAGGCGAGCTTGCGATGCCAAAGCACCTTGCCGCTCTTGCGATCGACAGCGCGGAAGTCACCACCGAGCGAGCCGTAGAACATCAGGCCGCCGTCGGTGACCATAGTACCGCCCCAGTTCGGATACGGATCGGGAATTTCCCAGTCCGCCTTGCCGGTCAGCACGTCGAACTTCTTGATCTTACCCGTCGTGCCGGGCTTCTCGGGGAACATGAACACGTTGGCGAACACGTACACCGTGCCCTGCTGCGTGTGCGTACGCTCCTGCGGCTCCAGTTCCATGCACCAGTTGTTGGTGGGGCAATAGAACTTCGTCGGATCGGCCGGATCGACAGCACAAGGCTGCTGGTCCTTGCCGCCCATCGCCGACGGACAAGCCGAAACGTTGCGGCCACGCTCTAGCGGCGAGTGCTCGCGCACCTTGATCGGACGCCCCGTCTTCAGGTCGACCTTCTCCGCCCAGTCGACGGTAACGTACTTGTTGGCACGCAGAAGCGTACCGTCAGCACGATCGAGAACGTAGGCAAAGCCGTTGCGGTCGAAGTGAACCAGCGACTTGCGATCCTTGCCGTCGACTTTCATGTCGACGAGAATGTTCTCGTTGACGCCGTCATAGTCCCACTGATCGAAAGGCGTCATCTGGTATGCCCAGACGGCTTCACCGGTGTCGACCTTGCGGGCGAAGATCGTCATCGACCACTTGTTGTCGTGGCTGCCGTCGTTGCACTCTTCGTGACTCTTGTCCGGGCAGCGATAGGCCGGGCTCCACAGGCCGGGGTTACCGGTCGAGTAGTAGACCAGCTTCAGGTCCGGATCGTAGCTGTACCAGCCCCAAGCGGAGCCGCCACCGATCTTCCAGTCATCGCCGGGGAACGTCTTGATTCCGAGATCAGAGCCGGCGGTGCCGTAGTGCGGGTTGGCCTTGTTCGTATCCGCAGTCAGGCACACGTCCTTGTCGGAACCGGTGGACTGACATTCCCACACCTTCTTGCCATCGGCGAGATTGTAGGCCGTCACGCGACCGCGCGCGGCGAACTCGTCGCCGCCGAAACCGATAATGACCAGGTTCTCGGCGATAAGCGGCGCGGAGGTGATGGTTTCACCCTTCTCCGGCCAGGCGTGCTTGACGACCCAGACTTCCTTGCCTGTCTGGCCATCGAGCGCGATCAGGTAACCGTCAAGCGTGCCGTAAACCAGCTTGCCGTCGGCATAGGAGGCGCCACGATTAACCGTATCACAGCAGGCACGCGGCACTGCCGATTCATCACGGTCGTCCTTCTTGACGTAGTTCCAGACCTGCTTGGGATTGTCCGGATCCGTAAGATCGAGGCCCTGCGCAATGTTGCACTGAGCCATGTTGGGGCAGCCCGAGATAAAGAACATCATCGGCTTGCCACCGACATCCTCGATGACGAGCGGCTGTCCTTCATGGCCGCGCAGTGCGCCGGTCGACTGCGACCAGACCATCTGCAGCTTACCGATGTTGTCGGCGTTGATGTCCTTGAGCGGGCTGTGGCGCGTGAGCTTGTTGTCACGACCCGGTGCTGGCCAGGTATTCGGATCCTGTGCCCGCTTTTCGATTTCATCGTTGGCCATGCCTGGTCCGGCAAGGCCGATCAGGGCGGCCATAACTCCACCAAACAGGCGGATGACCCCTATTCTCGTAATGTGCATGCGCTTCCTCCGTATCCACGCTTTTTAGCGCCAACTGATGAGCCGCTTCGGACAGCCTTCGCCGTTCGCAGACCCGGAGATCTGCGTTGTTGCGAACCTGACCTTTTCAGCGGCTCCACCCCCAGCTGCATGCCCGTAGACTGCAGCTTGAAAAAATGCGGACGGACTTTCGGGATCGGGAAACGCCCGCTTAATCCGCCCCGCTCAGGTAGCGCGGCGAATTGACATTAGGTGCCGAATTTGCCCGGAGATAGGGGATGACTTCCCGCTAGTTCGGGCAAACTTTTCCCCATCACAATGTCTTGAATGAGCAGCGCGATCGCCATGAAAGGCATCGGGCATCGCACGCGCGCGGAGAAGAATTTTTCTTCGCGCAGCAGTGCTGCCTTGCAAGCAATGCAAATGTTCAACGCGATAACGGTAACCGCGCGACGCCTTGAAAAAAGTGCGGCCAGGCGCCCAGAAGACCAAAAACGAAGGGAACGGTCATCTCGGCGCCCGGCCGCAAAGCGTGGCATCTCGACGGTAAGCACCCCCCGAGAATCCTGCCAGTGGCGGCATTCCCGCGCCGAGTAGCAATGTTCACCAGAACGCGTTGCACTTCATTCCCGATGCGCTCGAAAGACCAATCAATGCGGACGTTCTCGACACCCGCGCGTGGTTCACGTTCGCGTCATCATCGCGCCGGCTCATCGCTATTCGCGATGTAGAAGATCTCATCGGCGAGCCGGTCGAGACCTTCAACGCCATCACTGTTCGCCAGCAGCGTAACCGACAGCCACCCTTCGCCCGGCCGGGACCGTGAGATGGCGTTGTAGGACGTGAAGCCGGGCACTGACCCGGAATGATAGTAAGTATCGCGTCCGTTTTCGTGCGTGATGAACCAGCCCATGCCGTAGTAAGTCAGCGGATCGACACGCGCCGCGTCGGCGTACATTGCGCGGCTCGACGTGGGGCTGATCACCCGCCCCAGCATCAGCGCCCTGTTCCACGCAAACAGGTCCAGCACATTGCTTGCCATGTCTCCGCAGCCGTCGAGCCAATGCGGCTGCGCAAATGCGGGCCTGCGCCGGTAGTGCGGCTGCGCCAGCTGCGAGTCGTGCGCGTTCTCGCCGACAAATCCCGTCTGCATCAGACCTGCGCGTGCAAGGACGCGTGTGCGCACATAGTCGCGCGAGCTTGCGCGATAGCCATCTCCCGTCGCCAGCGTCGCCTCGATGATGCGCGCGAGCAGGAAGTAGCCCGTGTTGCTGTATTCGAACGTATTCGGCCAGCCGTGCGGCGGCTGGCGTTTCAGCGCCGCCAGAAGCTTCGGAGTCGCCACCGCGCCCCAGGGATCGACCTCCCGCGGAGGATGCAGCGTGAAGTTCGGCAGGTTCGAGGTCATCGTCAGCAGGCTACGCACGGTGATTGGCGGCTCGCCCTTGGCGGTCCAGCGCTCGACCCCCTCAAAGATCTCGCCCATTGGCGTATCGAGCGTAAACGGCCTGCGCGACAGCGGCGCCCGCGCGCCATCTTCGATCATGCCCAGCACGGCGGCGGCGGTGAACTGCTTCGTCAGTGAGCCGATATGATAGACGGTGGCGGCCGTCGCTGGCGTACCAGAGCCCGCTTCTCCAAAGCCCTTGGCGATCTTCAGCTCGCCGTCGATCCCCACCGCGACCGACAGCCCCGGAGCCGGCCGGCCGCCGGAACGCCGATTGAGGAACTGCTGGATGACCCGATCGACGCGCGCACCCTTTTGCGTCGACCAATCGGCGACGGCCACTCGCGGCACGAGCAGCACCAGAACGGCAGCCAGCAAAGAGAGAGTGCGTGCCATTCCCCGAGCATATTACGCCCCGCGCCAGCGGCAACGCCTTAGCGAGCGCTATCCGGTCCACTCTCACCCTCTAAGCAACGTCCGGACGATCCACGTCACCAGCGCTTGGCGGATCTCAACGATTAGGTGCCCCCCGCGCCCGGAGGTTCAGACCGACGGCAACCGCCGATCAACCCACGTTGCAACCCTCCGCCCGAAGCGCAGGACGCCGTTGAATACTGCACGAGCGCAGCGTCCGACAACCCGCGATTGCACATCCCGTCCAGCAACTCTGACCGAGCCGGCCTCCTTTGTAAGCCGCTCGATTTCAAGCCCCAGTTCGTGATTGTGCCTGCGAGCATTCTGAAGCTGCTCATTTGCAAATACATAGTGGCGCTCAAGTTGGGCCAGCCGGTCCTCAACTGCTAAAGGAGCACCCAGCACGGCGGCCAAACCCACCTTTGAATATTCGGCGTCCTCCAACATCTTCATAGTTCGCAAGCCTCAAAATATTCGGACACTAGATACCCACCTGTTTCACGATTGCCTTGAGACTGTCGATAGAGTGCGACTGACGAACGAACTCTCGCGCATTCTCGCCGAGTATAACCCTGTCAGTCAGCGACAGAGAAACGACCGCGTCGGCGTAGCGCCCTACTAACTCCGCATCTGAACAATCCGCATCGATCAACACACCGCGCGTGCCATTGACAGCCTCTGCTATTCCGCCGATTCTCGGCGCGACAACTGGTAAACCGCTACCCATGGCCTCCAGGATAACGTTCGGCAGGCCGTCGTAGCGCGTCGTATAGAGAAACGCGTCGTATAGATGCGTTGGCAGTTCGTCGAATGACGCATATCGCCCTTTGTAAACCACGCCGTTTCCCGCCATGCGCTTACCAGGCCAATTGTCGCCATGCGTAGATGACCCATAAACATCGATCCCAAAGGCGACACCTCGATCCGCCAATTCACGCGCAATTTGCGGCACGAGGTCGGGTCGCTTTTCATCGTCAATCCTGGAGGCCCACAGCATGCGGAACGAGGTCTTCGCTCTCTTGACGGCCCCAGCCTCGCGATACCTGCACCACGCCGGGATTGTGACGCATTTTTCAGAGATAGGTAGCCGCGCTGCAAGCTCGCGCAGAATGCGGCGATGATCCGATACGATCAACCAAAGATCATGATGATGCTTAGATACGAATTCAAACGAATATCCGCCCGATAGAACAAGCCCATGGCACAACGACCGAGGATCAGAAAAATAATAATAGATCGTCCGCCGCCCTGTTAGGGCACCCTTGAAGCGTTGAAAGAACGACTCTGAATATGGCGACGCCTTAAGATGTGTCACAGTCTGCTCGCCCTGGCTCTGAATTAAACGAAGCGTCACGAGCTCCAGCACTTCCGGTGCGTACTCCTCACAGATCGAGTAGAGATCTATGAAGGTTACGTCGGCTGGCAGCCAATCAACGGCGTGCTCCCCATCGAAACTCTGTCCCGCCAAAATGAGGAATGACCGTTTTGGATCGACTTCGCGTATGGCGGCAATGAGGTTGATTATGTATTTCTCTGCCCCTCCGCGGGCCAGGAAGGGCAGCAGCACGACGTCTGTAAAACTCTTGCCGTTCAAGCGGCAGCAGGCCTCATAGTAAGCCGCACCCCATCCGAGATTTCCTATCATGTTCGAACCGATCGGCGCTCGCTCCAGCTGTTCGAGCCGGATCGACGCATCGATTAGATTTGCCGCGGCAATGACCTGAACGAGCTGGCGGCGAGCGAGGACGTCAGTACGGTTTTCCGCCGACGTCGGAGCAACCTGCGATCGCCCAGCGATATATCGTTCGTAGTCGATCTGACAAACGCGTAAAAAGCGGTCTGGCTCGTGATACTCCGCGTACCGCGGCAGCCTCTCTGTACCCTTCAAGCCGCCCATGATCCCACGACTTCGCAAGCGGTAGAACAGCACGGTGTCGCGCGCGATCTGAAATTGTCCACGCGATGCAAGAATACGGGAATTAATATCCCAATCTTCGAACGCTTCGCTGCGGGATCCATCGGGATGTCGGTATCCCAACTCGAGCAGAAAATCACGTCGCGCAAATATGCGGGACGTATAGGGGTTCATGAAGAACGGCATAAGCTTTGTGATCTGCTTCGAGGGGAAGTACTGCCAGACGTGTTGGCTGTCCCCGAACGCAAAGATGAACTCCTGTGCTACAGCGGTTCTACGATCTGCTTCCTGAGCAACGCCGCAAGCGGCGCTGAAATAGTTGAAGCTGACGAGATCATCGGCGTCTGCAGTCGTCACATAGAGGCCAGAAGCAGCCTCCAGGCCAGCCTGCCGTGCCGCCGCCAACGAACCTGCAGTCATCTGTACGAATATCGTGGGCGCAATGCGCTCGAAGTCGTATTTCGCGCACCATGCTAGCGTTTCAGGGCTGGCCCGATCGAGCACGACGACTAGCTCAAATGAGATGCCCGAAAACCTAGCAAAAGACACAGCCTCCACCAAGCTTTGGCAGGTTCGGTCTAAGTATTCCCATTCGTCGTGAAGGTTCAATACGATGGAAATATCGATCATGAGGAATATGATGCCAAGAGAAAACACTTGAACGGCTGGCCTGGCGGCCAACGATCCCAACGGCCACCACAACAATCTAAGGTTGTTGAAATACATAAAGACACGCACGTCAAGTGCGGGAGGCACCGACGCAGCCTCGCCGACCCCAAAAATCGTCGCTCTGTGGCTTCTGGGTAAATGGTGCTGTGAGAGAGGATTGAACTCTCGACCTCTCCCTTACCAAGGGAGTGCTCTACCACTGAGCTACCACAGCATCGGATGGCCCTGGGCCCGCCAGGGCAGGATCACGCAGAGCGCTGCCGGTGTAATCGGCGCAGGCCGGTCTGGCAAGGCGCAAAACGATGCGTGAGACCGCAACGACTCAGCCGGGTGGCCTTATGGGCCGATCTTTCCACCAATGACCCTCAATCCCCGTCGCCGGGCTCAATTCGCATCCCCGGAGCGCGGCCGCGGATGGCCCGAGCCGGCCAACCTGAGGCCAAGCTGCACCAAAACGGAAAACGGCCGCGGGGCTTTGCGCCACCGCGGCCGGTATTCTGACTTCGGCCTTGTAGATTAGCGATCGCCGCCCGGAACGCCTTCCTGCTCCAGCTGCGGCAGCGACTGTCCGCCACCTTCCTGCATCTCGGGTCCGAGATCCTTGGCCGGAGCGTTGCCGAACTGGTTCTGCTCCTGGTCAACGATCGACTCGTCGGGGCCGCGCGAGGCACCCGGATCGACGTCCGGCTTAGCCGAACCATCGTACTGATCGATCTCTTCCTGCGGGATCGACTCTGCGAAAGCAGGCGCGGCAGCAAACATGCCGAGCATGCTAGAAGCAGCAATGATAGCAATGATCTTAGAGGTCGACATGACGTTTCAACTCCACGATAGGGAATGCATCTGAGACTTTGAACGCCTGTCCTCCAAGCGCCCCGAACGTGCCACCGTCCGATGCGTAGAAGATAGGCAGCAAACCCCTAAGGTTCCGCTCGCTGGGAGCCGACAATTGAAACGAATACCCCTGATATTTCGTCCGATTTTGCGCCGCTTCTTAGCACCGTTTAATAGTCCAGAACCGCGCCTAGAAGCACCGTCTGCGTGATGCTTTCGCCGCCCGCCGCGTTCCAGTTGCTGAACTCGCCCCTGCCCGTAGTGGTATTGACCAAATAAGATGGTCCCTTGGCGAGTAGCCACTGCTGCAGATCGTACTCGGCCTTGAGCATCCAGTTGTCAGTCAAACGATAGCCAATGTGAGCATTGGCGCCGATCATGTTGCTCTCGCCGAAATGCTCAGTGTAATGCACCGTTGTAATATGGTGCGTGTCCTGATCCTTGCCGCCCGCCCACCAAGAACCGATGACGCGCCCTTGAAGCGTCCAGCGCTCCCATCCACCGTTGAATTGCATTCCAAGGTATGCGGCCTGCCAAGCCTGTTCGTAGCTGATCGACAACCGACCCGGCACCATGGTCGCATAATTGCTGGGGCCGTCGTAGGCGACCCATGACTGGCTGTCGCGCTTGTATCCGGCCAGTGCCGCCAGCGCGAACCATTGGTTCTCATAGAACGTCGCGGCAAGATACGCGTCGACGGAGAGGTAGCTAAGCTGTGTATCGGGGTGATGAGAGTGACAGAAACCGCCGGTAGCAGCGCAATCCGCGTAGCTGGACTCGCTGGGCCGGTACCAGTCGTAGTCGTCCATCGTCGAGCCATCTGTGATGTTGGTCATGAACCGCCCGCCAAGGGCAAGCCAACGCCACGGCCGAATCGCAATGCCGCCCTTGAAGACGAGATCGTTGTCGAAGGCCCAGACGAGTTGGCTGAGCTTGCTGCCATCTTGGCGGTAGACGAACTCATTCGCCTCGCCCTGCATAAAGCCGAGAGCCGCCTCGACTTCGACGCCTTTGAAGATCGTTACCGGAGCCGCCGTTTTGGTTGCTTCGAAGCCGTCGGCCAGAGCCGCCGATGTAGCCGCCAAGCCAGCCGCCAGCGCAAGCGATGCAACCCGCTTCTTCCCAATCATCCCCGCCCCCGAAATATTCGAGCCCACACGGAGAAGTTGTGTGATTCGGATGAAACGGCATAGTGGACGCAGCTAAATATAAGCCGGTCGTCAGAACCGATAGCCGTAGCGAATGCCGAGCCGGTCCATGCCTTCGTTCGGCGAAACGGTATAGGCGTTCGACATGTGCTCGAAATACGCCGACAAACTGTTGTGCTCGTCGAAGCGGTAGCCGATCTCAGCCGGAATGTGGAACAGCACGCGCGATCCCAGCGCTTTGCGGTCCCAATCTTCGAGTTTCAGCTGTCCGTTGTGAACGGCAGCGCCCAAACCCAGACCAAAGAAGATCCCGCACGGCGTCTCGTACTGCCACCGCGCGTCGAGATACGCGTCGCTCGTAGCGCCCACCGTCGAGATCGAACCGCCGATGGCCGGACGAATGGTGCCACCCAGAAAAGCGATCGAAGGCGACAGAAGCGCCTCGACGTTGATGTCGGCGGAATTGGGCTCTGCCTGAAAGCCGCTCCACAGCCCCGGCACGTCGTGCCACAGCACGCCGATCTTCAACTCGTCGATGAACGGCTCGGCCGCGGCGAACTCCGGTGCGAGAACCAGACAAGCCACAACGGCGAACAGCACTATGGTGCGATGCAGCAGCATGCGTGGACACTAGCACCTCTTCCGGCTCCTCGTATTGGAGCACGCCGACGCGCCCATAAATTCCGGCCGGCCGTGACCGCGCGG
>JBAZYB010000087.1:0-15458 GCA_041659545.1 Hyphomicrobium sp.
CAACGGCATCGACATCCAGGTTGGACGCACCGGCGCTCTGACGCCAGTTGCGCGCCTAGAACCGGTCACCGTCGGCGGCGTCGTTGTCACCAACGCCACTCTGCACAACGAGGACGAGATCGCGCGCAAGGATGTGCGCATCGGCGACACGGTGATCGTGCAGCGCGCCGGCGACGTCATTCCGCAGATCGTTGGCGTCGTGGCCGACAAACGACCTAAACACACCAAGCCCTACGTGTTCCCCGACCGCTGCCCTGCCTGCGGCAGCCACGCCGTACGTGAGGTCGACGAGAAGACCGGCAAGGTCGATGTCGTGCGCCGCTGCACGGGCGGGCTCATCTGCCCCGCGCAACGCGTCGAGCGCCTGAAGCATTTCGTCTCGCGCAACGCTTTCGACATCGAGGGCCTCGGCGAAAAGAACATACAAGCCTTCTACGATGACAAACTCATCCAGTCCCCAGAGGACATCTTCACCCTCGCCGCGCGCGACGCACGCTCCGAGAACAAACTCGAAGACCGAGAAGGCTGGGGCCCTCAGTCGGCAACGAAGCTGTTCAACGCCATCGCGGCGCGCCGCAACATCGCCCTCGACCGCTTCATCTACGCACTCGGCATCCGCCACGTCGGCGAGACGACCGCCAAGCTCCTGGCGCGCTTCTACGGAGCGATAGACACCTTCCGCGCCGCTATGATCGAAGCGGCGGCGGGCAGCGAGACAGAGGCCTTCAAGGAACTCGACAACATCGAAGGCATCGGCGAGGTCGTCGCTGAGGCGATCACTGATTTCTTCGGCGAACCGCACAATGTGCGCGTCGTCGACGACCTCCTGAAGGAGGTTTCTCCCCAGCCCCTGGAATCAGTCGATACGGCGTCAGCCGTCGCCGGAAAAACCGTTGTCTTCACCGGCACGCTCACCCTGATGACGCGCGGTGAAGCCAAGGCACGGGCAGAGCGACTCGGCGCTAAGGTCGCAGGCTCCGTATCGAAAAAGACCGACTACGTCGTCGCAGGTGCCGATGCCGGCTCAAAACTCGCCAAGGCACGCGAGCTTGGCGTCAATGTGCTCGGCGAAGAAGAATGGCTCAGATTGACCGGGGGCGGTGACAGCGGCTAGCTGCAGGGTAGACATACAACATCGAGTCACTATGTGTGGGGGCAAGAACGCCAACAACGGGAAGATCTGAATGTTGAGGAGACGCCACCTATCCTCTGGAGTGCGCCTCGGGCCGCCCTTGCCGCTCCGACTCCTCAACACATTGGGGCCCTTGGTGAAGGCTCTCGGGCTGTGGCCGAGCATCGACGTCGAGCAGCAGATGCGCGCGACGGAGAAGAAGTATAAGCGCACCAACTGGACGCCGGAGTTGAAGCGCGCTCTGCCGCCGCGCGCCAAGGCGTTCAACGAGGATGCGGGCTTGTCGCTGTTCGGCGCACTCGTCATCCGCGACCAGTTCCTCAAGAGCATGGACAACGCCATGGCGCTTGAGGACCTCATCGCGCGCCACCCGGAAATTCTCGAGGAAAAGATCGAGCGCCCGCTGTTCGTGCTCGGCCTTGCGCGCACTGGCACGACGCTTCTGCAACGGCTGCTGTCGCTGCATCCCGGCGCCCGCTATCTTCCGTTCTGGGAAGGCTACTCGCCGTTCCCGCGCAAGCTCGGCAATCATCGGCAAGGCGAGGATGGGCGCCACCGAGAGGGATACTATCGCCTCAAGCTGCTCAACTTCGTCGGGCCCGAATTCAACAAGATCCACCCCATCGAGGTCGACGATCCGGAGGAGTGCTACCACCTCTTCCGCAATCACTTCCTCGTGCCGCCCGGCTTCGACTTCGCCTACGTGCCGAGCTACTGGAAATGGTGGGACGAAAAATCCCATCAGGATGTCTACCGCATGCACAAGCGCCAGCTGCAGGCGTTGCAGTGGCTCAATCCCGGTCGGCACTGGGTTCTGAAGTGTCCCAATCATCTCTCGGGGCTGAAGTACCTGCTCGAGGCTTACCCTGACGCACGCATCGTCAATACGCACCGCAGCGCCGAGAAGACGGTTCCCTCGCTCTGCTCTCTCGCCGCGGTGACCTGGTGCATGACGTCAGATACCGTCGACCTCGCCGATGTCGGCGAGTTTGCGCTCGACCTTGCGGAGCGGTGCGAAGCAGCAGGGCGCGCCGCTCTGCAACTCGTGCCGCCCGGCCAGATCGTCCACGTCGAGTACGATGAGCTGGTGCGCGATCCCGCCGCCATGGCCGTGTCGATCTACGAACGTCTCGGCTACACGACCGACGCCGGCCTCAAGGCGCGCATGCAGCAGTGGCTCGCCGATCACCCAAGCGACAAGCACGGCAAACACAGCTACGCGCTGCAGGATTTCGGACTCTCTCCGCAGATCATCCGCGACCGCCTCGCCGCCCCGCAGCCTCGCTCGGCCGCCGGCGGCTGACCGCACAGCTATGGCTTCTTCTTGCTCCGTCCTCAGAGCGCCGCGGTGGCGTGCTTCAGCCAATTACGCGTCGCATCGTCGAGCTCTGGACCGACCGCTTCGGCGACGCGCGCATGATAGGCGTTCAACCACGCCGTCTCCTCGGCAGTCAGCAGCTCCTTAGCGATCAGCCGCCTGTCGATCGGCGCCAGTGTCAGCGTCTCGAAGCTCATCATCTCTCGATCGCCACCCGGCGGCGTCTCCAAGGGCGTCACCAACACAAGGTTCTCAATGCGGATGCCATAGGCACCCTCTTTGTAGTAGCCGGGCTCGTTGGAGATGATCATCCCCGGCTCCAGCACCGCCATGCCGGCGCGCGAGATCGACTGCGGCCCCTCGTGCACCGACAGATAGCTCCCGATGCCGTGTCCCGTGCCATGGTCGTAGTCGAGCCCCGCCTGCCACAGCGCGCGCCGCGCGAACGGGTCGAGGTCAATGCCACGCGTGCCCTTGGGAAAACGCGCCGAGGCAACGGCGATGTGCCCCTTCAACACCAGCGTAAAACGCTCGCGCATCTCCGCCGTGGGTTTGCCGATGGCGACCGTGCGCGTGATGTCGGTCGTGCCGTCAAGATACTGCGCGCCGCTGTCTATAAGGAAGAGCTCGCCTGGCCGTAGCTTGCGGTTCGTCGCCTCGCTGACGCGATAGTGGACGATGGCACCATTCGGCCCGCTGCCCGAAATGGTGTCGAATGAAATCTCCCGCAACTGGTTCGTGGCGCGGCGGAAGCCTTCGAGTTGGCGGACAGCCTCGATCTCGTCGAGCCCGCCGGCTGCAGCCGCGCTATCGAGCCAGGCGAGGAAGCGTGTCACGGCCACGCCATCGCGCAGATGCGCAGCGCGCGAGCCCTTGATCTCGGCGCTGTTCTTGATGGCTTTCAGCGCCAGAGTCGGATCGGAGCCGCGGGAAATCTTCTTCGCGCCGCCGAGCGTACGCGCGAACCAATACCCAGCCGTATTGGGATCGAGCCGCACGCGCTTTCCGGCTTTGCGCAATGCCTTGAGGCGATCATCCAGCGCGCTCGGCGCTGATATCCGCGCGAAGCTTTCCAGCTGCGTGCGCGCCGCAGGTTCCAGCTTCTCCGCCGCGATGAACAACTCCGGCTTGCCGCTTGCCGGCACGAAGGCGAAGGCGAGCCCGACCGGCGTATGCGGGATGTCGGAGCCACGGACGTTGAACGCCCACGCCACGCTATCGCTCAGCGTCAGCACCACCGCGTCCTGCTTGTCGGCCTTGAGGCGCTTCTGGATGTCGGCGATTTTGTCAGGCGCCGAGCGACCGGAGAACTTTGCCGGGTGAACCCAGATCGGGTCCTTGGGTGCCGCGGGACGTTCGCCCCCCCAGACGCGGTCGACAAGGTTGCGCGATGTCGGCACCAGCTTGATGCCGCGCGGCGCCAGAGCAGCCTCGAGCCGTTCGACCTCGGCAATCGTATGCAGCCGTGGATCGAAGCCGACGCGCTGCCCGCGCGACAGCTGCTCGGCTATCCACCCGCCGACGTTGCCACGCGTAACCGACGATACCTCAATCAGCTCCGGATCGACCTCCGCCCGGGCCTGCACGGTGTAGCGGCCGTCGACGAACAGCACCGCCATCTTCTTGGCGACGATGGCGAGGCCCGCAGATCCGGTAAAGCCGGTGATGAATTTGAGCCGCGCCTCTGAAGCAGGGACGTACTCTCCTTGATGCTCATCAGCGCGGGGGACGAGATATGCGTCGAGCTTGGCGGCCGCCATGAGACGGCGCAGCTCCTTGATGCGCTCCGCAGCGGCGCCCCGCTCGGACTGGCTTTCGAAGGTTTGGAACATGGGTAAACTGTTTAAGCGCGTCGGACCCCGAGAGCAATCGAACGCCGAGCTGGCGCCGAAGCTGACACCGCAACTCAGGTGCGCCGGCGCAGTGTCAGGGTCGTCCACTCGCCGATCTGGCGGCGCTCCACCAGCAGACAGCCATGCCCCAGATAGGCCGCAACCACCGCCGCGGCTTCCGGATTGAGAATGCCCGACAGCACCAGAAATCCGCCGCGCCGAAGCGCCGCGGTGACGTCGCCCGCCATGATGCGCAGCGGCCCGGCAAGGATGTTGGCGATGATGAGGTCGAACGGAGCCGCAGCCCGGAGCAGCGGGTGGTCGAGACCCTGCGCGCAAGCAAATCTGATGCACCGCGCGCTGTTGGCCGCCGCATTCGCGCGCGCCACGTCGACGGCGATCGGATCGTTGTCGGAAGCAAATAAGCGTGCTGAGGGCAGCGCCCGCGCGCTGGCGATGGCCAGCACACCTGAGCCACAGCCAAGGTCGAGCACCCGCGCAAAGCGCCGCCGCCGCGTCAGCCGGTCGATAGCCACAAGGCAGCCGAGCGTTGTCTGGTGGTGTGCGGTACCGAATGCTTCGCCCGCATCGATGAGAATCGAACGCGGGCCATAAGGGATCCGGTCCCGGTCATGGCTGCCGTGTACGATGAAGCGGCCGGCAGCGACCGGCGGCAGGGCCGCTTGCGACATGGCCACCCAGTTGAGATCGGGCAGCTCTTCGATCTCGGCGGGTGCACCCAGCGACGCCGCCGCGGCATCGGCAACATCGCGGTCTTGCGCGTACGCCTCCACCACCCAGGCGTCGGGACCGTCCTCAAACAGCGTTACCGCATCGAGCGGCGGATCGTGCGCCTCGAGTGCGGCTTCGAAGGACCGCGCGGCCGCAAGATCGCCCGTGCGCAGTGAAAGCTTTATGCTGGCCATGACTTACGGAGCTGCGCCCTGCCTAAACCGGCAGCAGCTCTGCCCTAAGCCGTCGGCGCTGACAAGGGCGGTTCGTCGGCTTGGAACTCCATGCCCTCGGCGCTGACCATCTCCGGCAGCTCGTCGAGGAACAGGTCCCACTTCTTGTCGATATGCCGCGCCGCCTCGGCTGGCGGCAGGGTCTTCAAAGTGCCGTCCGGCTGCTCGATGACGAGACCGTCGGCAATGAGCCGTTCCAGCGCATCGGTAATATCGAAGTCGACGCTGACGCCGAAGCTCGCTGCCAGATACTGCTCGATGGCCGCGTCGATCTCCGGAATGTCCTGACGGCGGGAAGTCTCCTTGGTCAGCACCGCGTAGAGCAGCATCTCCTCCTTGATGTCCTCTTCGGCGGCGCGCGCCGCGAGCTTCAGCATCACGCCGCGATTGTCCGCCATGGCATGGAAATAAAGGTTCTGCGCCATCACCACCATGTAGCGCTGCTTTTGGTTCATGAAGTTGACGGCCTGCCGGAAGGCGATGCCTCCGAGCCCGACCAGCGCGCCGGCGGCCGCAAGAGGGTTGGTCGCCAGCAGCGCGATCTTGCCCGCCGCGCTCACCGTGCCGAGCGTGAGACCTCCTCCCGCCGTCGCGCCGAGACGCAGCTTGTCATAGAAGCGGAAGCGCACGCGCGTGTTCGGGAACACCATCTCGAGATCGCTTCTCGGGATGTTCTTGAACAGCTTCATGTAGATGCAGGATTCTTTGACTTCCGTCGGAATGTTCTCACGTTCGCGCTTGACCAGCTTCTCGGCCTCGCGACGCGTGATGCCCTTTTTTTCAATCACTTCGCGAACGTGCTTGTCGAACGGCTTCAGCTTGAACAGCAGGAACAGCCGCTGGAAGAGCGGAATGTCGAACTGCTCGCGCATATAGAACTTGTGCCAGCGTCGACGCTGATCGCGCCTGCTCGATGCGCCGCGGTAGTAGATCAGCACCTCCTCGAACACGTCGAGATCGACGTACAGGTCGAGGCCATAGGCGGAATCTCGCGTCAGAATCTGCTCGACGTCGTTGTGGTCGATCTTGGTGTAGTTTGCCTGCGTCAGGATGCGCTGCATGCCTTTCGTAACCCGCGCTTGCATGACGGCGCGCTCATCGGGCGTGAAGGCTCGTGTCATCAAAAGATCGCTGTCGGGACTGAACGGCTCGTAAGTCTCTTCCAGCTCGTGCAGCTCGGCGGTGTAGAGCTGCCGGCGCCAATGATCGAGATAACGGAAGAACCGGCGCGCCTCCCTTGCCTGTTCCGCATTCGTCCATGCGGTCGGCGCGGTGAGGCGATCGAGCAGCGCAAAGCGCGTGACGGGAATGAACCGCTCCCGACCGCGTTCGCTCTCCGGCTTCAGCGCATCGAAGGCGGAAATCTCACCGGGGCTGAGCGCAATAGGGGCCTGAGCGTCTGCGCTGCTATAAAAACCGCCCGCAGCAGCGGCTGACGATGCAGCCTGCACGTCGGTCGAAGACATGGTCGGGCTCCCCTTAAAAACACAAAGCGGACCGGCGCTCCCGAACTCGGCCCAAAACAATTCCACCTGAGCACCCCGATCTTCTAGGGGGGTGGAGCTTTCATTGTCGAGACATGCCGAGCTGTATCGGCAATTTTTGGGCCGCAGGGACAGATATGCCCCGCCGTCACCGAGAGTTCGACCAGCCACCTGGGCATCGAGGCCACACACCACCAATTCTTTGCGTTGATAAACAGCTCAATCGCCACAGTCGCGCCCTTGTTCACCATAAGAACAAAACCCTTGCGTACCAACATGAGGGGCATAGAGGTGCGTCGAGTTTCCCGCCTTTGCACGGTCTTCATTCTGACACTGATGCCGCCCGCCGCCGCTCTGGCCAGCGAGCGGCTCGTCATGCCGTTCGATTGCGACGTCGAAGGCGGCACGATTCACCTGTCTCCCGCTGCTGACACAAGCTATGCGATCGTCGGCGCCCGCGATGAGCAAACCGTCACGACGTGTCTTTCCGACAGCTCGACGGGCTGCCGCACCGTCATGGTCCACCGTTTCTCCATTTCCTGCGCCGGCAAGCCCGTCTCCTGGATTGCGATTGCAGCGGCCATTCACAGCGCCACGGCCAACCGGGCATGGATGGAAGGTGGCCGGCTAAATCTCGTCATGCCGACTCGCGGGACGCTAGACGCCCCGGACGGCTGCATAGATGGCAGGCACGGCGACCTGCAGCGTCAGCTGGTGCTACGCGGCGATTGCCTGCCCTGGCCGCGCAAGGCTGCATTCGACCACCTGGTGCTTCCTGACGGTTTTGCGCCGCTCGGCGAGCTGGGCGCCCGGCTGATGATCGGCACCGCTGCTGACGAAGCGGCGCTGGCCGCTGGCGAGGCCACGGCCCTCGCCCTCGAGCCGCGGCTGACGCGTGTGGCTATGAACGATGCCGAATATGCCATCGCCAAGGCCGACCCAGACGCAATTCTGGAGCCATCCGGCAGGCGCGAGACGTTCGAGACCGCGCTCGAGCCCGACCTTGCCAGCGATGAGTGGATTACGGTCGTGCGGGCCGGTTCTGAGGACATGCCGCCAATTGTGACAGCCGAGCATGAGCCACGCTTGTGGGCTTGGCTCGCCGCCAGCGGATCGGCTTCAGTTATCCTGCTCCTGCTTGGCATCCGTTACATCCCCTCGCTGCGGGCTCGCGCCAACGGATCAAGTGCGTTTCGTCGCGCCCACGGCAATCTGACGCTGGCCAACGCATCCGGTGCGGTCACCGCACTTTTGCAGCAGACAGAGACCGCAGCCCACGAGCTGAAGGGCGCCGGGCCGTTGCGCGATGTGCTACAGGGCGAACTCGGCCAAGTGCGTGACAGGCTCGCCAATCTCGACAGACAGGTTGCCAAAGGCGATCTGCCTGATGATCGATCCGCGCTCCAATTCCGTGGACTCGTGCGCGACCTCGAACGCATTCGCCGTATCGTCGATAGCGCTGTTGCCAGCCTTGCGAACACAAAGCGGGCGCCAACCCTGCCGCGTACGCCGAGTGAGGCCTACGAGGTTCTGGGCGTCAACGCCGAGGTCAGTGCTGGCGTCCTCAAGAAGATCGTCGATGCCTTGCGCATGAGCTGGCACCCCGATCTTGCGCGCGACGAAAGCGATCGCGCACTGCGCGAGACCCGCATCCGGCAGATCAACATCGCCTGGGATCTGATCAATGGAAAGCGTGAGGCCGCCTAACTTCCGCCCGGCGGCCAGCTCCCCGCAAGGGGACTCGCCCGGCGCAATATTCTAGCGCCGCCAACAAATACACTTCCCGCCGGACGGCCGGCTCCCCCGCAGGGGAGTCGCCCGGCGCAGAGAAGAATATCTCAACCGTAAGCGCGTGCCTGCATGTCGTGCACATCGAGCTGCGGCGCTACTTCAGCGGCATTGGCGACCTTGCGCGAACGCCCGTCGAAGCTTGCCCCCTGCTCGATGGTCAGCGTCTGGCTGTGGATGTCGCCATCGACGCGGGCGCTCGGATGCAGCGTCACGTTGGCGCCCAGGATCGCGCCATGCACGGCGCCGAATACGCGCACGCTGTCGGCCGCGATGGAGCCGCTGACGATTGCCTCCTCGCCGACCACCAGCTCGTTGCAGTGTAGGTCTGCAGTGATGACGCCGTTGACGCGCAAGGTACCCTTGCAGCGCACTGTGATGGATTGACCCTCTATGGACATATCCTTGCCGATGACGGACGACGCGTTTGCCGACGCGCTACCCGGTGCCGGCAGCGACGTGACTTCGGCAGGAACGACGGTGAGCGTCTTCGGGTCGTGCTTACGCTGAAACACCATGACTATCTCCTCGACCAATGATCCACGCTCAGAAGTGCGTAGCGAGGTGGTGGAATTATGGTGAATCGCTGCGTGAATGCGCTGCGTGCGCCGCTTTCATGGCATACGTCGCGTCCTGCACGCCGGTGGAGCGTCGCGTTATGTGCGGCGGCAAATGCATACGCGCGTCGCCCCCGCCGGCACGACGGGGCACGCGATTGACGCGCGTGTCACTGCCACGTCCACGTAAGATCGCTCTGCTTGTAGTCGAACGCGCGTTCGGGCGCTCGCTCATCGTTCAAGTCGATCTCCGCGCCGCGCTCGTCATAAAGATGCAGCGTGCCGTCGATGTTGAGCTTGCGGGTGCCAATCTCGCATTCATAGGGAATGCTCCGCGCGCCGCCGAGCTCCACCCAATGACCCCCGAACCGTGCCCCGACGCAGATCACTGCGTCCGCTTGCAGGCCCTGCGCCTTGAGCGCCTCGCCGATCTCCCCCAGGAGCTTACCGTCGTCTTTCAGCTGCACCATCACCTCATCCAGCGTGATCGAGCCCGGTGCCCAAGCGGCGTCGATGCCGACCAGCAGGAATGCCGCCGTGGCGATTGCAGCATAGAGCGTGTGTGAAATCCGGTGCATGGGAGCCCCAGCGGCAGAATCTGTCCCAACGAAACTAGCAGAGGCTCAATCTCGGCGCCGCAAATGAAAAAGGCCCCGACGCGCGGGGCCTTCATCAAGTCCGAATGGATGAGCCTCAGGCCGCCGTTAGGCGACCGATGCGTTGATCCAGTCTTCGAGCTTCTTCTTCTGCACCAGGGCGCCGGTGTGCTGCGCCGCCACCTGGCCGTTCTTGAACATGATCAGCGTCGGCATGGCTCGGATGCCATAGCGGCCGGTCACAGTCGGGTTCTGGTCGACGTCGAGCTTGACGATTTTGACCTTGCCCTGAAGTTCCTTGGCGACCTGTTCGAGCGCCGGGGCCATGGCTTTGCAGGGACCGCACCACTCCGCAAAAAAGTCCACGAGCACCGGCTCTGAGGATTTCAGGACCTCCTGGTCGAAGGTGCTGTCGGACACTGCGTTTGACATTCTGTTCTCCTTTTGAGGCGCGGTTGCCGGGGGCTGCGGGCAACACCTCTTCGACCGGGAAGTTAGGAATGGCTCCCGCGAGCGTCAAGGCGACTTGCGTCGAGGTCCCATAGGCGGGAGGTGTATTCGTCGAGTAGGGCGTCCGGGATAGGCATGATTCGCGGGCCATCGGTCCATAGCAGGGCCGTCTTGATTTGTCGGCCTGCATAAATTTCACGCAGGGCCAGCCGGTAGGACGCCAACTGGAAAAGATAAGCCCTTGCAACTTGATCCACCTCGAGAGGCGGGGGCCGGTTGGTCTTGTAGTCGACGATTAGCACCTCGTCGCCCTGCACCACCACACGGTCGAGCTGCCCCATTAGCTTCAGCGGCGCCCCTTTGCCCCTGGGATTGGCCAATAGCGCCACGATAGGCACCTCCGCGCGGCTCTGTGGCCCGAACAGTGCGGCAAACTCAGGCGCCGTTAAGATGGCTAGCGTCTCCTTGGCGATGCTGCGCCGGGCGCCCGCCGAAAGGACGCCGCCACGTGCCTCCAGGAAGCCGTCGGCGGCCTTCTGCCAGCCGGCGGCCGGCAAGGTCGGTAGATGCTGCAGCAAGGCGTGCGTCAGCGTTCCGCGCAGGAAGCGGTTGTCGCTCGACTGCGCCCTCGGCGGCGGTGACGGCGGCTCCTCCGCGACAGGGCGGCGCGGGGGGGCGGCCTCGACGATCGGTTCGCCCTCGGCGTCGGGGGCGTAGGCTTCGAGCCGCGATGGAGCCAGCGGGATGGATAGCGTCACTTCGCGCGGCGCTGGGCTGGCCGCCCAGGTTGGCAGCGCCACGCCGGCTGCATCCTGCTTTTGGGAGGCTTCGCGCGGCTTCGGCGACACCGATTGCGCTTCGACACGCCGTAGGATTGATGCACCGGTAGCATCCGTCATCTCTTCGACGAATCCAGCCAGCCCCGCCGTTATGAGTTCGTACCAGCAGTCCGCTGTCCGTGCCCGCTTACCTTCGAAGCCCGCCACATAAAGCCGGTCGCGTGCCCGCGTCATGGCGACGTAGAGCAGCCGGTTGCGCTCTTCCACCTCGCGTCGTGCTCGCGCGCTCTGGGCCGCCGAAATAAGCGGATGCTTGCTCGACCCGCGCACGCTCCACACGAACGGCGTGCCTTTTGTCCCTGCCGGCAGATCCAGGCCGGCAACGTCGAGCAGCGGCACGCCGACGCCCCCCGCCGCCGTCGAGCACGTATCGGGGAGAAACACGATGGGCGCTTCAAGTCCCTTGGCGCCGTGTACGGTCATCACCCGCACCTCATCGCGCCCGTGTTCCATGTCGCGCTTCACCTCGCGGTCGGCTTCGCGCAGGTAGGCGAGGAAGCCGGTGAGCGATGGGGCCTCCGCATCGTCGTAGCCGAGCGCCAGGTTGAGGAACTCGTCGATCGGATCAGCCGCCTCGGCGCCGAGACGAGTCAGCAGCTTTGCACGTCCTCCTTCGCGGTCGAGGATCGAGGCAAAGAACTCGAACGGCGGCGCGAAATCGGCGCGCGAGCGCCAGCGCTTCAGCGTCTCTGCGGCTGGCCGGAAGCGCTCGTCTTTCCCAGCCCGGTCGATCAGGGCCTTCCACAACGTACCCTGGCGATTCACGGCGAGAACCAGCAGATCGTCGTCGTCGAATCCGATGAGCGGGCTTTTCAGCACTTCCGCGAGGGCGAGGTCGTCCTCCGGCAGGGTGAGAAAATCGCCAAGCGACATGAGATCGGCAACGGCGATTTGCTCGGAGAGCCGCAGCCGGTCGGCGCCCGCCACCTGGATGCCGCGTGCCTTGAGAGCAGCGACCATCGGGCCGGCGAACGGACGGCGCTTGCGTACCAGGATGAGAATGTCGCCGGCGCGCACCGGCCGCCCCTCGGACGCCAGCAATTCGCCCTCGTCGAGCCAGCGCCGGATTGTAACCGCGATGCGTTCGGCGAGTCGCTCGGCCGGCGCCCGCGCCGTCGCCTCGTCGAGCGGCGACCATGGATCGCCGCCATCGTCATCGTCGGGAACCTCCGTCGGCCACACTTCAACGACGCCGCCGTGTCCGAGCCGATGCACGGCGTGTCGGATGATGGCGTTTTCTGTGGTGAGTCCCGGCGTGCGAACGCGATCTGAAAACACACGGTCGACCGCATCCAGAACCGGCGCCACGGTGCGGAACGACAAGTCCAGCGGAACATGTCGGAACACGTTGGCCTTGCTCTGTTCGGCGAACTTGCGTCCCATCTCGGCCAGCTTATGCGGCGCCGCCCCCTGAAACGAGTAGATCGACTGCTTCTCGTCGCCGACCGCAAACAGCGTGCGCACCACGTCGTGCTGTCCGCTGCCGTTAAAGAACTCGCCGGCCAGCGCCTCGACGATTTGCCACTGTTCAGGGCTGGTATCCTGCGCCTCGTCGACGAGGATGTGGTCGATGCCGCGGTCGAGCTTGAACATCACCCAGGCGGCGAGATCCTGGGTGCTCAGCAGGTTGACGCTGCGCGAGATGAGATCGTCGTAATCGAGCGCCGCCCGCCGTGCCTTGGCGCCCGTATAGCGCTGCAGCACCTCGCCCGCCAGACGATGCAGGGCCATGGTGGCGACGATGGCGCGTACGCCCCGCCGTTCTCCGACGAGCAGCATGAAGTTCTGCTGTGCCGTCTCGAAGCTCTCCTTCAGACCGGGAAAGCCGGTGGCGACACCTTTGGTCATCAGGCTCGCGCGTGCTTTGCCTTCGGTGCAGAAGAACTTTTCCAATGCCGCCGCACGCGCAGGGCTCGACGCAGCCGTGAGTGCCCCCGTGACATGCACAGCGGCTTTCTGGTCCTTCGGCGAGCCGCCCGTCAGCGCATCGCGCAGCCGCAAGAGCTCCGCATCGCGCACGACATCGGCCATGTCGCTATGGATGTCATCCACGCTCACGTCCTGGCGCACGCCGAAGCTGCGCCGGTACACGCGCTCGAGCCCTTCGAGGCCTTCCTCGCCATTGCCCAGATCGATGCGCGACGCGCTGTCGAGCCAATGACGCTCGGCGAGAGCTGCCCGCAACACATCGTCGAAGCGTTCTTCGGCGGCGTAAGGAATGATCGTCTCCAGCGCCTGCCGCAACTGCGGCGATGACCCGTCCGTCGCTTCCCTCAAGCTCGCGTCGATGGCTTCGCGCAGCAGCGCCTTCGAGGTCGTGTCGTCGAGCACCGTGAAGCCCGGTGCTACGCCCGCTTCGAGCGGAAAACGCTGCAATAGTCGCTCGCAGAACGAGTGGATCGTCTGCACCTTGAGCCCACCAGGCGTCTCGATTGCCACCGCGAATAGTGTGCGCGCCAGCTCCGTTTCGCCCGCGAGCGGCTCCCGGTCGCACAGATCCACCAACTGCCGTTCAAGGTCGGCCTCCGGCATCGTCACCCACTTGGCCAGCGTATCGAAGACGCGCTTCGACATCTCAGCTGCCGCAGCCTTGGTGTAGGTGAGGCATAAGATCCGTTCCGGCACCGTGCCGGCCAGCATCAGGCGCAGTACGCGCTGGGTGAGCACGTGCGTCTTGCCTGTGCCGGCGTTGGCGCTCACCCACACCGAGGCAATGGGATCGGCCGCGTCGCGTTGCGCGCGCTGCGTCCGTTCAAAATCGGTCTGTCGACGCATGCTCATTCTGTGCCTGCCTCGTCTTCACCCGGCACCGACCATTCGGCGACACGTGCCAGATGCGCGTAGTCGTCGAAATCGTAATTGAAGCGGGCTCGCCGCAGGGCCTTGTAAGGCGTCGCCTCGTTGTCGAAATGCGCGATCAGCTTGGTGAGGTTGGCGAGTGCCTCCTGCGCCAGCGTGGTGATGTCGCCAGCGTTGACGCGCCGATCTTCGCCCGGCGGCTCGGCACCCGTGGCGCGTACGTAGCGCAACCCGGCGACAGGCAGGCGGGGGATATGCGTAAACCCGACGTCGCCCATCGCCACGGCGGCTTCCAACGGTAGCTGAGGCTTCATCCCGAGACCGATCTGCTTGTCGTTGGGTACGCTGCCGGTCTTGTAGTCGGTAATGAAAATGCCCTCCGCCGTGATGTCGATGCGGTCGGCGCGTGCATGCAGCGAGAACGGCCCGCCCGGCGCGCCGATAATCAGCTGGCCGGAGACCTCGGGCACGATGCGCTCCACGCCCTCGCGCCGTGCCGGCTCGGTATCGGCGAACCATTCCGCAAAGCGCTGGAAACGCGGCAGCCAGAATGCGGCGACCCGCGGATTTCCCACGTAGCTCTCCAGAACCCCGTCGGCAATGGCCATGAGTTCGGCGTGCCCATCTGCCGGCAGCCGCTCGGGAAACTTCTGCGCGAAGAGGCGCATGATCTCGTGCACGACGGTGCCGCGCAGCGCCGCGTTGGGATCGGAGCCAAGTACCGGCAGCTTCTCCAGCCGCAGTATGGCGCTGGCGAAAATCGCATACGGGTTCGAAAGCCACGTCTCGACACCTGTGGCGTTGACGCGGCGGGGGCGCATTTCAAGGGGCGGCCGCGGCTCTGGCGCCGCAATGCGCTTGCGCTCGCCGGTATTGTCGCGCGCACGCGCCCAGCCGAGCCACGGCTGCTCCGCCTGCAGCGCATCGCTGATGCCAAAGCCGGCCAGCAGCGCCTGCAAGCGCATCAACCAGCGCGACGGCACCGTCGGCACGCCGTCGATCTTCTCTGCACGCGTCAGATACACGCGCTGCGCCCCGAGCAGCGACGTGAAGTCGTGCGCCGCATATCCGATCGTCTCCTCAGGTGAGGGCAGGCCGAGCTCCTTGCGCATCGGCCGATTGAGCCACGGGCCTGGATCGGCCGCCTCCGGCCAAGTGCCGTCATTCAGCGAGCCGAGCACAATGACGTCCGTTTGCTGCAGGCGCGCTTCGAACGGCCCCCATATCGAGAGCCGCGGATGCACCGCAACCCGCGGGCGCACGTTCTGGCCGACGATGAGACTGCGATAGAGATCAGGATAGTCCGCCGCGGTGATCTGCAACGCCGGGAGCCGCGGATCGATCAGCCCGGCAAAGAAGCTGGATGCCGCCGTGCCTGCCTCTCCCAGCCACAGCGGTGGGCCGTCGTTGCTCTGCTCCGTCTCCGGCAATTCGCACAGCGCCTCGGCCACCGCGATGTGCGCCGACGCGATCTCCTGCATCGACTGCTCACCCCGCCTGCCGAATATCTCCAGCAGCGGGGCATAGGCTGCGCTGAGCCGCGCAACGAGGTCATGCGCGCCCGTCCAGTCGTCGGGCCACAGCCGCTTCACAGCCGTCTGCCGGCGGCGCTTCTCGGCGACGTCCTCCTCGGCACGCACCATTGCCGCTGCAACGCCATCCAGGCCGCGACCGAGATAGATCGTGCGAAATGCTGCG
>JBAZYB010000088.1:0-15065 GCA_041659545.1 Hyphomicrobium sp.
GGGGCAGGCGCTGAGCATCGCCGGCAATCACGACGACAAGCTGCTGCGCTGGCTGAAGGGGAACAAAGTCAAGATCGGCGGCGGACTGGAATGCACCATCGAGCAGCTCGCGGGAGAAGGCGATGCACTGAAATCGCGCGCCCGCGTCTTCCTGGAGGGGTTGGCGAGCCATGCCTGGGTCGACGGAGGCAGCCTTGCCGTGGCGCACGCAGGGGTGCGCGAGACCATGCTCGGCAGGAGTTCGCCGCGCGTGCGCAGCTTTGCGCTCTACGGCGATGCCTCCGGGCACATCGGTGAGGACGGCCTGCCGGAGCGGTACAACTGGGCGGCCGACTATCAGGGTGCCACGACTGTCGTCTATGGCCACACGCCGGTGGCCGACGCGGCTTGGCTGAACAACACCCTGTGCATTGATACCGGCTGCGTATTCGGCGGCAAATTGACGGCGCTGCGCTGGCCGGAGCGGGAAATCGTCTCGGTGCAGGCGCATGCGAGCTACGCAGAGCTGAGGCGCCCGTTCGGCCACCCGCCGCCGCGGCCCGCTGAATAGTCCTGCCATGAGCTGAAAGAGGCTGGTCGTGCGGCTGGCGTCGCGGGAGTGGATGTCCCGGCGCTCGGGAGCTGCGGGGGGTGCCGGGTTCGCACAACAGGTGTTGCGTTTGGCGAACATCCGCGATACGCCGCCGAAACATGAGCAAGCAAAAGAAAGACTCCCGGCCCACGCCGCGTCTGCCACGTGGGCTTCGCGACATCGAGGCGGCCGAGCTGCGCCAACAGCAGATCATGCTGGCGACGATCCGCGCGGTTTACGAGCGCTACGGCTTCGAGCCGTTGGAGACGCCGGCCTTCGAGTACACCGACGCGCTCGGCAAGTTCCTCCCCGACCAGGACCGCCCTAACGAGGGCGTGTTCTCGCTGCAGGACGAGGACGAGCAGTGGATGAGCCTGCGCTACGACCTGACGGCGCCGCTCGCCCGCTATGTCGCGCAGCACTACCAGGATATGCCCAAGCCGTTCCGCCGCTACGCCGTGGGACATGTGTTCCGCAACGAGAAGCCGGGGCCGGGGCGCTTCCGCCAGTTCATGCAGTTCGACGCCGACACAGTGGGCGCGGAGAGCGTCGCGGCGGACGCGGAGATGTGCATGCTCGCCGCCGACACGCTGGAAGCGCTCGGCATCAAGCGCGGCGACTACGTGATCAAGGTGTCGAACCGCAAGATCCTCGACGGCCTGCGTGAGGTCGTCGGCCTGAACGGCGAGGAGAATGACGCGAAGTGGCTCGTCGCCATGCGCGCACTCGATAAGCTCGACCGGCTGGGGCCTGCGGGTGTGCGCGAGTTGCTCGGGAAGGGACGCAAGGACGAGAGCGGCGACTACACGAGCGGCGCGGAGCTGGACGCGGAAGCCGTCGACACCATCATGAGCGCGTTCGAGGCAGGAACGGGCGATAAACTCGCTCAGCTCGATGCGACACTGAAGCAGAGCGCGGCCGGCAAGATGGGCCGCGCCGAGTTGCAGCAAATTTCTGACCTCGTACGGGGGGCGGGCTACGGTCCGGAGCGGATCATGATCGATCCGTCGGTCGTGCGCGGGCTCGAATATTATACCGGGCCGGTGTTCGAAGCCGAGCTGACGTTCGAGGTGAAGGACGAGAAGGGCAATCCGGTCCGCTTCGGCTCGGTCGGCGGCGGCGGTCGCTATGACGATCTCGTCTCCCGCTTCACGGGACAGAAGGTTCCGGCAACGGGCTTCTCGGTCGGCGTGTCGCGCCTGCAGGCGGCGCTGGCGGCGCTGCACAAGGATAAGCCCGTCGCGCCTGACGGCCCCGTCATCGTCACGGTGATGGAGAAAGACCGCATCGCCGACTACCAGAAGATGGTGCAGACGCTGCGCAATGCCGGCATCCGCGCCGAACTCTACCTCGGCAACCCGAAGAAATTCGGCAAGCAGTTGGAATACGCCGACAAGCGCAATTCGCCCTGCGTGGTGATCCAGGGCTCGGACGAGCAAGCCAAGGGCGAAGTGACGCTGAAGGATCTCATCGAGGGCGCCAAGGCTGCCGCCGCGATCAAGGATCACGAAGAGTGGAAAGAGCAGCGCCCGGCGCAAGTTTCGGTCAAGGAGGCCGATCTCGTCGCCGAGGTGCAGAAGATCATCGTCCGCCACGCCTCCTGACCTCGCCGAGCATATCCTCAACGCGTGCGGGGCGGCGATGGTGAGCGCATACGCCCCATTTGCCCTGGCCCCGGGCGGGGGCTAGGTTCTGCACCAAGCGCTGACTGAAGCAAAAAAGCGGACATGCAGCCCAACCCGACCACCATTCCTGATAGCACACGCGTTGCAGATGCCCCGCCCGACAACTGGGTGGACCGTTATGCGCCGCTATCGACGCGGCCTTATCTGCGGCTCGCCCGCCTCGACCGGCCGATTGGCTTCTGGCTGCTGCTGCTGCCGTGCTGGTGGTCCGTGGGGCTCGCCGACGTCACGCTCAATCAGCCGTATCCGAACCTGTGGCTACTGACCCTGTTCGCCGTCGGGGCGCTGCTGATGCGCGCTGCAGGCTGCGCCTATAACGACTATGCCGATCGCGACTACGACGCCCGCTCGGCACGCACCGCCAGCCGCCCCATCCCTTCCGGGCAGGTGACGCCCTCCGAGGCGCTGGCCTTCGCCGCCATGTGCGCGTTGGGGGGACTTCTCGTTCTGGTTCAGTTCAACGCCTTTACGGTCAAGCTGGGAGCCGCTTCGCTGATCCTCGTGGCGGTGTACCCGTTCGCGAAGCGTTTTACGCACTGGCCGCAGGTCATTCTCGGGCTGGCGTTCAATTGGGGTGCGCTCGTCGGCTGGACGGCCGTCATGGGCTCGGTCGGGCTGCCGGCGCTGCTGCTTTATGCCGGTTCGGTGCTGTGGACCATAGGTTACGACACCATCTACGCGCATCAGGACCGCGAAGACGACCTGTCGCTCGGCCTGCGCTCGACGGCGATCCGGTTCGGACACAACACGATGAGCTGGGTCGGCTCGTTCTATGCCGGGGCGGTGGTGCTGTGGCTTCTGGCTGGGTATCTGGCCGGCACGCATCTTATTTACTTTACGGCCGTGGTGCTGGCCTCGCTGCAAATGGCCTGGCAGGTGACGACGCTGGATACGAACGACGCAGCCAATTGCCTGCGCCGCTTCCGCTCCAATCGCGACGTCGGGCTGGTCATTTTCCTGGGGCTCGCGGCGGACATGGTGCTGTCGCGCATGGCGGGCCTCAGCTAGATGGGACAGCCATTAAGCATTTCGGCTTGAACCCGTGCCGCGGGTTCAAGCCGAAATGTGGAAGCCTCGCCGAAGTCTTCAGAGCCAGCCGTCTCGTGCGACCGTAAAGCTAGAATGACATATCCGGCTTCCTGCCAACTTAAGAGATAGCGTAAATTCGCCGTAACTGAGCGGTCCTTTGCGACCACATCCGCACACCTGACCTACACGAGGGGGATCTATTCAATGACCGATAAGTCGATGGCGCCGAAGCAATTGCTGCACCTTGTGTTCGGCGGCGAGCTGACGTCGCTGGAGGGCGTGGACTTCCGCGATCTCAAGAGCCTCGACATCGTCGGTATCTTTCCCAACTACGCTGAGGCGCACGCGGCCTGGAAGGCAGCGGCGCAACGTACCGTCGACAACGCGATGATGCGTTACTTCGTCGTTCACATCCACCGCCTGCTGGAACCGGACGACGTGCTGAAGGCTTCATCGTGAGTCAGTCCCCGCCACGCAAACCTGCTGGCGGCAAGGTCGTCCTCGACGACCGCCGGCGCGGTTTGCTCAATCGCTTTTTGAAGGAATGGGTATTCCCGCGCTGGCACGAGTTGATCGTCGCCATGGTGCTCACCGGATTGCTGGCTGCCATCACCGGCGCCTATCCGATGATCATCAAGGCTTCCTTCGACATGCTGATGAAGGAACAGACCGGCGTCCTGCCTTACGTGCTGGCGGCCATCGTGGGCGCTACGATGTTGCGCAGCCTGCTGCTCTACGCGCAGACGGTGGAATCCAACCGCCTCGTCATGCGCATGACAACCGATATGCAGCGCGTCGGCTTTGAGCATCTCATTACATCGGATTTCGCCCGGCTCTCGCGGGAGACGCCGGGGCGCTTGGTCTCCAGGCTTACCAACGACATTGGATTCGTGCAGGCCGCGGCGCAGGCGGCGCTGAATACGGCGGTACGCGACGCGCTTTCGATTGTCGCGCTTGTCGCCTCAATGATCTATCTCGACCCGATGATGTCGCTGATCGTGCTCGGCATCTATCCGATTGCGGCGCTGCCCGTCGCCAGCCTTTCCAAGAAGCTGCGTGGCGTCGCAAAGCAGACGCAGAATGAGCTCGGCGGAATGACTTCGCTGCTCACCGAGAAGCTGTCAGGGGCACGGCTGATCAAGTCGTTCCGCCTGGAAAACTACGCCGCCGCGAGGCTCAACAAGAGCTTCGAGCACGTCTACGACCTGCGCATGAAGGCGATTCGTAACAGGGCGCGCATCGATCCACTGCTCGAGGCGCTCGGCGGCATCGCCGTCGCCGGCGTGATCGCCTTCGCCTACTGGCGCATTGCCAGCGGCATTTCGACGGTCGGCGACTTCATGGGCTTCATCACGGCGCTGCTCATGGCATCGCAGCCAATCCGTGCCCTGGGCAGCCTTTCGGGGCGCATCAACGAGGGCCTCGCCGCCGTCGAGAGCTTCTACGATCTCGTCGACGAGCGGCCGCTGATCGTCGACAAGCCGGGCGCCAAGCCGCTGGCTATCGGCGATGCGACGATCCGTTTCGAGGGCGTCGGCTTCTCGTACGACGGCAGCGGCGTGCAGGCGATCTCAAACTTCAATCTGACGGTTCCGGGCGGCCGCACGGTGGCGCTGGTCGGACGGTCAGGCGCCGGCAAATCGACGGTGCTCAATCTCGTGCCACGGCTATTCGATGCCGAGCGGGGGCGAATCACCATCGACGGCCAGGACATCCGCGATACGACACTCGCCTCGCTGCGCGATGCCATTTCCATCGTCTCGCAGGACGTGACGCTGTTCGACGATACCATCGGCGCGAATATCGCGCTCGGGCGGCTGGGAGCTCCGCAGGAGTCGATCGTTGCCGCCGCACAAGCCGCGGCGGCGCACGAATTCATTCTCGGTCAAGCGCAAGGCTATGCCACCGAGATCGGCGACCGCGGACAGCGGTTATCCGGCGGACAGCGCCAGCGCCTCGCCCTGGCGCGGGCCATCCTCAAGGACGCGCCGATCCTGCTGCTCGACGAGGCCACCAGCGCACTGGATACCGAATCGGAGCGGCTGGTGCAGGAGGCACTGGCGCGCTTCACCCGCAATCGCACCACGCTGGTCATCGCACACCGGCTTTCAACGGTGCAGAACGCCGATCTGATCTGCGTCATGGAAGATGGCACGATCGTTGAAACCGGCACGCATCTCGATCTGCTGGCGGCCGACGGCCATTATGCCCGTCTGGTGCGCTCGCAAGCGTTGGCGGCGGCGCCCGAGCCTCAATTGACGTAAAGAGAGGCGGCGCCCTATTCGCGGCGGAGGACGCCGTCGACGATGCGATCCGCCCAGCCCTTGGAGCGGAACGTCGCCCGCAGCTCGTCAGGGTCGTAGACCGTATCGACCCACTCGAAAAACGGCATAGGACGGACGGCGTTGTCGGCGAGGTAGCGCTCGAAGAAATAATCGAGGATGCCGGTATGGGCCTGACGGATATGGCCGTACTTGATGGAAAGCTCTTTCTTGGCCTCCTCCATCGGCGCACCCTCGTGCAGGTGGCGGTAGAGGACGCTCATCAGCCCGGCGCGGTCAGCCCCCGACTTGCAGTGCATAAGCACCGGATATTCGATTTGCTCGAATAGATGCTTGGCACCCCAGAGTTCCTCGCGCGTCGGAGCGGCGCGCGAGCGGATCTGGAAGTTGACAAGCTTCATGCCGTGACGCTTGCAGGCGCGCCGTTCGAGCCAATAGCTGCCGCAGTCGCGCTCGCCGCGCAGGTTGACGACCGTGCGGACACCGGCCTTGGCAAAGCGGCGAAGCTGATGCGGTGCCGGCTGCGCGGAGCGCCAGGCCTCGTGCGACATCCGATGACTGTTCAGGTAGGCGAGGCGGAAGATTCCGTGATCCACGAACAGCATGTCGACAAAGGACGCCGGCGGCAGCGCGCTACGCCGCATCCAGGGCGGCATGGAACGCAGGAGGCGCTGGCGAGCGCTTCTGCCAACGCGCCGCCAGGAGCGTTTAGCCCGCTTCACCAATCCAGCCATTAAAGTCCGCTGATTATAGGGTTAGGGGCGCGGGCCGCGAGGGTGGGCGACCACCCGAAAATGTTGGTGTGTGCCCTCACGTCCCAGTTTGCTATCGCTAAATATTCGCTATAGGAACCAGCTGCAAGTGGTTCGCGCAGAACCGCTTGCTCGAAGAGGCGATCTGGCGCCGAGGCACCCTTGAGGATGGCACGTTCGCCTGACACCACACGCAGAATCAATCGCCTTGCCGGCAGCGCCGTCGCCGGCCTGATATCGCTAGTCCGGCGCACCTCGCGCCGCGTTTACGAGCCCAGCGACGCCCTGCAAAGGCTGGCCGCTGACCACCCCCTTATTCTCGCCGTCTGGCATGGCCAGTTCATGATGTCGGCGGGTTTTCGCCCGGGGGCCGATACCAAGGTCGCCGCCATGGTCGCGCGCCATGGTGACGCGGAGGTGATCGGCGCGGCGATGGCCAAATTCGACGTCGAGCTGATTCGGGGCGCGGGCGCAGGGGGACGGCGCAAGGATCGCGGCGGCGTGCATGCGCTCCGGCAGGCGGTGCGCTATCTCAAGGATGGTTATTCGATCGTCATGACCGCTGACGTGCCTCCGGGGCCGGCACGTCGGGCCGGCAGCGGTATCGTGACCATCGCGCGCCTCGCGGGTCGCCCCATCGTGCCCTGTGCCGTCGCAAGCTCGCGCTTCCGTGCCCTCGACACGTGGAGCCGCATGACCATTAACCTGCCTGGCTCGAAGCTCGCCTACGTCGCGGGGGACCCTATCTGGGTGCCTGCAGATGCGGGCGAAGCCGAGATCGAGTTTGCGCGCCAGCAGTTGGAACGGTCGCTCAATGCCGTCACGGCACGCGCCTATGAGATCGCCGGAGCGGACGTGCGGCGCATCACACCGCTGAGCCTCGTCGGTCGCAACGACCCGCCGGCCGAACCAGATTTTCGTCTGAAGGCCTACCGCACCAGCATGAGCCTGCTGCGGCCGCTGGCCCCACTCATCCTGAAGATCCGCGAGCGCAGCGGCAAAGAGGATCCACGGCGGCGGCAAGAGCGACTTGGATATGCCAGCGTCGCACGCCCCGATGGCGTTCTTTGCTGGGTGCACGCAGCAAGTGTCGGCGAGACCAACGCCGTGCTCCCGGTGATCGAGGCGCTGAGCGCCGCGCGCCCGGAGCTCAACTTCCTGTTGACCACGGGGACGGTCACGTCGGCGGGCCTCGCGGAACGTCGCCTCGGCGCCAATGCCGTGCATCAATATGTGCCGCTCGACGCACCCGAATATGCAGCACGTTTCCTCGATCACTGGCAGCCTGACCTCGCCGTGTTTACGGAATCTGAGATCTGGCCGTCGCTGATCCTCGAGACCTCTGCGCGACACATTCCCATCGCTCTCGTCAACGCGCGCCTGTCGCACCGGAGCCGGCGCCGCTGGCAGCGCAACAAGTCGATGGCTGTGCCGTTGTTCAGCCGCTTTAGCGTCATTCTCGCCCAGAACGAACGTATGGCACTCGGCTTCACGACGCTCGGGGGGCGGAATGTCGTGTCGGTCGGCAACTTGAAGATCGACGCGCCGCCGCCGCCGATCGATCGCGACGAGCACGATCGTCTCGAGGCGGCGCTTGGTGGGCGTCCCGTCTTTGCGGCGGCAAGCACGCATGAGGGCGAAGAAGAATCCATCGCGGTCGCGCATCGCGCACTCGCACGCCACTTCGAGGGACTGTGCACAATCATCGCGCCGCGCCATCCCGAGCGTGGGACGGCGCTGGCAGAGATGCTCAAGAGCCTCGGCTTCAATGTGGCGCAGCGTTCGCTCGGCGCACTTCCCGGTCCGCGGACGGAAATCTATATCGCCGATACCATTGGCGAACTGGGTACGCTCTATGCGCTGGCGCCCATCGCATTTATCGGTGGGTCGCTCGTCGATCGCGGGGGACAGAACCCCATCGAGGCGGTGCGCCATGGGGCTGCAGTTTTGACCGGACCGCACTGGCAGAATTTTCGCGATGCCTACCGCACGCTGCTGCGCCATCACGGGGCTATCGAGGTGAAGTCTTCCACCGACATTGCGAGCGTCGTGGCAAACTTGCTGCACGATCCGGGCGAATTACAGCGCATGCGCGCCGGCGCGACACAGGCGCTGGCTACACTATCGGGCGCGCTCGAGAAAACCGTTGACGCGCTGCTGCGCTACATCCCCGACGAGAGATTGAAGCGTGCGTCTTGACGAACCACCCTGGTGGTATGGAAGCGCAGAAGACATGCGCCAGCGCGCACTTTTGCCTTTCAGCTGGCTGTACGGGTGGGTTTGCGAGCGTCGCTATGCACGCCATGCCGGGTATCGCTCGCGGCTGCCGGTTATCTGCGTGGGCAATTTCACTGCCGGCGGAACGGGAAAGACGCCGTTGTCGATGTTCATCGCACGGCTGCTCATCGCGCGCGGGGAGCGGCCAGCGTTTCTGACGCGCGGCTATGGCGGGCGCAGCCGCGGTCCGCAATGGGTGAAACGCGGCCCGGATGCGGCAACGCTCTACGGTGATGAGCCGCTGCTGCTGGCAGCCGTGGCGCCGACGCTCGTGGCGCGCGACCGGCGCGCCGGAATTATCGCGATGGAACGCGCTCGCCAATCGCCAAGCGTCGTCATCATGGACGATGGGTTGCAGAACCCAGCCGTCGCCAAGGATCTCTCCATCGCGCTGATCGACGGCAAACGAGGCATCGGCAACGGAGAGGTGATACCCGCCGGGCCGCTACGGGCTCCGCTCGACTTCCAACTCCAGCTGGTGGACGCGATCATCGTGCGCGATCCCCCGGCCGATAGCGGCAACAAGCGCAGTGTACTGGATGTGCTGAGGCGGGGTTTTCCCGGTCCGGTGCTGACAGCCAACGTCGCAGCGGTTGGCGACACGTCCTGGATCGCCGGAAAGCCTCTGCTCGCTTTTGCGGGCATCGCCAATCCGCGACGCTTCTACCGTTTGTTGGAAAGTCTCGGCGGACGGCTCGCGGATGTGGTGTCTTTTCCCGATCACCATCAGTTCAGTGCGGCTGACGCCGAGCGCCTTATTGCAGCAGCGCGGCAGAGCGGAGCGCAGCTCGTTACCACCGAGAAGGATCACGCACGTCTTAGCGGCAACGACGCCGTCGATAGGCTGGCAGCCGCAAGCCGTGTCCTGCCGATAGAGATGCAGATCGATGATCGTGAGCTGGTGCGGCTCAACTCGTTGCTCGACGCGGCATTACAAGGCATATCGCGACGGCAGCGACCGCCGCCGACCTAAACCTGTTCGCGGCCGTGGCGGTCGCGCAACTCCAGGAAGCGCTGCATGGAGGCTTCGGGAGTTGAATAGGCTTCCTGCAGTTCGACGCTCCAGTAACGGAGGTCAGGCAGCATGATCGGCTCGCCGGTGACGGCGCAGCGCACGAAGTCCCCTGGAGAGAGGACTTGAAACTCCCCCCCCAAGTACCTCACCTTCGCCTCACCACGGAGGCCGAAGAACCTGTCAATCCTGTTCATTTTCTTCTCTAGTATCCTGGCCGGACTTCTCGATCATCACACCAGCCGATGTCAGCCGACCACAATGCCAATCGCGCAAGGCGCGTCAAGCGCCGGGCGATAAACCATACGTTTAGAACAACGATCCCTGACCGCTGCCGCCGCGCCCGCGCGCGCGCCTCATTCCGGGCGCGGGGGCTGCCGTAGCGGGTGCCGATTTGTCAGCGCCAGAGCCGTCGGGACCGCCGCTTAGCGCCTCTACATCGATGCGGCCGTCGTGAAATTCGAGCTCAAGGCGTTCACCGGCAGCAACGGCGCCGGCCATGCGCACGGGCTGCCCAGACGCATCTCGGACCAGGGCAAAACCGCGCTGCAGCACACTCTGGTAGCTCAGGGTTGAGAGCAGCTTATCGAAACTGGAGAGCTGCCGGCGGCGGGCGTCGACGCCGTGACGTAGTGCCTGGGCGGCGCGCTCCTGGAGCACCGCAAGACGCTCGTTGCCACGCGATATACGGTGCAGGATCGGCAACGGCTGGAGGCGGGCGGCAATGCGCGCATAGCGCGTGTGGTGTGCGCGCGCATTGGCGAGCAGCGCCCGGCCGAGGCGCCTTTCGCAGGCGTCGAACCTCTGGCGCGGCATGGCGACGATATCCTGCAAACGCGGCAGGCCGCGTGCGGTCGCCTTCAGGTGTGTGCGGGCGTGCTGCAACGCTCTGCGCGCGGCAGCATTGAGGCGCAGGCCGTGCTTCTCGGTGCTGTCGGCCAGTTCGGCAAACTTCGGCACCGCCCACTCCGCAGCTTTGGTCGGTGTCGGAGCGCGCGCGTCGGCGACGAGATCGATCAGCGTCCAGTCCGTCTCGTGTCCAACGGCCGAGATGATCGGAATGGTACTCGCGGCGACGGCGCGCACCACGATTTCGTCATTGAAGCCCCAGAGGTCTTCGAGACTGCCACCGCCGCGCGCTACGATCAGCACATCGGGACGCACCAGCGGACCGCCAAGCACGATGGCGTTGAAGCCGGCGATGGCAGCGGCGACTTCTGCGGCGCTGGTTTCGCCTTGCACGCGCACCGGCCAGACGATGACACGGGTCGGGAAGCGCTCGGTAAAACCGTGCAGCATGTCGCGAATGACGGCGCCCGTGGGCGAGGTGATGATGCCGACCAGATGCGGCAGGAACGGCAGCGGCCGCTTCCGCTCTTCGGCGAAGAGGCCCTCGGCGGTAAAGCGGCGCTTGCGCTCCTCAAGCAGTGCCATCAGCGCGCCCAGGCCGGCCGGCTCCAGGCTTTCGATGACGATCTGATACTTCGACGATCCAGGGTAGCTGGTGACGCGCCCCTGGGCGATGACTTCCATGCCCTCCTCGGGCTTCACCTTGAGGCGGCCGTAGGTCATTTTCCAGATGACGGCCTCGATCTTCGCCTTGTCGTCCTTGAGGGCGAAATAGCAGTGACCAGAGGCATGGGCGCCGCGAAAACCCGAGATCTCTCCACGAAGGCGGACGTAGCCGAAATTCTCCTCCAGCGACCGCTTGATGGCGCCTGAGAGTTCAGAAACGGTGAACTCGGCGACGTTGCCGCCGGGCGATGCTGGTGATGCTTGGCTCACGCGTTGCTCGTCAATCTTGGCACCTGAATTTGTGGCATGTCGATTCGATGATACATCAGTCCGCGCTTGGCGGAGGCCCGGCGGAACTGTGGTCCACTAGTGTCCCGATTCCTAGGTTTGCCAAAGCGTTTGGCCCACTCGGAGTTTCCAAATCCTAGACGCGAGAGAAGCTCGATAATGAACGTTCTCCTCATCGGCTCCGGCGGCCGCGAGCATGCGCTCGCCTGGAAGCTCGCCGCGAGCCCGTTGTTAACGAAGCTCTATTGTGCGCCCGGGAACGGCGGAATTGCGGAGGTGGCCGAATGCGTGCCGCTGGCCGTCGGCGACCATACGGCCGTGATCCGCTTCTGCAAGGACAACGACATCGATCTTGTCGTGGTCGGGCCGGAGGCGCCGCTTGTCGCCGGCATCGTCGACGACCTCACCACGGCCGGCATCAAATGCTTCGGACCGCGGCAAGCTGCGGCGCAGCTTGAAGGCTCGAAGGGCTTCACCAAGGACTTGTGCCGCGAATTCGAAATTCCCACCGCGGCCTATGGCCGCTTCGTCGACGCGGCGAGTGCGCGGGCCTATCTCGCTGACCAGAAGCTGCCCATCGTCGTCAAGGCCGATGGACTGGCGGCCGGCAAAGGCGTGACGATCGCACAGACGCGCGCCGAGGCCGAAGCTGCCATCGATGCTTGCTTTGCCGGCACCTTCGGCAAGGCGGGCAGTGAGGTCGTCATCGAGGAATTTCTCGAAGGCGAGGAGGCGAGCTTCTTCGCGCTCGTCGACGGCAAGCATGCGCTCGCCCTGGCGGCGGCGCAGGATCACAAGCGCGTCGGCGATGGCGACACCGGTCCAAACACGGGTGGCATGGGCGCTTATTCGCCGGCCCACGTCATGACCGAGGCGATGGTTCAGCGCACGATGCGCGAGATCATCGCGCCGACCGTCGCGGCAATGCAAACGCGCGGCATACCGTTCAAGGGTGTCCTGTTCGCCGGACTGATGATCACCGCCGAGGGGCCAAAGCTCATCGAGTACAACGTTCGCTTCGGTGATCCCGAGACGCAGGTTTTGATGCTGCGGCTCAAGTCCGACCTGCTCGCCGCCTTGCTCGCGTCGGTTGACGGCGTGCTCGGCAGCTTCGACTTGCGCTGGTACGACGATGCGGCGCTGACGGTCGTGATGGCGGCAAACGGTTATCCCGGGTTGCCCGAACTCGGCACCGAGATCAAAGGTGTCGAGGCTGCCGCGGCGGTCGAGGGCGTGGAGATTTTTCATGCCGGCACGCGTCGCGATGGCGATCGCCTGCTTGCGCACGGCGGCCGGGTGCTCAACATCAGCGCGCGCGGGGCGACGGTTGCCCAAGCGCAGGCGCGCGCCTACGAGGCCGCCGCGCTGGTCGACTGGCCGGGCGGGTTTTATCGCCACGACATCGGCTGGCGGGCCGTGGCCCGAGAGAAGGCGGAGGCATGATGGTCAACCTGCGACGGCAGAGCTGCGCGAGGCTTGGCCAAATCGCTATAAGATTGCGGGATAAGCTGGCAGTCATTCTGCGATTCGATCTGTAGACCATGTCCGACGCACCTGTCTCTATTCGCAAACCGCAACTGCCCGTCTCCGGATCGGGCACGCCGAGCATCGGTCTGGCGCTCGGCGGCGGAGGTGCGCGCGGCCTTGCCCATATCGCTATCCTCGAGGCATTCGACGATCTCGGCCTGCGACCGAAGATCATTGCCGGCACTTCTATCGGCGCCGTGTTCGCTGCCGCTTACGCATCGGGACTCAGCGGTAAGCAGATCCGGGAGCATACGTACGAGGTTTTGAGGAAGCGCCTCGACCTTGTGCGCGACCTTTATTCTGCACGCATCCGGGCGAGGGGGGGCTTTCTCAACGCGCTGGCGCCGCGTCCGGCGTTTCTATCCGCTGAGAAGCTGCTCGACATCATCCTGCCGGCGCGCATTTCGCGCGACTTCGCGCATCTGACGATACCGCTCAAGGTGGTCGCGTCTGACTTTTATGCGCAGGAGGCGGTGGTGTTCTCTTCCGGTGCCTTGCGGCCGGCCGTTGCAGCAAGCATGGCCCTGCCGGTCATCTTTCAACCGATGGTCATTGAAGGTCAGGTGCTCATCGACGGTGGCCTCGTCAACCCGCTGCCGTTCGACATCATCGCCAACGACGCCGACCTCACGGTCGCCGTCGATGCGAGCGGCGCGCCGGTTCGCCGGCCGGGCCAGGAAGTGCCGAAGGCGTGGGAAACGCTGTTCGCCTCCAACTTCATCTTCGAGCGCACCATCATTCGCGAGAAGCTACGCACACGCCAGCCAGACCTCTACATCGATGCGGGGACCAGCCGCTTCCAGATCCTCGACTTCCTCAAGATCGAGGAGATTCTCGCAGCAGCCGAACCGGCCAAGGAGCGCACCAAGGCGCAGTTGGCGCGACTGCTCGAGTCTGAGACGTTGCCTCCCGTCGAACAGGTCGAGCGGCTTCCCCCGCCAGCAAAGAAAATGTGAGCGGGGCCTGCGCGCACTGATCAGCCGCGGTCAGCGCTTGAGCTGAAAGAACGCCTTGAGGAGCCGGCTTGCGTCCGCCTCGCCGATGCCGGGGTAGATCTCCGGCGCGTGGTGGCAGGTCGGCTGGCTGAAGATGCGCGGGCCGTGCTCAACGCCGCCGCCCTTGGGGTCCGACGCGCCGAAGTAGAGGCGGCGAACACGCGCAAATGAGATGGCGGCCGCGCACATCGGGCACGGCTCCAGGGTGACGTAGAGATCGCAATCGACGAGCCGTTCAGAACCGAGGTGCGCGCAGGCGGCGCGGATGGCCAATATCTCGGCGTGCGCGGTCGGATCGGAAAGCTCGCGCGTGCGATTTCCGGCAGCGGCGAGCATGACCCCGTCCGGGCCGGCAACAACCGCGCCGACCGGCACTTCGCCTCGGTCGGCGGCGGCCTGGGCTTGCGCCAGGGCACGCAACATGTGGCTCTGATCGCCCTCAGGTGCCATAAGGGCTCCGCTCAACTGCTTCGAAAGCTCCATGCCCGTCGACAAACCAGCAAAGCGCGCCGTTCGCAAGTCCACCGGCCCGCGCCCGGGCAGACCCGCCGGCAAGGGGGGGACGCCGGGTAACGCCGGGAAACCGGGGAACGCCGCTAAATCGGGGAGTTCTGGGAAACCCAGGTATCCCGGCAAACCGCGAAAGCCGCAGGCGAAACCCGCCGTGGCCAGCAGCGCTGCCGCAGGTACGACTGCGAGTGTGGGTGCCGGCGGCGCCAACGAGCCGCTGCGCATCGCCAAGGCGATGGCCCGTGCGGGGCTGTGCTCGCGGCGCGAGGCGGAGCGGTGGATCAGCCAGGGCCGCGTCAACGTCAACGGGCGGCTGCTGACGACACCGGCGTTCGAGGTTTCGGCACGCGACAAGGTCATCGTCGACGGCAAGCCATTGCCGACTGTGGAGCCGCCGCGCCTGTGGCGCTACTATAAGCCACGCGGTCTCGTCACCACGCACGCCGATCCACAAGGGCGCCCGACGGTCTTCGAGTCGCTGCCCGAGGACTTGCCGCGCGTCATTTCCGTCGGTCGCCTCGACTTCAACAGCGAGGGCCTGTTGCTGCTCACCAACGATGGCGCGCTGGCGCGGCACATGGAGCTGCCGGCGACGGGATGGCTGCGCCGCTACAGGGTGCGG
>JBAZYB010000089.1:0-15031 GCA_041659545.1 Hyphomicrobium sp.
GCGATCATGGTTCACTCCTCGTCTGGCCTCGCCGCCCTGATGCCCGAGCACGCCCGCCGACACAAGCAACAGTGTGACCCATGTTGCTGCGCCGATGACGTTGGCGCACACTTACCTCTGCACTGAAAGCGGAGCGCGATGATGGACTGGGACGAGACCGTGCCGAAGAAAGCGAAGCCGGGTGCCGTCGTTGGAGACAACCTCTCGACGCTGTCCGTGGCTGAGCTTGAGGCGCGCATTGCAGAATTCGAGCACGAGATCGAGCGCGTAAAAGCGGAACTCGTCGCCAAGCGGCAACACGAGGATGCAGCCAACGCCCTATTCAAGCGCTGATGCCCGCCGCGCAGGCAATCGCACCCTTAACATGCATTAGTGTCCACGGGCGCAGCTCCTTAGACCACTGACCGGCAAAAGTATCCGACCGGCCATTTCGACGCCGCGCGTAGTTAAGGCTTCGTTAGGGTTAGGCCGGTAACCTTGCATTATCCAGTCACCTGGATCCCGAGCGGCACGGCCGCTCTGTTTGACGCCTCCCTGTTGACTTCAGAGCCGCTCTTAGAAGCGGCTCTTTTTTTGCATATCCCCAATTTGTCTTGCACGGCGCTTCGTTCGTCCCGCTTTTGGTCATGTTGTTAACTATGGCTTGGCAGGATGCGTGCGTGTTAATTGTGAGCAGCAGGTGAGTGAGCGTGTCAAATCTAGTCATGAGCAACGTACCGCGTGCTGAAGCGGCCTTATCCGCAAGGAACGTCACCGTGTCCTTCGGTGAGCGCTTCCAGGCTTCCGCTCAGTTCGATGTCGTCTTCAAGCAGGGCATGGCGCTCGTCGAGCGCACCGCTGCTTATCTCGAGGGTCCGGGCCGCGCCGAAGCCAAGCGGCTCCCCACGACCGTCAACGTCCTCTATGCCAGCGAAAGCATGCGTCTGACGACGCGGCTTCTCGACATGGCGTCCTGGCTTCTCGTGCGTCGCGCTTTGAAAGAAGGCGACATCAGCGAGGCCGAAGCGCAGAGGAAGCGCAAGGGCGCCGCGCAACAAGCTCCAGCGCGCTCTTCACACGTCGCAGGTTTTGGCGAACTGCCGGACACCTTGCGCGGCCTCGTCGAGGAGAGCTACGCGCTGCAGGATCGCATTGCCCAGCTCGATCGCGCCATGAGCATCAAGTCGGACAACGTCGCCGACAGCGAGGCGGCATTCGCCAATCCTGTTGGCTCGCAGATCGATCGCTTGCGCGTCGCATTCGGACGCTGAGCCCAACGAGAGGCTGCGCCCGGGAGCACGCTGCGGCACCTGGGAGCAGTTAACAGGTACTGAAACGAGAAAAGCCCGGCACTAGGCCGGGCTTTTTCATTCCGTCCGGCGATGGCGCCGAGTGGCCTAGAACAGGCCTTCGAACTTCTTCTTGAAGCGCGACAGGCGGCCACCACGGTCCATAAGACGCTGATCGCCACCCGTCCACGCCGGATGCGACAGCGGATCGATGTCGAGATGCAGCTCGTCACCTTCCTTGCCGTACGTGGAATAGGTGATGAATTCGGTGCCGTCGGTCATCTTGACCTTGATCTGATGGTAGTCGGGATGCAGATCTGGATCGTTCTTCATGGGTGCGCTCGCAATGGCTCGCCCTGTGGCGAGTGGCCGTTTCAGCCGGGCAATTTGGATAATTGGAGCGGCCTCTATAGTCGAGATGGTCGCTCGGCACAAGCGCCCGTCTGCGGGCACTTTTCCTGGTGTCTCCGCGTCCTGATGCCACTTGAGCCCCATCCCCCCGTCGGGCATGGTCCCGAGCACCAATAAACCGGCTTTGAGAACGCCGATCAAAGAGCACCAATTTGACCCGCCCTAGCGCCAAATCAGACGGGGATCACCCCGCTCCAAATCAGAGCGACGACACCCCGCGCTCACGCCCCGAGTTGAGCCCGCTCCTGTCGTTGTGGCCCTACCTGGCCCGCCACCCGCTGAAACTGGCTCTCGCGGGCACCGCGCTGGTTGTTTCAGCCCTCGCCATGCTCGTCATCCCGTTGGCGGTTCGCCGCGTCGTCGACCTCGGCTTCGGCTCCCACGACGGCTTGTTCATCGATCGCTACTTCGCGATGCTCATCGTCATTGGACTGGTTCTGGCGCTGGCCAGTGCAGCGCGCTTCTACTACGTCAATTGGCTTGGTGAGCGCGTCGTCGCCGATCTGCGCAGCGACGTCTTCCGTCACGTCGCCGACCTTGGACCATCGTTCTTCGAGCGCACCCATTCGGGCGAGCTCATGAGTCGCCTGACCGCCGATACGACGCAGATCAAAGCCATTGCCGGCTCCTCCCTGTCGCAAGCACTTCGCAGCGTCATCATGTTGATCGGCGCGCTCGTCATGATGTTCGTCACCAGCGCGCATCTCACGCTTCTAGTGCTTCTCGCCATCCCCTTGACGATCATCCCGCTGATCACCGTCGGCCGCATGGTGCGTCGTCTATCGCGCCGTGCGCAGGACAGCCTGGCGGAAGCGTCCGCCTATGCGGCGGAGAACCTTGCCGCCTCGCGAACGATGCAGGCATTCGGCTACGAGCGTACGGCGGCTAAGAACTATAAGAGCGCCGTTGAACTCGCCTTCAGCGCCGCCAAAGAGCGTATGCGGGCCCGAGCCCTGCTCACCGCACTCGCGATGTTCCTGGTCGTCGCTAGCATCACCGGCGTCTTGTGGTTCGGCGCTGCCGCTGTCATCGACGGCAGCATGACCGTGGGGCGGCTCGGCCAATTCGTTCTCTATGCCGTTTTCGCAGGCGCCTCGTTTGCCCAGGTTTCCGAGATCTGGGGCGAAGTCAGCCAGGCAGCCGGCGCCGGCGAACGACTGACCGAACTCCTCGCCATCCAGCCCGAGATCCGCTCGCCGGCAAATCCAGTTCCGTTGCCTCAGCCACCGCGCGGCGACGTGCAATTCAAGGCCGTGCGCTTCGCCTACCCAGGCCGCCCGCAGTTGCCGGCACTGCTGGACATCTCCTTCCACGTCAGCCCCGGGGAGACGGTCGCCGTCGTCGGCCCATCCGGCGCTGGTAAGAGCACCATGTTCAATCTGCTGCTGCGTTTCTTCGATCCGCAGGCAGGCAAAGTGGAAGTCGACGGCCTCGATGTCCGCGATGTTTCGCTCGATGCGCTGCGCGCCCGGATGGCGCTCGTCCCTCAGGACGTTGCCCTGTTTGCCGGCTCAGTGGCCGATAATATCCGCTACGGCAGCCCGGACGCCGATCTCGCGGCCGTACGGCAGGCCGCGGTCGCTGCCCAGGCTGACGACTTCATCGGCGCCCTCCCCAATGGGTACGAGACGCAGCTCGGAGAGCGTGGCATTTCCCTTTCCGGCGGCCAGCGCCAGCGCATCGCCATCGCCCGCGCCATCTTGAAGGATGCTCCGATCCTTCTGTTGGACGAGGCAACAAGCGCCCTGGATACTGAGAGCGAGGCTCTGGTACAGCGCGCCCTGGAGCGGCTTATGGTTGGGCGCTCGACCCTGGTCATCGCCCACCGTCTTTCCACGGTCCAGCGCGCCAAGCGCATCCTGGTTTTGGATAAGGGCCGCATCGTCGAGCAGGGCACCCACGCGGAACTTATGGCCAAAGGCGGACTTTATGCCCGCTTGGCAGAGATGCAGTTCGCCGCCGAGGCCGCCGAATAGCCCAATTCCTAGCTTTGCTTACCGCCGCGCGAGGCAATCGCGAAGGGGAAGAAGCGCGCCGATTCTCGGCAGCGCCGAAAAAATACGAAGGGGAAAGAGCCTATGGAACCCGAACTGGAGCCAATGCTGCCGCCCGAGCCGAGCACCGGTGCGCCGGCGCCTCTTTGGGTCTGGGCGCTCGTGGTCGCCCTCGGAGGTATCAGCGTCTATTCCGCCTACACGGCGCTTTCATCGCGCCAGCTCTACATGGAAGCGGAACGCGTGCGCACCGACATGACCCAGCAACGCGACCGACTGAAGGCCAATGTCTCCGACCTCACACGTCAGGTCGAGCAGGCGAACCGTTCGCGCAACGAAGTGGAGAACGCGCTGAAGCAATCTCGCGCCAACACCGAGTCAGCGTCGGCACAGATCGCGGACCTGCAGAAGCAGGTCGCCGACCTGCAGCAGCAGACGGCCGATCTGGAGCGCACCCGCGCCGACCTGGAAAGAGCGCGCGACGTAGCTCAAGCCGAGGCCAAGGCAGCGCACGACAACAAAGACTCAACCGGCAAGGAAATGGCCGCACTAAAGGCGCAGCTGGCTTCAACCCAGAAAAAACTCAATCAGGCGCTCGCAGATCTGAAGAGAGAGCGCGAGCAGGTAAGCCCGGTGCCGATGCCACCGCCGGCAGTCGCCCCCCCGCCGCAGTAGGCAGTGCGGCAGAAATTGCCGCTGGCTCTTTCCGCGCTTTGACGAACGCGGATAGACTCAGCGGTTGGTGAGCTTCAGCTCGATACGACGATTGCGCTGCAGGCTTGCCTCGTCGGTACCCGTCTCCAGAGGCCGGAACTCGCCAAAGCCGGCCGCCACCAGCCGCTCCGGCGAGACGCCGCGGCTGACGAGATAGCGCACCACGGAGATCGCACGTGCCGTCGACAGTTCCCAGTTGGACGGGAATGTCGGGCTGGCGATCGGACGAATATCAGTGTGACCGTCCACCTGCAGAGCCCAATCGATCTCCTTGGGGATCTCTTTCTCCAGCTGCCGAATGGCGAGCGCCAACTGATCCATCGTGGCCAGCCCCTCGGGCGTAAGCTGGTTTGAACCGGACGGAAACAGCACCTCGGATTCGAATACGAAGCGGTCACCGACAACGCGGATGTCCTTGCGATTCTTCAGCAGCTCGCGCAGCCGCCCGAAGAAGTCCGAGCGATAGCGTTGCAACTCCTGCACCTGCCGCGCCAGCGCCGCGTTAAGGCGCGCGCCAAGATCCTTGATGCGGGTCTGGCTCTCGGCGTCCTTCGCCTCCGACGCCTGCAGCGCCTCGTTGAGCGCCGCGATCTGCCGGCGCAGCGACAAGAGCTGCTGGTTGAGCAGATCGACCTTGGCAAGCGCCTCGTCGGAGACTTTCTTCTGGTTCTCAAGATCGGTCGAGAGACCAGCGATGCGCGCCGCGGCGGACTTCGCGGCTTCATCGCCCGAAAGCGCTGAGCCCGACAGCTTGGCATTCTCATCCCGCATGGAAGCCAGCGTCGCCTGCAGGGCGGCGAGGTCGTCGGCGGCCGATTTTGCCTTGCCCTTTTCGAGCGACAGCAAATTTGTCAGTTCCGTAATCTGCAGCGTGAGACGCTTGAGCGCCGTGTCCTTCCCACTCGCTTCCTGGCTGGCGAAGTACTGTGCCAGCATGAAGATGGACATCAGGAAGATGACGACGAGCAGCAACGTCGACAAGACATCGACATAACCCGGCCAGAAGTCCGCGTATTCGTTGCGTCTACGCGTGCGTCCGCCCGCCATGCGCTAGACCTTGCGCCGCATGTTGGAGGCCAGCTCCTTCAAGGCGTTGGCAACTTCGGAATGTTGCGCCGCCTGCTCATCTACCCACTCGCGCACGACCTTCTGCTCAGCACGCATCTGCGTGACCAGCTGGTTGACGCCCCTTGCGAGTTCGCGCAGCTGATCATCGCCGCCACCCTTGCCGGAGATCGCACTGGCCATCGACTGGTCGGCGAGCCGTGTCGACAAATCTTCTACCGCGCGCTGCATATGTAGAATGGCGCCAGAGAGCTGGCGGTTGACTTGATCCGTAGTGCCGCTGGCCCCACCGGGCGTCAGCTCGGTGATCCCCGACAGCCATTCCTCAAGCTCGTTGTAGAAGCGATTGTGCGCATGGCTCGCCTGCAGTTCGAGGAAGCCGAGAACCAGCGAACCCGCAAGACCGAGCAGCGAGGACGAGAATGCCGTGCCCATGCCTTTGAGCGGAGCGGCGAGGCCGGCCTTCAAGTCGGAAAACATCGTGACGTTGTCGGTGGAATTCGTGTTGATGGCATCGATCGCACCGCCAACCGATTGGATTGTCTCGAGCAAGCCCCAGAAGGTGCCGAGCAGGCCGAGAAACACCAGCAAGCCAACCAGGTACCGTCCCGTGTCGCGCGCTTCGTCGAGGCGCGAACCAATCGAGTCCATGATCGAACGCAGCGACGCCGTTGAAAGCGACAGCGTCCCGGTCCTGTCGCGCAACATCGCCGACATCGGTGCCAGCAGCACTGGCTGATGCGAAATCGAAAGCCCCGGATCGGCAATGCGGAAGGCGTTGACCCAGCGGATCTCCGGATAAAGGCGCATCACCTGCCGGAAAGCATAAATGATCCCCAGCAGCAGCACGCCGATGATCAGACCGTTGAGCCCTGGATTATTCAAAAAGGAGGTGATCAGCTGCTTGTGCAGGATCGCCGCCAGAAAGGCGACGAGCGTCAGGAAGATCAACATCCTGATCAGAAACACGCCTGGAGGCGTCAGTGGCCGATGTGCCAGCGCCGAGTCATTTTGTCGTCTTCTGGCCATACGGAACTCCGCCCGTCGCACTTTTCAGCTTCGTGACATTACTCGAAGCCAGTGACAGTACAAACGGGGCAACATCGTGCCCAAGTGCCTCATTCACCGAGCAGTAGCGGGCGTCGAGGCAACCAGGGGGAAGAAGTCCTTGTGCAGCGGGCTGTTCGTGGCAAGCACCTCGCCCCTGTCGAGCATAGCCGCTCCGCCAGCCAAATCCGTAATCGTCCCGCCGGCTTCACGCACGAGCACGATCCCCGCGGCCATATCCCAAGGCTTGATGCCCCGTTCCCAATAGATGTCGAAGCGCCCCGCCGCCAGCCAGGCAAGATCGAGAGCCGCCGAACCCGTGCGCCGAACGCCGGCAACGTGTTTGGTTACCTCCTTGATCTCACGCCCGAACAGCGCATGACCCGGACGCCCGAGATGCGGAATGCCGGTCGAAACCAAAGCATCGGAGAGCGTTTTTCGCGCGGCAACGCGCAGTCGGCGCCGATCGTTGAGATAGGCCCCCTTGCCCTTCTCCGCGGCGAACAGCTCGTCCGAGATAGGGTTGTAGATGAGCCCGGCAACCAGTTGCCCTTCGCGCTCAAGACCGATCGAGATCGCGAACAGCGGCACGCCATGTAAAAAGTTGGTTGTCCCGTCGAGCGGATCGACGACCCACCGGTGCGAGCGGTCATCGCCGGCGACCTCGCCGCGCTCTTCCATGAGGAAGCTGTAGCCCGGGCGTGCTTTGGAGAGCTCCTTGTAGAGGATCTCCTCGGCGCGCAGATCGGCTGCCGAGACGAAGTTCCCCGGCCCCTTCACCGAAACTTGCAGCTGCTCCACCTCGCCAAAGTCGCGAGCTAGGCTACGGCCCGCCTTGCGAGCGGCATCGATCATCACGTTCATTAGCGCTGAGGCGGGCATGCGGTTGGCTATCCTTCGGAGCCGTCGCATCAGGCGGCTTGCTGGCCCGACTAACGCTTGGGAGCCGCCGTGGCAAGCCCGCCATAGCCCTTGTTAGAAAAGCCCAGCCTTCTCGCGCCACTCGACCGCGGCTTTTTGCGCGGCGACTTGCTGTGGCTTTGGAAGCTTCTCGACGATCGCATCGAGTGTATCGTCCTTGAGCCCGCCCGCCTGAGCGATGAGACGCCACTTGGCCGCCTCTTGTGGGCTCTTCTTCACGCCAACCCCTTCGGAATATACGTAGGCCAGCCGGTTCTGGGCGGCCGCAAGCCCCTTCTGCGCCGCCGAGCGCAAATAAGGGATCGCTTTCGGCTCGTCCTTTGTGAGGCCCAGACCGCGCAACAGCAGCACCGCATAATCGAACTGCGCTTCCGCCATGCCCTGTTCCGCCGCCTTGCTCAGCCAACGGGAGGCCTCAAGCGCACTGGGTTCGACACCTTCGCCATTCTGATAGAGGCCCGCAATGTCGTATTGAGCCACCGCGATGCCCTTCTCCGCGGCGTAGCGGATGTGCATGGCGGCGCGATACGAGTTCTGCGGTTTGCCGTCACCCTTGAGGAACAGCAGTCCCAAATTGTAGTTGGCCAGCGGGTGTCCGGTTCGCGCGGCCTTCTCGAACATCTCCGCCGCCTTCGCGCGGTCTTTCTTGACCCCACGTCCCTCGGCGTAGAGCACCCCCAGCGCGAACGAGGATTGCACATCGCCCAATTCATCGCCCTTGAGGTACCACTTCTCCGCCGTGCGCGGCTCCTTCGGCACGCCGAGACCTTCCGAGTAAAGGCGTCCCAGCAGCGTGTGCGCCTGCGGATCGCCTCGCTTGGCGGCTTCTGCAGCGAGCTTTGCGGCCGTGAGGTATTGGCCCTGGTCGAAGGCGATGTAAGCCGCTTCCTCCCCCGTCGCCGGAACGAGCGATTTCGACATGCCGCTGGCGTCGGACTTCGCACCGCTCTTATTCGTGGTCGGCGTCGAAAACTTCTCGCTTGGTGCAATCTTCACCGGTCGCCCGGGTCGGGGCTTCGGCACCTCCGTCGATTCCATAATCCAGGAACTCGTCTCTGCGAGCGCCGGTGCCGCGCCCACGCCCACGAAAACAGCCGGCAACGCCAATATGGCGTAGAGCCGTCTCATCATGCGAGGGCCTCCGGCCCGCGTGCCGCCTCGTTGACGGCACCCACAAGCGCCTCAGCGGCTGCTGGCGTGAGATCATCTGCTCGCAAGGCAACGAAATCTGCACCGGCTTCAGCAAGAACCACCGCCTCGTCGGTCGTCTCTACGTCGAAGGCAACGCACGGCACCTCGAAAATCTCACTCCACCAATTGATCAGCTCGCGACGCCGCGCACCGGCGGCATCGCGATCTTCGACGTGGCTGGGAATACCAAAGGCGATGTACTCGGCACCGGCCTCGGCGAAGTTCATCGCGTCATGGCGCGAGCGGCCGACATCCACACCAATGATGTAGCGCGTACCAAGGATCTCGCGCGCCTCGGCGTATCGGGCGGCGATGTCCTTGCCCCACGGCAGATGCACGCCGTCCGCACGCAGCGTACGCGCCAGCTGCGCGTCGCCATTTATGAGCGCCGCGATGCCCTTGCTCTGCGCAAGCTCGACAAGCGGACGAGCGTCCGCTGCGCCGAGCGGAGTTGAACCCTCCGCAGCAATCAATAGCGTAGCGGCCGCTGCCGCATCCAGCACCGCGGCCAGTTTGCCCGGATCAGCGCTGGCAGCAGCAACGATGTAGAGCTTCGACTGAGCCTTATGCTCCATCGGCAACGACCTCAAATCCATGTGAAGACAGCCTATTAGGGCCTAATAGGGCGGAAAAGCGACCAGTTTGTGCCGCTCGGCAATAGGGCCACAACACCAACATGATTTACCGTATGCGTGGCGCGTGTCCGCAAGTGATGAAGGCCAAACTTATGCGCCCCTACCCTTTCGCAGTAATTTCTCTCGCCTCTCTAGCCGGCCTGACCACTATTTCCCAGGCCGCCCCCCAGGCCCCCGCGCAAATCACACTCCAGATTGCACAGGCATCCGACAAGCCCACCCAGGGTGGCGAGGAGCCGCGCAATCGCGAAGATGACTCTGCGGCCCAAAAAGGTACTGCACCGGGCACGCCCAAAGACGAACGAGGCAAGCGCGGCCCCAGAGCCAGGGACAATGCTGGCAAGCCCAGTCCCAATGGGCAACCCGACCGTCAGGCTCAGCCGAAGACCGCGCCCCAGAACGCTGGGCACCCGCGCAAGCGCGCCGAACCAGCTTCGGAAAAGCAAAACAAACTGCCCGCGGCAAAAGTCCGCGAGGCGATGCCGCCCGTAAACCAGCAACCGCCGGTATCGAACGGCGTGGCTCGTGATGACCATAAACGCGGTCCCACGCCCGCGGGCGACGCTGGCCCACCCAACAACAACACGCCTCCGGCCGCTCAAAACACCCAGCCACCCGCCAAGCGCGAAAGCGGCCAGGCCAAGCCACCTGAACGCCGCCACCCACGGCAGGCGAGGCCGACGCCGCCACCTGTGCCGCCAGCCACCCAGCCCACCAACCAGCCGAAAAAGAACGTTGCACCGCCGCCAGTCCAGGCGGGCACGCCTCCGGGGCGTCCCCCGCGTGGTGACGGTCGCCGCTTCTCCGGTTCGATCGACGATATCAAACGTGGGAGACGACAGCGCACCGAGGATGGTGGCAAGCGCACCATCATCGAAGAGCCGGGCAACCGCGTCATCGTCCAGGAGAAAGGTGCTCCCGCCATGATCCGGCACGACGAGGCCGAGCGCATGAGTCGCAATTCGCGTGACGTACGCAAGGAGCGCCGACCCGACGGTGGCAACCTGACGATCGCCATCCGACCAGGCGGCGTCGAGGTGTACTCCGAGTTCGACTCCTCCGGGCGACTGATGCGCCGCTATCGACGCGACCGCGGCGGTCGCGAAACGGATCTCATCGACAACCGTCGCTTCCGCGCAGGCGCACCAATCGTCCTGCAGCTGGGGCCGCCACGGCTGCGCATGCGACGCGATCGCTACATCATGGACTACACCCGCGCTTCCGACGACGACCTCTACGATGCGCTCATGGACGGTCCGGTCGATCGCCTCGAGCGCGGCTACTCGCTCGATGAAATTCGCTACAATGCCTATTTGCGCGACCGGATGCGCCGCGTCGACCTCGATACGGTGAACTTTGAATTCGGTTCATGGCAGGTGCCGTACGACCAGTATCGGCGCCTTGAGCGGATTGCCAACATCATCAACCGCATCCTCGACCGTCACCCCGGCGAGGTGTTCCTGATCGAAGGCCACACGGATGCGGTCGGCTCTGAACTCGACAACCTCACCCTGTCCGATCGCCGCGCCGAAGAAGTTGCCGTAATCCTAACGGAGACCTTCAACGTGCCTCCGGAGAATCTCATCACGCAAGGCTATGGCGAGGAGTTTCCCAAGGTGCCGACACTTGCAGCGGAGCCGGAAAACCGTCGTGTCGCGGTGCGGCGCATCACGCCGCTGCTGGCACGCAGGAACTAAAGTTGCAGCCGCCAGCCCGGCAGTAGTCTGGGTTGGCGGCTTCGCTCAAATTGCGTTGGCCCTAATCGACGGCAAACGAAGCGAGCAGTTGCATCACCTCTGAGGCTAACTGCTCCGTTGCAATTTGCTGATCATTCGAACCCATTCCACAGCAACGAATTCCAATTACCCAGCAGCGCGGCGCTTGCTGAAAAACCCGATCAATCTTGGAACGGGCATTGGTAGTCACGCCACCATAGAAGGATGAAGCGCGCCGGGGTGCGAGCCAGTCTGGTATAGAATGTCCTGTGCTTAGCCCAGGGAGGACCACCATGGCTCAGTCTATGACTATTTCAGATATCGAATCGCGGCTCACAGAAACGAAGCAGCTTGTGACCGACAAGTGGGGCTGGTTCCTCGCACTCGGCATCGTGCTGCTGCTCGCCGGCGTTGCCGCCATCGCTTTCCCGTTCCTTTCCACCATCGCCGCTAAGATCATGCTCGGCTGGCTGTTCCTCATCGGCGGCGTGATGATGATCGTGCACGCCTTCCAGGCGCCCGGCTGGCAGGGTTTCCTTTGGGAGCTCATCATTGGCATCCTCTATGCCGTTGTCGGCGCCTATCTCGCCTTCTTCCCCCTCACCGGCCTCCTCACACTAGCTATCGTGCTTGCGGCCCTGTTCGTCGCTGAGGGCGTCTTCGAGGTGATCATGGCCTTCCGCGTTCGCCCGCATGAGGGCTGGTTCTGGCTGCTCCTCAGCGGCATCGCAGCTTTGGCTGTTGGCGTACTTATCGCCATGGATCTTCCCGGATCGGCCGTGTGGGCGCTCGGCTTGCTGGTTGGCATCAACCTTCTGTTCTCAGGTTGGAGCTATATTTTCCTGGCGCTGGCAGGGCGGCGCGCGCACGAGGCGGCGACAACTCGCTGAGACCTATGCGCTAAGGCGGATGGGGTTTGCGATGGAAAAGCTGGCTATGTTTCCGGTCCTGGCGCTCGGCGCCGGCTTGGCACTGAACGCCCTCACCTGGGGCGGACCCGATGCCCAGGCCCGAGCCCAGCAAGTTGCCGAGGCGCAGCCAGCTGACGATGAAGTCCCGCCGGACATCATCGCTGTGCAAATCCGCAAGCAAGGCTATGAGTGCAACAATCCCTCGAAGGCCAAGCGCGATCCACAGGTCTCTAAGCCGGACATGCCTGTTTGGATTCTGACGTGCGAGAATGCGACCTACCGCGTACGCCTCGTCGGCAACATGGCCGACCGGGTAGAGCGGATGTGATTGGCCTGCCAGACACGGAATAAAAAAGGCGGGGCCAAGCCCCGCCTTTTTGATTCTGGTTTGGGCCGACGCAACGGGCCCAGCGCGGGCGAGCGCTCCCCGAAGGGGGGCGCCCGCGCCAGTATCAAGTACGCCAGGGATGCGCGGGAAGATCGCACACGCCGACCACTTTGAGGCCAGCGGAAGCAACCTTGTGGTCGTTTTCGACCGAACTTCCCGAAACACCGATGGCGCCAACGAGCACACCCTCGTCGTCAACGATCGGCAGGCCGCCCGGGAAGGTGATCAGCCCTTCGTTCGAATGCTCAATGCCGTAGAGCGACTTGCCCGGCTGCGAGAGCTTGCCGATCTCGCCCGTCGGCATGCCGAAGAACACGGCCGTCTTCGCCTTCTTCACGGCGATGTCGATGGAGCCGACCCAGGCGTCGTCCATGCGCACGAAAGCTTTGAGGTTGGCACCGGAGTCGACCACAGCGATACACATCTGCGTCTTGAGCTTTACCGCCTCCTTCTGGGCGGCCTTGATCGCCGCAAGGGCACTTTCCAACGTTACGTGCATTTATGATCTCCGGTTTCAGGGCTGGGGAAGTTGGCCGAGAGGATATGTAGGTCGCCGCCAAGCTGGCAGAAGCCAGTAAACGACTGCTCTAACGCCTCGCATAAATGGGCTTCAAAGACGCGGCGCATTGCCCAACTGCCGGCGCCCGCTGTGGAGTGCCCGGCAAAAGATAAGACCGCCCTTAGGCGGCCTTCTCGAGCTGCTGCTCCCACTTGCCGAGGGCCGCCAGCGAGTTCATGCGCGCCCGGTGCGCAAACGCGCGCTGGCCGGCGGCGACATTTTCGCTCTTGCCGCCCCAAGCCTTCAGGGCTGCCGCCTGCAGCGCGCGGCCATACGAGAACGTGACCTTCCACGGCAGGTCGCCGATCGCGTTGATCAGCGATAGGTTCTCAGTGGCTTGTTCGTCGGACTGTCCGCCGGAAAGGAAAGCGATACCGGGGACGGCACTCGGCACAGTTGCCTTGAGGCACTTGACCGTAAGCTCGGCGACCTGCTGCGGGCTCGCCTGCTTGGGGCACTTCTGTCCGGCGATGATCATGTTGGGCTTCAACACGATACCTTCGAGCGCCACGCGCGCATCATAGAGTTCGCGGAAGACGATGCGCTGTGTCCACTCGGTCACTTCGTAGCAACGCTCGATGCTGTGACCCGAATGGGCGCCATCCATCAACACTTCCGGCTCGACGATAGGAACGATGCCGGCCTCCTGGCAAAGGGCTGCATAACGCGCTAACGCCTGCGCATTGGCTTTGACGCAGTTCCAAGACGGCAACGTATCGGTGATGGTGATGACCGCACGCCACTTGGCGAACCGAGCACCAAGCTTGTGGTACTCGGCGAGGCGCTGGCGCAGACCGTCGAGGCCCTCGGTGATCTTTTCGATCTCGGAGTTGGGACCCGCGAGCGGCACGGCGCCGGTGTCGACCTTGATGCCCGGGATTGAGCCGGCGGCCTGCATGACGTCAACGAGCGGCGTGCCGTCCTTGGCCGTCTGGCGGATCGTCTCGTCGTAGAGGATCACACCTGAAACATAGTTCTTCATCGCGTCGTTGGCGCGGAACAGCATCTCGCGGTAATCGCGGCGCGTATCGTCGGTCGACGTAACTCCGATCGAGTCGAAGCGCTTTTTGATGGTCCCGGAGCTTTCGTCCGCTGCCAGGATGCCTTTGCCGGGTGCAACAAGCGCTTCTGCAGTTTTCGCAAGCTCTTCGATCATGAACGTCCTCGCATCGGAAAGGCACCTTTTTTCGCTGGCGAAGCACTTAGCGCCAAATTGGCGTCCGGACTAGTCCCCGAACCGGCATGCGGAGCCTTCCGGCCACGGCCGCGGCGTGCATAATCGCCATCGTCACGATCCAGGCATAAAGCCTGTTAATTGTGGGCGCCTCGGTGCCCAACGGAGGATGAACAATGCCGGCAACCGCCTTTCGTACGGCGATCACGGCCGCAATCTTGGCCCTCGCCGGCATGATTACGCCTGCCGCGGCCGAGGTCGTGAGCTTCACCGCCGAGCTGAGACCCGTGGCCGGGACGGCCAGCACGGGCAGCGGTAACGTCAGCGGAGACTACGATACCGGCAGCAAAAAGCTCACCTGGCGCGGCACATACAGGGGGATCGGCACCTATGCCACCTCCGCCAGCTTTCACGGCTCGGGCGCAGGTCCCAGGGGAGGGTTTGTGCGCATCCGCAATATCGACAGCCCATTCGAAGGAACTGCCATCCTCTCAGCTCCGCAGGGCGAGGGACTGCTGGCCGGCGAGTGGACCATAGTCGTCCGCACCGCTGGCAATCCCAAGGGCGAACTCATTGGCCGGCTACTCCGCAAATAGCCCTCTCGGAGCTCATGCGTCCGCTTGGCGTTGACTTGAATGATCCTTGCGCGTGAGGCTACCGTCTCCGGTTGCCGCGCTCCCTCATGCCAGCGACGCCGACGCTTCATCGGAAAACTGGCTCAGCGCCGCGAGCGCCTCGTCGATATCGGCTGTCGAGTGATCGGCGCTGATCTGAAAACGGATCTCTTCTTCACCCTTCGGCACCACAGGGAACGCGAGTCCCGTCGCCAGGATGCCGCTATCGCGCAGATGGCGCACAAGCGCGCCGGTGCGCGTAGTATCGCGCACCAGCAGCGGCACCACGGGATGTTCCCCCTCGACTGTCTCCAGCCCCTGCGCGCGCAGCCCGTCGCGGAAGCGCTGCGTCATCACCCGCAGATGCGCCAGCAGGGCCCGCCCCTCCTCGCTGTCGACCCGCGTCACGGCGACGCGCGCAGCT
>JBAZYB010000090.1:0-14915 GCA_041659545.1 Hyphomicrobium sp.
TTGTGCGCCTCCTCAAGCAGCAGGGCGCCCTCCATCTTCGGCAGCGTGCGGGCGATCTCCACCGCTGCCGTAAGCGTCTCTGAGGCGGGCTCCCTCATTGCAGCGGGAAGGGAGAGAGGCAACGTGCCCTCCATCGTCGTGCGGTAGACGGCGGTGAGGATGCTGCCAAGTGCGGCGATCCCGAATGCGCCGCCGAATTCGAAGCTCGTCTCCGAAATTGCCGACGCCGAGCCGGCGCGCTCGGGTGGCGCCGCCGCCATGACGAGATCGGTGGTGATGGCGCCGACCGGTGCAAGGCCGGCGCAAAAGAGGAGCATGGCGGCGAACATCACCGGTAACGGCGCCATCGACGACAATTGCGTGAGAAGCGCGAAGCCGAGTGCAGCAATCAGCATCGCACAAGCGACCACGCGTCCGGGCTGGAAATGGCGCAACAGCACCGGTGCGGCCATCGACCCGAGCGCGAAGACGACGCCGGCGGGGGCGGTGAACAGACCGGCGTCTAGCGGGCTAAGTCCCGCAACCAGCTGGAGATACTGGGCTATGAACAAGAACATGCCCATCATCATGAACAGGACAAGTACGTTCGTGATCAGGGCAGCGCTGAACGCCGGCACGGTAAACAGGCGCACGTCGATGAGCGGATCGGGGAGCCGCTTTTGTCGGCGGAAGAACAGTGCCCCGACCGCGATGCCGGCCAGGATGATCAGCAGCGGCAGCATCGCAAGTCCATCCTCGGCAATGCGCTTCATGCCGTACACCACGGCGAGGACGGCGATGAGAGACTGAGCGGCGCTAACGATGTCCATACGTCCGGCGTTGGGATCGCGGAACTCGGGCAGCAGCAACGGGCCGAGGATGAGCAGGATGCCCATGATCGGCACGTTGATGAGGAACACGGCGTGCCAGTTGAAATGGGTGAGCAGGACACCGCCGAACAACGGCCCGATCACCGCGCCAGCTGAAAAGCTCGCCACCCAGACGCCGATGGCAAATGTGCGCTGCCGATCGTCGAGGAACATGTTGCGGATGAGCGAGAGCGTCGACGGTGCAAGGCAGGCAGCTGCCAATCCCTGCAGCGCGCGGGCAAAGATCAGCGCGTGTGCGCTTGGTGCCATCGCGGCGAGGGCCGAGGCAGCGCCAAATGCGGCGGCACCGATGAGCAGCACCTTACGGCGGCCGATCCTGTCGCCCAAGGTGCCCATCGTCACCAGCGCGCCAGCGACCATGAAGCCGTAGACATCGACGATCCAGAGCAGCTGCGATGCGCTCGGCTTGAATTCGGCGCTGATCTGAGGAACGGCGAGGTGCAGAACCGTGAGGTCCATCGAATAGATGAGGCACGGAATAGCGATGACCGCGAGACCGATCCAATCGCGCTGGGTCGCCTTGGCCGGCGCTTCTTGTTCTAATGTTCGGGACATGGGCTGCCCCTCTTAGCCGAGGCCGACCCCGCCGACCAGCCGCAACTTTGCATTGACCATTTCCTGGGAGATCCGGGCACCGGCCGGGACCCCGTCCAATGCTACCGGCGTTCCACGCCTGTGATCCGGCGGTGGTTACGGGACGTCGTGCACGTGGGAGTGGTCCGATAAACTGGGGCCTAGGCCCCTTCCGCCGGCGCGCCGAAAATGAGGACAGCTACGGCGATCAACATAATGCCGGCGAACCCGACGGCTCGCAGACGCTGGCCTCGGCTCATGGCACTCGATGCAGCCTGGGCACACTGCAGGGCGTAGTAGAGCGCAAAGCACCGGGAGGCGAAGGCGACGAGTCCGAAGACGTTCGTCTCCCAGGTGACGACCGTCGCGATGCCGGCGAGGATGGGGTAGGTGTCGCGCGGGGCGATGTAGCGCGAGAAGTTGGAATGCACGAGACCGCTGGCTCCTAGCGTATCGGCGATCGCGGCACTCGATTGGCTGGCCAACGCCCCGATCGTGACGAAGAGTGGCAGCGCAAAGGACACCGGGCGGAGCATGTCGACGATCGCCGTGACGCCTTCTGCGGACGTCCCGTAGCCAGCCACGGGAATCATCACCAAGAAGAACGATACGTAGATCGCAGCGGAGATGAGCTGAGCCAGCTTCATCGTGCGAATGCGCGTTTGCGCGTCATATGCGTCGCCCAGAAAGCGCGACGTCTCGAAGCCTTGGACGACAATGAGCAGGCCCAACAGGGCGGGGACGCTGCCGATCGAGAAGCTGCCCGGCGCGATTTTGAAGTCCTGCGGCAAGGCACTGGCGTCGAAGGCAACAACGGCTGCAATGAGCCCGGCAATGACCGCCAGCTTGATCGAGACGGCGAAGATCTCGATCCCCTCCACGGCGCGGAAACCACGCCAGTATCCGACACCGCCGATGCTTGCCAGCAATGCGGTCACGATCCACTTTCCCATCGTGACATCGGTGATACCAAAATACTTCAAGAGGAACGAGGCGAACAGGACGAGGTAATAGGCGACCGATACGAAGTAGGCGAACGTCAGCACCCCATCGGACAAGTGCTCCAAGGTGCGCATGCGGGGGGGAGCGTTGCCCGACGCAAGCACCGGCTCGACATGGGCGATGTTGTAGCGGATGGCGGCGCCGATCCAATAAGCGACCAGCAGCAGAACGATCATGGGCGCGATGGCCCATGATCCAACGAGGTCGGTCAAGATCGGCAGGGCGACCAGAAAGCCGCTACCGATGATCGATGCCAGTGGCGTACTGGTCGCCCGCCACGTGTCGGAGCGCAGCAGGCCCGGGTTCAACAGGCACGCAATCGTACCAATGCAGGCGATTGCTGCTATGGCGGTGATCATTGCGGGCCTGCCGGCGTCACGGATTTTCTAGCGCGATCATGCCCGCTCGAAGCGCTTGTACTTAATGCGGTGCGGCTCGACCGCTGCCTCACCAAGGCGGCGCTTCTTGTCCTCCTCGTAGTCGGCGAAGTTTCCTTCGAACCACTCGACATGGCTTTCGCCCTCAAAGGCGAGGATGTGCGTCGCCAGACGATCGAGGAAAAAGCGATCATGCGAGATGACCACGGCGCAACCGGGGAAGTCTTCCAACGCTGCTTCCAGTGCACCGAGCGTCTCGGTGTCGAGGTCGTTGGTCGGCTCGTCGAGCAGCAACAGGTTGCCGCCCTCCTTCAGCATCTTGGCCAGATGCACGCGGTTGCGCTCACCGCCCGAAAGCAGCCCCACCTTCTTTTGCTGATCGGCGCCCTTGAAGTTGAACCATCCGCAATAGGCGCGGCTGGCGATTTCCTTCTTGTCGCCGTACTTCATGATGTCGAGCCCGCCGGAGATTTCCTCCCACACGGTCTTCTTGTCATCGAGATGGTCGCGGCTCTGATCGACGTAGGAAAGCTTCACGGTGGGTCCGAGCTTCACTGTGCCACCGTCGGGCTGCTCGGCACCGGTCATGATCTTGAAGAGCGTCGTCTTGCCGGCGCCGTTGGGGCCGATGACGCCGACGATGCCGCCGGGAGGCAACTTGAAGCTAAGGTCGTCGATCAGGATACGGTCGCCGAAGGCCTTGGTGAGTCCCTCGACCTCGACGACCATGTCGCCAAGACGGGGTCCGGTGGCGATGGAGAACGACGCCTTGCCGACCTCCTCACGTCCGGCCTGCTCGACCAGCTTGTCGAACGCGGAGACGCGTGCCTTCGACTTGGCCTGACGCGCTTTCGGCGAGGATCTGATCCACTCCAACTCGCGGGTGATCTGCTTCTGGCGGCCTTCTTCGGCCGACTTTTCGCTTTCAGCGCGCTTCGCCTTCTGCTCCAGCCAGCTCGAATAGTTGCCCTTGTAGGGAACGCCCTGGCCGCGATCCAATTCGAGCGTCCAGTCGGTGAGGTTATCGAGGAAGTAGCGGTCATGCGTCACGAGGATGACGCAGCCGGTGTACTCCTTGAGGTAGCGCTCTAACCAGGCGACGCTTTCGGCGTCGAGATGGTTCGTCGGCTCGTCGAGCAGCAGAATGTCGGGCTTCGACAGCAACAGCTTGGTGAGCGCGACGCGGCGCTTCTCGCCGCCCGATAATTTGGTGACGTCGGCATCGCCCGGAGGGCAGCGCAATGCGTCGAGTGCCTGCTCGACCTGTGTGTCGAGGTCCCACAGATCCTGCGCGTCGATCTGATCCTGCAATGCCGTCATCTCGTCGGCAGTTTCGTCCGAATAGTTGGAGGCAATCTCGTTGTAGCGGTCGAGGATCGCCTTCTTTTCCGAGACGCCGTCCATGGCGTTGCCGAGCACGTCCTTGCTCGCGTCGAGCTCGGGCTCCTGGGGCAGGTAGCCGACTTTGATTCCGTCGGCGGCTCGCGCTTCGCCAAGGAAGTCGTCAACGGTGCCGGCCATAATTTTCAGTAGCGTCGATTTGCCCGCACCGTTGAGTCCGACGACACCGATCTTGGCGCCGGGCAGAAACGACAGTGAGATGTCCTTCAGAACCTGTTTGCCTCCCGGGTAAGCCTTGGAGAGCTTGTGCATGTGATAGACGTACTGCGGGTTCGCCACGGAGGCGGCCTCCTGAAATCGCGTGTGCGGGGATGTAAGCTTGCGGCCTTCTACCCGATCAGGCGGCGGGCCTCAACGCGGCGCGCTTGCGCGGCGTCGAATAGACCCTCGGCCGGGTGGCCGCGGCGCCGCGTGGGCGCAGGGAATATATTGTAATTGCAGGCGAAACAGACAAGCTGAGGCACGCAGCAGCATACCTGGGCTCAAGACACGCAAGTGGCTAAGACGCTCAGGCGTGGGCCATTTGCAGGGCGACGACAGGCTGGTCGGGGTAGGCCAGCTGCTCGCGGGCGCGCCAGTCGTTGGTGACGTAGTTGATGACGAGCGAGGTGCGTACGCCGTTGATCTTGCGCGGCTCGAAGCCGTGGTAGCTGATCGTCGAGGGAACGAAGATCAGTGCCGAGTTGGAGGCAAACGGCGAGCGTCCGACCCATTGCTTGTCGGCGTTGTAGATATCGGTGCCGAGATCGGCGTGCGCGGGATCCTTGGAGAGATACAACAGGAACGTGAAGGCCTTGACGCCGATGTCGGTGTGCGGCTCGAGCCAGAAGCCGTCGACGTCCTGAGCAAACTCGATGCGCAAATACGTGTTGCCGATTTTCGTGCCGAACGTCTTCTCGATCGCTGAGGTGACCTGACGGTCCTGAAGCGCCGATGCGACAGCAGAGACCGATGCAAAGCGGGCACGGTTAGCTACATCGAAATAGTGCCGCGTATTGTTGTGGATCTCGCGCTTGCCGGAGACGCCGCCAAGATCCGCAGCTTCAAATGGCAGCTGCAGGATGTCGTCCACGACGGACTGTGGCAGGCAATTGTGCGCGAACCAATGCTTGTAGGGGGATCGTTGGGTATCAGCCGTGCGAAAGCTCGTGAGCAACGATTGAACTATATCGTTTGCAGATGCGGGCATAGCGGGGTGCTCCCTGAATCGCCTCTGGCTGCATTGCTGCCAAAGCCAGGGCCGGCGCGCACCTTACTGATCCTTGAGTTCCGTCAGTATTCCCCATAATCCACCGTTCAATGGGTGTACTCAGGCTAAGTCGAGCGTTTTTGTAGCCATCGGGTGGCAATTGCCTCGGCAATCTGCGGCGCGGAATCGAGTGTCGCGTATGTCCACGACTGGAGCGTGTCGAATGCCTCTGGAAATGGCCGCGTGGCGCCATGACGCTGAAGCGCGGCGTGAAACCGAGCGAACTTCGGTGAACCACCGTCTGGATAAAACACATACACGGGACGGCCGGTCGCGCAGGGCTCGCCCGTCATGTTGACGCTGTCAGCGGGACTGACGAAGGCATCGGCACAGGCAAGAAAACTTGGATAGGGGTTGTCGCCCGTCATGTCCCAGAACAGGTGTGGGAACGGTGCGCTGGCGCGGCGTGCCGCGACGACGATGGCAGGATCGCTGCGCCGTGAAGGCGTGATGAGCAGTCCCGCCCCGGACTTGCCCAGCGCTGTGATGGCGCGCTCGAGACGCTCCAGCGCTGCCGGCGTGTAGGTGTAATCGCCGTTCGAACCGCCGAGCAGGATGGCAACGCGCGGCTGCGGCAGCGCGGCGATGGCAGCAGGCATGTCGTTACGCAGGGCTTCGAGACGCTGCTTGCGAAAGCGGTGCGGTCCAACGAGTGTGGTGATGACGTTGGGTCCCCGCAGCCGGTCATGCTCGGGCACGCAGAAAAGATCGGCCGTCGACAGCGACACTTTCGGGTCCTGCAGGATGACGGTGAATGTGTCTGGCGAGCGGCGCTTCAGCTCACGCAGATACGGCGTTGTCAGCCGGCCGATGGACATGGCGATGTCGGGCCAGGGCGGCGCAAACGTGCTACCAGGCTCGCCAAAGCGCTCACGCCGTGCGACGCCGATCCACGGCGATAGCAGCTTGTGAATACCGATGGGCGACACGCTCTTGACCGTAACGTCAACGCCCAACGCCTGCGCCACACCGTGCGATTGCGCATCGTTGCCGGCCTTCCCGTCGCTGATGATCCAGCATGTGCGTCCCTTCAGCGGGGCGCTCGCGTCCGACATTGCCTGCTCCGTGCGCCTTAGGGCGGTTCGCTGGTAAGGGTCTCGATGAAGGGTTTAGCCGCGTGCCTGGCGGCCGTCACCTCGCAGTGTTGCTAGCGCCAGGTGAGGATGCCCACGCCGGTGAAAAAGTAGCGGCCGAGCCCTACGGTGAAGACGAGCCAGCCCCATAGCGTGTGCTCGATGAAGACTGCCCAGTAAGATCGCGCCATCGCATAACGCCAAGCAAAGAGCGTGCCCGTTGCCATTGTCCCGTAGATGGCGAGAGGCGTGCCGATGACGATGTGGCCGAGGCCGAACAGGAGACCATTGAGCAGGATCGCCAGCCACCAGGTGCTTCCGAAGAGCAGCCCGTAGCGATGAAAGAAGAACGTACGGTAGACCAGTTCCTGCGCGGCGACGGACATCAACGGATAGAGCAGCATGATGCGCTGGTATGTCTCGGGCCGGTTGCGCGGCAACTCGAGGAAATGCGCCGGCTGATACTCCGCCACATAATAGGCCGTCGCGGCGGCGCCGAGGGAAAAGATGACGAGGATCGAGGCCAGCTGCGCCAGCGAGAAGCCGCGGGTCAGCTCGCGGCGCAAGGAGAAGGATCGGTCGAGGGCGAGGAACAGCAGGATGATGGCAAGCACGGGCAACAAGGCGATGAAGACGGGGATGCCCCGATCGTGCACGGCCGCGTCGACGGCGAAGGGTGCCGCTAGGTAGAGCAGCGCCATTTCGGCCCAACGGCGCGCGCGTGCAGCTGGTGAAAGCTGCGGCGTGTAGAGCGTGCCTCCCGCCGTGAGGATCGACGTTTCCTCGTTGACCGGCTTCTGCATCACCAAGGCCATTCCCTCGTAGCCGGCCGAAATGGAGCCCGTTCCACTAGGCGCCGACCGATCGATATGCACGCGGCCGGAAGCTTGCCGGTATGGCTTGCGTTGTGTCCACCCCTCATCGCGCCGCATTGGGCGGGGCATTGGGGTGGAAGCCGTCGGGCCGACGCTAGCCAAAGCAGAGCGCTTGGTGCAACGTCGCGCACCAGTACGTCGCCAATGGCGCCGAATGCATTCCCCGTGGAGAACTGATCGCCATGGCCGTGCGCCTGGACCCCGTCGACTGGCGCATTTTGAAAGAGCTGCAGGCGGACGGCAGCCTGACGAACGTCGCCCTCGCCTCGCGGGTCGGTCTTTCCGCTCCCCCATGCCTGCGTCGTGTGCGCGCCCTGGAACAGGCAGGACTGATTGCGGGCTATACGGTGTTGGTCGACGAGGCTGTTCTGGGGTTCGCGCTGACAGCGTTCGCGATGGTCGGGTTGCATAACCAGGCCGAAGCGGAACTGCGAGCCTTCGAGAACCGGGTACTCGGCTGGCCGATCGTGCGCGAGGCCTACATGCTGTCGGGCGAGAGCGACTACATGCTGAAATGCGTCGCCAAGGACTTGCCGGCGTTTCAGAACTTCGTGCTGGAGGAGCTTACGGCGGCGCCCAACGTCGCCAGCGTGAAGACGTTCCTCACCATCCGGCGCGCCAAGCGCGAGCCGGGCGTGCCAATCACTGTGCCGGAGAAGTAGCGGCCGGATCGCCGGAGGCCTAGGCAGCCCCCGGCCAAAGTCTCAGGTCCCTTGCGGGCCTACTTCCACTCGATCTTGAGGACCTCGTAGGAACGGGAGCCCTTGGGCGTCGTGACCTCGGCGCTGTCGCCCTTGGCCTTGCCGATGAGGGCGCGGGCGATGGGCGATGAAATCGAGATCTTGCCGTCCTTCACGCTGGCCTCCAAGTCGCCGACGATCTTGTATTTGACCTTCTCGTCGGTGTCCTCGTCGACCAGGGTGACGGTGGCGCCGAACTTGATGGTGTTGCCGGACAGCGTCGACGTGTCGATGACGTCGGCACGGCTGATGCGGTCTTCCAGATCGGCCACGCGCGCTTCGTTGAAACCCTGCTGCTCCTTGGCGGCGTGGTACTCGGCATTCTCGGAGAGGTCGCCGTGGGCGCGCGCTTCAGAGATTGCCTGAATGATACGGGGACGCTCTTCCGACTTCAGTCGTTGAAGCTCCACTTCAATCGAGCGGTAGCCCTCAACGGTCATCGGGACCCGTTCCATCGACATTCTAACATCTCCCTTCGGCCTGGCAGCGCTGCCAGGACCATCGACGCTCAATGCATTCGACGTGCGGAAAGGACCGCCCTGCGACGGTCCGACGGATTAGGATGCGTGCGTCACGAAGGTTTGCAAAGGGGCAACGTGTAAAGTCCCCGCCTTCAGGGCTTTAATGGCCCGGGTGACAGCAACAGCACCAGCAACGGTTGTATAGTATGGTATATGGTGAAGCAAGGCCGTCCGGCGGATATCCTTGCTGTCTGCCAATGCCTTGGATCCTGCCGTCGTGTTGAAGACAAGGTGCACGTCGCCGTTTTTCATGGCATCGACGATGTGCGGGCGCCCTTCCAATACCTTGTTGATAGCTTCGCAGGTAATGCCATTGGCCTCGAGGTGGCGCTTGGTCCCGCGGGTAGCGATGATCTTGAAGCCCATGCTCTCGAGCTCGCGCACCGGGGCCACGACTCGGTCCTTGTCGGTGTCCTTAACCGAGATGAAAACGGTCCCCTGCATGGGCAGCACCTGCCCGGAGCCGAGCTGGCTCTTGACGAACGCCATGGCGAAGTCGTGGTCGATGCCCATCACCTCACCGGTAGAGCGCATCTCCGGTCCGAGGATCGGATCGACCCCTGGAAAGCGTGCGAACGGGAAGACGGCTTCCTTGACGGCGACGTGCTTGAGCTGGGCGGGTTTGAGTTTGAAGTCGGCCAGCGGCTTGCCAGCCATGACCTCGGCAGCGATGGCGGCGATGGGCGTGCCGATGACCTTGGCGACGAACGGCACGGTGCGCGAGGCTCGCGGGTTGACCTCGAGCACGTAGACGTCGCCATCCTTGATCGCGAACTGCACGTTCATCAAGCCCACAACCTTCAGCGCCAGGGCAAGCTCACGTGTCTGTCGATCGATCTCAGCAAGTGTTGCCGGAGCGAGCGAATAGGGCGGTAGCGAGCAGGCGCTGTCGCCGGAATGGATACCCGCTTCCTCGATGTGCTCCATGATACCGGCGACAAACGTGTCCTTGCCGTCGGCGAGGCAGTCGACGTCGACCTCTACCGCATCGCTCAAATAAAGATCGATGAGCAGCGGCCGCTTGTCGGAGACGACAAGCTCGGACGGGCGGTCGAGCGTGGCGGAGAGTCGCGCAACGTAACGGTCGACCTCAGATCCGTCATGGACGATCTCCATGGCACGTCCCCCCAGCACATAGGACGGGCGAATGACGACCGGATAGCCGATGCCGTCGGCAACAGCACGCGCCTCGCCCGGCGAGCGGGCGATGCCGCTGGTGGGCTGGCGCAGACCGAGCTTTTCGATCAGTTCCTTGAAGCGGTCGCGATCCTCGGCGAGGTCGATGGCGTCGGGCGAGGTGCCGAGGATCGGTACGCCGGCATCCTCTAGGGCAGCGGCCAACTTCAATGGTGTCTGGCCACCGAATTGCACGATGACGCCGCGAAGTGTGCCGTTCGACTGCTCCTTGGCAACGATCTCCAGCACGTCCTCGGCCGTCAGCGGCTCGAAGTAGAGGCGGTCCGAAGTGTCGTAGTCGGTGGAAACCGTCTCCGGGTTGCAGTTGATCATGATCGTTTCGTAGCCAGCCGCCGTCAGGGCAAAGCAGGCGTGGCAGCAGCAGTAGTCAAATTCGATGCCCTGGCCGATGCGGTTGGGACCGCCGCCGAGGATGATGACCTTCTGCTTGTCGGATGGACGGGCCTCGCACGCGGGGGCGCTGGTCTCACCCGTCTCCGACAGAACGAGGCCGGTCTCGTACGTCGAATACATATAGGCCGTCGGCGCGGCGAACTCGGCAGCGCATGTGTCGATCCGCTTGTAGACAGGATGCACGTTCAGAAGACCGCGCACGATCCGCACTTCTTTCTCACTGATGCCCGCGAGTTTGGCGAGGCGCGTGTCGGAGAAGCCCATCGCCTTGAGGGCGCGCAGCTGCGAGGCCGACTGGGGCAAGCCGTGCTCCCTGACGCGTGCTTCCTGATCAATGATGTCTTTGATCTGTTCGAGGAACCAAGGGTCGATGCGGCACGAGGCGTGAACCTGCTCGACGTCGAAGCCGAGGCGCAGCGCCTGGGCAACCTTCAACAGGCGGTCGGGCGTTGGCTGGGAGACGGCGGCGCGGATGACGTTCTTGTCGTCACCCTGCCCGAGCCCTTCGAGCGCGATGTCGTCGAAGCCCGACAGCCCGGTCTCCATCGAGCGCAGCGCCTTCTGCACGCTTTCAGCGAAGGTCCGCCCAATAGCCATGACCTCGCCGACTGACTTCATGGCCGTGGTCAGCGTCGAATCGGAGCCGGGGAACTTTTCGAAGGCAAACCGCGGGATCTTGGTGACGACGTAATCGATGGTCGGCTCGAAGGATGCAGGCGTGGCACCGTCGGTGATGTCGTTGGCGAGTTCATCGAGCGTGTAGCCGACCGCGAGCTTGGCGGCCACCTTGGCGATGGGGAAGCCGGTCGCCTTTGATGCAAGCGCCGATGAGCGCGAGACGCGCGGGTTCATCTCGATGACGATGAGGCGGCCATCAGCTGGGTTGACGGCGAACTGCACATTCGAGCCGCCGGTTTCAACGCCGATCTCGCGCAGGACCGCGATCGAGGCGTTGCGCATGATCTGGTATTCTTTGTCGGTGAGCGTCAGCGCCGGGGCCACGGTGATGCTATCGCCCGTATGCACACCCATCGGATCGACGTTCTCAATCGAGCAGATGATGATGCAGTTGTCCGCTTTATCGCGGACGACCTCCATCTCGTACTCTTTCCAGCCGAGCAGGCTCTCGTCGATGAGGATCTGGCCGACCGGCGAGGCATCGATGCCGGAGCGGGCGATCAGCTCGAATTCTTCGCGGTTGTAGGCGACGCCGCCGCCGGTGCCGCCGAGCGTGAAGGCGGGGCGGATAATGGCGGGCAGGCCGATGGTATCGACCAGACGCATTGCCTCTGCAAAGCCTGCGGCCGTGTCGTAGCGGACGATGTGGCCTTCCGCGTCACGGATGGGCGGCGAGGAAGCAATGGCGGCACGCGGGCTTTCCAGACCGATGCGGTCCATCGCCTCACGGAACAGCTTTCGATCCTCGGCCATGTCGATGGCCTCAGCTCTGGCGCCGATCATCTCGACGCCGAACTTCTCCAGGACACCCAACCGCTCCAGCGACAGGGCCGTGTTGAGTGCCGTCTGTCCGCCCATGGTCGGCAGCAACGCATCCGGGCGCTCGCGCTCGATGATCTTGGCAACGACATCAGGGGTAATCGGCTCGATGTATGTCGCATCGGCCAGATCCGGATCCGTCATGATCGTCGCGGGATTGGAGTTGACCAGAATGATCCGGTATCCCTCCTCCTTCAGCGCCTTGCAGGCCTGTGTCCCGGAGTAGTCGAACTCGCAGGCCTGGCCGATGACGATCGGTCCCGCCCCGATGATGAGGATGGATTTGATGTCCGTACGTTTGGGCATGGGGCGGCCTTCTATTCGCGATCGGCGCCTTTGGCTACAGCCCAATTCGCGCGTGCGCAACCGTGCACCGGCTTTTGGCCGGTGCACGTAAAGTCGCTCTGGAGAGCGTGAGGTCTACGAAGCGTAGGCTACTTCTTTTCTGCCGGCTGTTCCGGTGCGGCACCAGGGAATGGCGGTGCATCCACCTTAATGTCGGCGGGATAGCTGTAGGTGGCCTCGAAAATCGGCTTATCAAGCTTGTTGGCACGCGCGTAGATGCTGCGCATGGGCAAACCGGTCGTCGTATCGACGTAGATCACGCGCACCGGGCGGTCCGGCAGTTTGGGCTTCGCGGCGGCGTCCGGGCTCCGATTTTCCGGGCCAGGCTCGACGTTCTCGCCCTGGTAGGCGAGGTACTGGGTGTCCGCCACGGCCTGCTTGCCGAGGCACTCGAAATCCCCAAGCTTGTCTTCCTCCTGCTCACCGAGCGTCTCCTGCATCTGTGCAGCCAAGGCGTCGGCGACCTGGGGATGCAGCGGGCGCCACTGCTCGCCCTCGACGCGCGACCAGGCATCGCGGCCGATGACGACCGTTTCCACAGGCTTGGGTTCGGTCGTCGAGGTGATCACCTGACGCATGCGGTTGGGAAGGACATAGTCGACGGTCATATCGACGAGGCCCTGGTCGGAGAGCATCTTGGTCTTCATGCGGAAGCCGCTGGTGTGGCGCTGGCGCTCGAGCGCGGACGCCACCTCGTCCTTGCAGGCGGCGTAGGCTGGAGCGGCGACCGCAACCACGAGACACAGGGCCGTCAGTGTCCGGCACATCGTCTGCTTCGTCATCTTTCACTTCCCTAAAGAGTACTGGCCTAACAAGAAGACCGGCCTAGCTGTTCGGCAGACTGGCGTTCTAGTGCGCTATCTCAATTTCCCCAGCGGAGCGTCTGGGTGATCCTCAATCTCGAGCTTCTCCGGATAGGCGTAGGTGCCTTTGAAGACGACCTCGGAATTGGGCTCCTCGCTCGCGACAACGTTCACGGCCGGGAGTCCGCTCGCAGGGTCGACGTAAATCGTGCGGTGAAGGATGGGCGCTCCGGCGGCGGCGCCGGCATCGGCATGTTTCTCGACGCTGCGATAGGCGAGATATTCCTTGCCGTCGAGCATCGTCTTGCCAAGGCAATCGAAGTTGCCGACCTCCTTGGGCGGATCGACGGCGGCAGTACGAACCTGGGCGATAATGGTCTGGGCGACCGCGGGGAGCAGCTCCTCCCAGGCGCCGCCCTGACGACTGTAGGCGCGGGTCCCATAGAGCACCGTCTCGAGCGGGGCTTGGTTCGGCGCCACGATCTTCTGATGCATCCGGTCGGGCGGTTGATACTGGACGTTGATCTGCACCATTCCGGAGCCCGTCTTCATCTCAGACGAGACGGTGAATGCAGGCTTGGCGCGTTGCTTATTGAAGGCATCCGCGACCGCTTCGCGGCATTTGTCGTCGGCGGCTGACGATCCGGCAAGCAGGACCGTTATTGCGCAGACGATAGCGCAACGCTGCATCGAACTCCTCCCTAACTGGTGCCGTTGGGCGAATGGCCGTCGGCGCCGCTTGCTTACCGTGCTCCGGGAACTATTTCCACGCCGAGGGCGTAAAATTCCCGGTTACGATACACTATAACGGCGGCGCGTCCCGCGGACAGCCCCGGGAGAATTAATGTTTCGTAGGGGAGCGGGAGGCTTAACCGGCCTTGCGGCGGCGCATCATGTCGACGAAGCGGTCGAAGAGGTAGTGGCTGTCCTGGGGGCCAGGGGAGGCTTCCGGGTGATATTGGACCGAGAACACCGGCTTGCCTTTGACCTGCAGGCCGCAGTTCGTGCCGTCAAACAGCGACACGTGGGTCTCCTCCACGTCCGACGGCAGCGTCGCGCGATCGACGGTGAAGCCGTGGTTCATGGAGGTGATTTCCACCTTTTGGGTGGTGGCGTCCTTGACCGGGTGGTTGGCGCCATGGTGCCCCTGGCGCATCTTGTGCGTCTTGGCGCCCAGCGCCAGCGCCAGCATCTGGTGGCCAAGGCAGATGCCGAATACGGGCAGCCCGGAACCCACCAGCTTCTTGATTTCGGGGACGGCATATTTGCCCGTAGCGGCCGGATCTCCGGGCCCGTTGGAGAGGAATACGCCGTCGGGCTTGCGCTCGAGGATGTCCTCGGCGCTGGTCGTTGCCGGCACGACCGTCACTTTGCACCCGGCACTGGCGAGGCAGCGCAGAATGTTGCGCTTCAAACCGTAGTCGATAGCCACAACGTGGTAGGGCGGATTTTCCACCCGGCCATAGCCGCTGCCCCAAACCCAGCGCGTCTCATCCCAGGAATAGCTCTGTCCGCTGGTGACTTCAGGGACGAGATCCATACCGTCGAGGCCTGGCCAGGCTGCGGCCTCGGCCTTCAGCTTGGCGATGTCGAACTTGCCGGAAGGCTCGTGGGCGATGACGCCGTTGGGCATGCCCAGTTCGCGGATGCGCGCGGTGAGCGCGCGCGTGTCGATTCCCGAGATGCCGATGATGCCGCGCGCCTTTAGCCAACGATCGAGATGCTCGGCGGAGCGGTAGTTTGATGGTGCGGTGACGGAGGCCCGCAGGACCGCGCCGCGTACGCCCGAGCGTGCGGCAAGGTTGGAGGTCTCGGTGTCGTCGATGTTGGCGCCGACGTTGCCGATATGGGGGAACGTGAAGGTGATGATCTGCCCGGCGTAGGAGGGATCGGTGAGGATCTCCTGGTAGCCGGTCATTGCAGTGTTGAAGCAAACCTCTCCGACGGCCGACCCTGTGGCGCCGAGGCCGGTTCCGGCAATGACTGTACCATCCGCCAAC
>JBAZYB010000091.1:0-14809 GCA_041659545.1 Hyphomicrobium sp.
CGACCGGATCACCAATGCTGGCTTGTAGTTCCTTGAGTTTGGCGTCGTCGTGGCCAGACGCGGCCTTGATGGCTGCCTTGATCTTGGTGGTGTCGGCGTCGGAGAGTTTGTAGTCCGGTAGCGGTGAGATGACCTTGTCCATGCGGTCGAGGAAGTTCTTTTCCTGCTCGCGTGGGGTCGGAGCCTTCTGCATTGCAGCGGCAGCTTTGGTGGCGGCCTGAGCCAGCTTCACCGGTTCAGTGGCCTGAGCTTGGGTGCATGCCGCCCAAATGGAGATAAGGGTGAGGGCGCTCGCCGACAGCCAGCCGCCGCGACCGGTTCGGGGGTGGGCTGGCACCGAGGCGCTAAAAAAGGGGCTGATCAATGGGTTTGGCTCGGTCTCGGGCAATGTCCGTCCTTCCAAAGGCACGTCGGCCGGGCGGGTTGCGGGGCGCTAAGCAAGGTCCTAATGTCCCGCTCGACAGAGTGCCGCGATTCCAGCATCAACAATGCGCGGCAAAGCTATCAAGCTGCCCGGCCAGGGACAAGGCGCCGAAGCATGCCGCAGGATGCGGCGACAGCAAGGCGCCAGGGCACTTTTCCCCTCACCCCGGTGGCACGCGCAAACTAATGAAGAGCTGAATGCTCAAGGGTAACGGGCACATGTTCAAGGGATCGTTGACGGCGCTGATCACTCCATTTCGCAATGGAAAGGTCGATGAGGACGCGTTCTGCCGTTTCGTCGATTGGCAGATCAGCGAAGGAACGCATGGTCTGGTGCCGACGGGCACGACAGGCGAGAGCCCGACACTGGACTTCGATGAACACAAGCGCGTTATCGAGTTGGCCATCCAGACTGCCAAGGGCAGGGTGCCGGTGATTGCCGGTACGGGTTCGAACTCGACCGCTGAGGCGATCGAACTCACCGAGCATGCCGCCAATGTCGGCGCCGACGCGGTGCTGGTCGTGACGCCCTACTACAACAAGCCGACGCAAGAGGGGCTTTACCAGCACTACAAGGCGATCAACGACGCCGTCGATATTCCCATCGTTATCTACAACATTCCGGGGCGCTCGATCGTCGATATGACTGTCGAGACGATGACCCGCTGCTTCGATTTGAAAAACGTCGTTGGCGTGAAGGATGCGACGGCAAATTTGGCACGTGCTTCACAGCAGCGGCTTGCCATGGGACCGGACTTCAACCTGTTGTCGGGCGAGGACGCAACGGCGCTGGGGTTCATGGCGCATGGCGGGCACGGGTGCATCTCGGTGGTGTCGAACATCGCGCCACGTCTGTGCGCCGAGTTCCAGAACGCCTGCCTCGCCGGCGACTATAAGACGGCGCTGGTGCTGCATGATCGCCTAATGCCGCTGCACGATGCGATGTTCTGCGAGGCCAATCCGGGCCCGGTGAAATACGCCGCTTCACGGCTCGGTCTGTGCGAGGCTGAGATGCGGCTGCCGATGGCGCCGATCACGCAGGCTTCGCAGCGTATCGTCGACGCGGCCATGGCTCGGGTCGAGCTCATTCAGGCGCGCGCCGCCGAGTAATGCGGCAGACCCCCTAACAGGATTTCGGAGTATTAAAGACCATGGCGGCCAAAACAGATGGCGGCCGCCGCATCGTTGCCGAGAACCGGCAGGCGCGCCACGAATTCTTCCTTACCGACACCTACGAGGCCGGCCTTCAGCTCATGGGCACGGAGGTCAAATCCTTGCGCCGCGGGCAGTCGAATATCGGCGAGAGCTACGCGTCGGTGGAGCATGGCGGGTTGTGGCTCATCAACGCCTACATCCCCGAGTACCAGGGCGCGGGTCGCTTCTTTCAGCATGAGCCGCGTCGCAAGCGGCGTCTGCTGCTGCACGCTAAGGAGATCCACAAGCTGGCTATCGCCGTGGAGCGGCAGGGCATGAGCATCGTACCGGTCGAGCTGTATTTCAACGAGCGCGGGATCGCCAAACTGAAACTGGCGCTGGCGCAGGGGAAGAAGCTGCACGACAAGCGCGAAACCGCCAAGAAGCGGGATTGGAACCGCGAGAAGGCTCGCATCTTGCGCGACAAGGGCTGATGACCTCGGGGGACCGGATCAATCTTACCCAGGTAGATTGGACGCTGCTGCCGCCTCCGAAAGACGACGGCGCAGCACGTCACCTGCCCGGCATTACCATCCCCGACATCGCCCTACCGGCAACGGACGGCACTGCCGTGTTGCTGGCGGATGAGGCCGGTGTGAGCATCGTCTACGCATATCCGCTGACCGGCAGGCCCGGGGTGCTGCTGCCGGAGGGATGGGACGCGATTCCCGGTGCGCGTGGGTGTACGCCGCAATCGTGCGCCTTTCGCGATCATCACGGCGCGCTACTGGCGGCGGGCGCGGCGCGCGTGTTCGGCCTCTCTACCCAGGACACCCAATATCAGCTCGAGGCGGCCGAGCGGCTGCATCTGCCGTTCCCACTTTTGTCGGATGCGGCGCTGCGCCTCACGACCGCCCTGCGGCTTCCTGTCATGCTGGTGGATGGCGCTACGCTGTTGAAGCGCATGGCGCTTATCGTCGAGGATGGCATTATCGTTCATGTTTTCTATCCGGTGTTTCCACCCGATCGAAATGCTGGGGACGTGCTTGATTGGCTGAGAGCGCGGAGGGGATGACGACTGACACGACCCCGCTGGCGTTGTCCGATGACGGCGCAGCTCGCCATTTGGCTGCAGGGCTGGAATGGCCCGACTTGGCGCTGCCCTCGAGTCGCGGCGGTACCGTCAATCTGTGTCAGCGGCGGGGGGTGGCCGTCGTCTACGTGTATCCCTGGACAGGGCGTCCGGGGGTCTCTGATCCGCCGGGTTGGGACGACATCCCAGGGGCGCACGGTTCGACGCCCGAGACGGAAGGCTTCCGCGATCACTATCTGAAATTCCGGTCACAGCGCATTGAGGTGTTCGGAATCAGTAGCCAGTCTAGCGAGCATCATCGCGAGCTTATCTCGCGCCTTGCGGTGCCATTTGCGCTTCTAAGCGATGAAGCCTTCACGCTGCGGGAGGCGCTCAAGCTTCCGACATTCGAAGCGGGCGGCGCGCCGTATCTCAAGCGCCTTACTCTGCTGGTTCGCGATGGGCACATCAGCCATGCGTTCTACCCGGTAGAACGTCCGGCGACGCACGCCCGAGAGATCCTCGACTGGCTGGATGAGAAGCGGCGCGGAATCACCGCGCCATAGAGACGTTCCCGCTGAGTTGAATCGCTCTAGAGGACGTCACTCTCGACGTCGTCGACTGAGTAGCCGAGTTTTTCCAGACCCTCCTCCAGATAATCGGACAGCAGCGGAATACCGAGCAGGTAGTTCGATGTCGCGTTGATGCGCTCGGCGCGTGCTGTCTCCACCGCCTCGTCGAACTCGTCCTTCTCGTAGGTTCCGCGGCCGAGCCACATCAGTGCGACGAGGTTGGCTTGTTCGTCGTAGTTCAGACGGTCGATGAAGCCGGCCAGCTCCGCGCGGGTAGGATCGTTGGTGAAATCCTCGAGGATGGCCGTGGGATCTTCCTCGGCGTCTCCGTCCTCGGGTGTGTCATCCCAGGCGCCGACTTTGGCGTCGTACTCACGCGCCTTGATGATGACGTGCGCCACCTTCTCGGGGGCGATTTCAAGAGCCATTGAGGCCTCCGGGCTGGCAGAAACGAGCGTAAGCGCTGCGCTGGGATAGCATCGAGCAGGACGTGAAGAAAGCGTCTCGGGGTAAGGCGCTGGCTGTTAAGCGGCGCGCAACGGCAGGCGCTCGCGGACCTGCGCGAAGACGGCGTGGAACATCTGCGGCGTCAGGCGGCGCGTATTGGTGTTGTAGCGCGAGCAGTGGAAGCTATCGACCATGGTGAGCTGATGGTTGAGCTCATGAACAGCTCCATGGGCGAAGGGGAATTGAGATTTTCGGCAGCCCAGCGCGGACAAGACGCTGTCATGGGCGATGCGGCCCAGCGCGACGATATATGTGACGTTGGGAAGAGCGGCGATGCGCTGGCGCAGAAAGCCGCAACAGGTGGCGATCTCCTGTGGCGTTGGCTTGTTCTGGGGTGGCACGCAGCGAACAGCGTTGGAGATGATGCAATCGACGAGGCGCAGACCATCGTCGGGGCGTGCGCCGTACTCGCCGTGGGCGAAGCCGAACTTGAGAAGCGTGCTGTAGAGCAGGTCGCCGGCGTAGTCGCCGGTGAAGGGGCGTCCGGTCCGATTGGCACCGTTCACCCCTGGCGCCAAGCCAGCGATGAGCAGGCGCCCCTTCTCATCGCCAAACGAGGGGACCGCGCCATTGTACCAGTCGGGTGACTTGGCGCGGTTCTGTTCGCGGTATTCCACTAGCCGCGGGCATAGTCCGCAAAGCCTCGGTGCCTCCGGGACGTAGCTGCGTTCCCCCACAGCGGCCATCGGCCGATTTCCCTTAGACCTCTTCGGAGAGGTCGTCGTTATCCTGGAAGGGCGCGGCCTCGCGAGGCGCGTAGCCGCTGCGACCGCCGAAGGCGCGGCCCTCGCGTGCTGGGCGCGTTGCGGGATCGCGGCAGATGAGCTGCTCGAGATCAGCAAGGTCGATGAACTGGTCGGCTTGGCGGCGCAACTCGTCGGCCACCATGGGTGGCTGGGTTTGTAGGGTCGAGACGACCGACACGCGCTTGCCCATCTGCTGGAGCGCGGCCACGAGGCTGCGGAAGTCGCCGTCGCCTGAAAAGATGACGATGTGGTCCAAGCTGGTGGCGAGGCGCATGGCGTCGACGCTGAGCTCGATGTCCATATTGCCCTTGACCTTGCGGCGGCCCGAGGCGTCGGTGAATTCCTTGGTCGGCTTCGTGACCATCGTGAAGCCGTTGTAATCGAGCCAGTCGATCAGCGGCCGGATCGAGGAGTATTCCTGATCCTCGGCAAGTGCGGTGTAATAAAGGGCGCGCACGAGATGGCCCTTCTGGCGGAAATGCGCGAGCAGGCGCTTGTAGTCGATGTCGAACCCCAGCGACTTGGCGGTGGCGTAGAGGTTGGCCCCGTCGATGAACAGAGCGATGCGTTCGTGCTGATAGAAATGCATTCTTTCACCCTTAGAGCCGCGCGCGTCGGCTGGAGCACCGCCGCTGAAAATACATATGGGAGGGGTTCGCTGCGCCGAAGCATCCGGCCGTTCGCAGAGGGTAGATTACCATTTTCCGCGGCATGCAAAGCATTACACATGCTCAATTTTAAGCGACAATGTGAAGCAGCAACTGTCGGAGGGCATTCCACTTTTTCGAAGTGGCCGGATAAAGGCGGGTCAGGCTAAAAAGTCTGGCGGACGGGTATGACGCGCACATTATGATATGTTGTCTTCTCGGGTGAAGACAATGGCGGCCTGTCGGCTTGCTTCACACGATTTTTCATGCGACTAGAAATATTCCAGGGTGGTCAGGCCGCGTTTTGCCGGCGCATTGCCCGCTTCCCGATCAATCAGCCTGCTCCCAAAGGGGTGTCGCTCATGGCACGCGTGACTGTAGAAGATTGCGTGGACAAGGTCCCGAACCGCTTCGAGCTGGTTCTGCTGGCGGCCCACCGCGCACGCTCCATCGCCGATGGAAGCGCCATCACTATCCCGGTGAACGCTGATAAGAACCCGGTCATCGCGCTGCGCGAGATCGCCGACAAGACCATCCCACCCGAAGATATGCGCGAGTCGCTCATCCATTCGATCCAGAAGAACGTCGAGGTGGATGAGCCGGAGGCCGCTGCTGCACCACTGCTGCCGCCCGAGCGCCGTGCTCCGGTGCTGGGTCGCGACGACCAGTCGAGCGACAGCGTCGTCGACGTCATGACCGAAGAGCAGCTGCTGCGCGGCCTCGAGAGCATGACGCCTACCGAACCGTCGGCGAACGGCGGTCCCAGCGGTGGACCGCGCGAGCGTGACCGCGACCGCGGCCGGTGATCCTGGCGCCAAGACTCCGATAAGCGGTGTCCTGGCTCGGCCTGCGGGGCGGGCGACCTCGCGTCCCGACGGCGGGGTTTGCCAAAAGTTCACTGCGACGTGGACGGCGAGCTTTGCAAGCATAGGGGCACTGGAGTCATAGGCTTGCTAGTGTGATTAAGGTCGAGAAATTCGATCCCGACGTCGCCACGCATGACGGCGAATTTCTCGATTGTCACGCTTGGAGCTGCGGCCCATGATGCGGCAATACGAACTCGTCGAACGGGTTCTTCGCTACGATCCCAAGGCGGACGAGGCGATGCTGAATCGCGCCTACGTCTACGCCATGAAGGCGCACGGCAATCAGAAGCGCGCCTCTGGTGATCCATACTTCTCGCATCCGCTGGAAGTCGCCGCCATCCTCACCGACTTGAAGCTCGACGACGCGACAATCGTCACGGCCCTGCTGCATGACGTGATCGAGGATACGCCAGTCACGAGGGCGGAGATCGATCAGTTGTTCGGTCCCGAGATCGGCAGGCTGGTGGACGGGCTGACGAAGATCCGCCGTCTAGACCTCGTCACCAAGAAGGCCGAGCAGGCGGAGAACTTCCGCAAGCTCTTGCTGGCCATCTCCAGCGACATCCGCGTGCTGCTCGTCAAGCTCGCCGATCGCCTGCACAACATGCGCACGCTCGAGCACATGAAGCCGGAGTCGCGCCAACGCATCTCCGAGGAAACGCTCGATATCTATGCCCCGCTGGCGGCGCGCATGGGCATGGAGAAAATGCGCGAGGAGCTGGAGGATTATGCCTTCCGCTGGCTGCATCCCGATGCCTACCAGGCCGTTACGGCCAAGCTGGCTGAACTCAGGCAGTCGAACGAGGGGCTGGTTGAGGAGATCCGCGCAGCTCTCGCCGCCAAGCTCGCCGAGGTGGGCATCGATGCAGAAGTGCACGGCCGCGAGAAAAAGCCCTACGCCATCTGGCGCAAGATGGCCAACAAGCAGATCAGCCTCGAGCAGCTGTCGGATATTTATGCCTTCCGGGTCGTGACCAAATCGATCGACGACTGCTACCGGGTACTTGGCGTGGCGCACACGACGTGGCGGACGGTGCCCGGCCGGTTCAAGGACTACATATCGACACCGAAGCAGAACAACTATCAGTCGATTCACACGACGATTGTCGGTCCGCGGCATCAGCGCGTCGAATTGCAGATCCGTACCCGCGCCATGCACGAAGTCGCCGAATACGGTGTGGCGGCGCATGCCATCTACAAGGATGGCATCAACGGCTACGCGATGATGCGTCCGTCCGGTGAGACGGAGAAGGAGAGCGGACCGTACGCGTGGCTGCGTCGGCTGGTCGAGACCTTGCTCGAAGGATCGAACTCGGAAGAATTCCTCGAGCACACCAAGCTGGAGCTGTTTCAGGACCAGGTGTTCTGCTTCACGCCCAAGGGACGGCTCATCGCTTTGCCGCATGGCGCAACGCCGCTCGACTTCGCCTATGCGGTGCATACCGATGTCGGCAACGCCGCCGTGGGCGCCTTCGTCAACGGCCGCCACGTTCCGATCGACACCAAGCTGCGCAATGGCGATGAGGTTGAGATCGAGACGGCCAAGAACCATACGCCTCCCCCCGCCTGGGAGAACCTCGTCGTTACAGGTCGCGCCCGCTCCGCCATCCGGCGTGCGGCACGCGATGCCGTGCGGCGGCAATACAGTGAGCTGGGTCGCCGACTGATCGCGTCACAGTTCGAGCGGCTTGGCGAGGAGCTGACCGACGATAAGCTGAAAAAGGCGCTGCCGCGTCTGGGCTACAAGTCCATGGAGGACGCCCTTGCGGCCGTGGGGCGCAATGAGTTGCCGCTTGAGAATGTCCTGAAGGCGGCCATCCCCGAGGCGCTCGAGCAGCAGCCTGAGAAGCCGACCTATCGGCGGACGCGGCGCTTCGGTCGCGCCAAGGGCCAGGATGGCTGGTTCAATATCGACCGGGTCATGAGCCTCAAGTTCCGTGGCACGGACGGAGAGCCAAGGGGCACGGGGCTGGCCATCCGCGGCATTAACAGTGACCTGCCCGTCAGCTTCGAGCCTGGCGGCGCCGTTCCGGGGGACCGCATCGTCGGCGTCATGATCCCTGGCGAAGGCATTCGTATCTTCCAGATCCACTCGCCGCGGCTGCGCGAATACGAGCACGAGGGCTGGATCGACGTGACCTGGGATGTCGATCCGGACACCCCACAGCGATTCCCGGCGCGGATCAGCGTCACGGCCCTCAATGAGCCAGGAACTCTGGCCCAGATCGCCAAAGTGATAGGGGAGGCGGGCGGGAACATCGACAACGTCCGCATGGTCCGGCGTGCTTCCGATTTTACGGAAATGCGGATCGAGTTGGAGGTCCTGGATCTGGTGCATTTGAACCACATCGTCACAGGACTTCGTGAGAAAGCAGTCGTCAATAAGGTTGAGCGAGTATTCGATTGATAGGAGAATCTGTCAGGCGGGATAGAAAAAGGCACGGCGGGGGATCGGAGTTCTCTCAGGTATGGTGCTTGACCGTCTACGGCAGTTGCAGAAGCGTCTCGTGAAGACGTTCGCAGGGATGAAGCCGGACCTTCGCGGGACCGCGCGTCGCTTGGTGAACCTGCGCGCCAGCCCGCATGAGATCGCGCTCGGATGCGCGCTCGGTGCTTTCGTCTCCATCACGCCGTTGCTTGGGGTGCAAACCCTGCTTGCGATGATTTTAGCCTTTGCGTTGCGGGCCAGCGTGCCGGCGGCCATGGTCGGCACGTTCGTTGGCAATCCGCTGAGCTGGCCGTTCATCTGGGTCTCGACGTATCTCACCGGGCTGCAGATGATCGGGCTGGAGGGTTCCTTCGACCCCTCGGCGGTTCAGCGCAACATCCAACTCCTCTGGCGGGCGCTGCTCGATCCTTCGCCGCAGATCCTCGACGCCACCTTGTCGTTGTTCTGGCCACTGCTGTGGCCGATGCTGGCGGGCAGTCTGCCGATCGGACTGCTCACGGCGGCAATCGTCTACTATGTTTCGAGGAATGCCGTTCGCGGTTGGCGCCTGCGTATTATGAAGCGGACGCTGGCTGCGGCCGAATGATCCTTCATCTTGCTAGCAGCCCTGTTCGCTAGCCTTTCTGGCAATCCATATGCGTAAACCCGCCTACCTGCGCCTGGGCGTCAATATCGACCACGTGGCGACCATCCGAAACGCCCGCGGGGGGCGCCACCCCGACCCGTTGCGGGCGGCCCATCTCGCCGTCGAAGCAGGGGCTGATGGCATCACCGCCCATTTGCGGGAAGATCGCCGGCACATTTCCGACACCGACATCGCGCGCCTGAAGAACGAGCTGACGCGTCCGCTCAATCTAGAGATGGCGGCGACCGACGAAATGCTGGAAATCGCGCTACGCCATTTGCCGAACGCGTGCTGTCTGGTTCCGGAGCGCCGCGAGGAGCGCACCACGGAGGGCGGGCTCAACGTCATTGGCGGGGGTGCACGGCTGGAGCGGGTCGTCGGCGCCCTGAAGAATGCCGGGGTGCGGGTGTCGTTGTTCATCGAGCCGGACGCGGGCGTCGTGGAGGCCTCGCGGCGCATTGGTGCCGACATCGTCGAACTGCACACGGGCGCCTATTGCGAGCGTGCCCTGGAGGGTAACGCCGAGGGGGTGGCCCGCGAGCTGGAACGCATCACGTTGGCGGCGCGGCTTGCCGATGAGGCTGGCCTTGAGGTCCATGCCGGGCATGGGCTGACTTTCACCACGGTTGGCCCGGTGGCCCGGCTGCCGCAGATCGTCGAGCTCAACATCGGGCACTTCCTGATCGGTGAGGCGATCTTCGGTGGATTGGCCCGTGCCGTGGAGCGCATGCGGGTTTTGATGGACGAGGCGCGACGCGAAGCACTGGCCGGGGATCGGCAGGCGAGGTCAGCGTGATCCTTGGCGTCGGAAACGATCTCATCGACATCCGGCGCATTGAAAAGACGCTTGAGCGCTTCGGGGAGCGTTTCGTGACGCGGGTCTTCACCGAGGTCGAGCGGCGCAAGTCGGATGGGCGTGCGCAACGTGCGGCATCCTATGCGAAGCGCTTCGCCGCCAAGGAGGCCTGCGCCAAGGCGCTGGGCACAGGGCTGCGACATGGCGTCTATTGGCGGGACATGGGTGTCGTAAATCTGCCTTCGGGGCGCCCGACCTTGTCGCTAACGGGTGGGGCGGCAAAGGTCCTCGCGGAACTCGTGCCGGACGGCTACGAGGCCCGCATCGATCTGACATTGACCGATGATTTTCCGCTAGCCGCCGCAATCGTGATTATTTCCGGCCTGCCTGAGAAGGGGGACCGACGCTAGGCAGCCGAGGTTTCGCACTGCAGCGAGCCGGCGGCTGATACAACAGCGCGAATTGCGCCCCGTCGGCAAAATGGTTATAGCGGCGCGGGCGCATAGCAGTGCTGTCCCAACGGGAGTTTGGCATGGCCGTATCGGCGAATACCAGGAAGGGCGGTTGGGGGGAAACGTTCCTCATCGTCATCGAGGCGCTCGCCATCGCCATGGTGGTGCGAACCTTCCTCTATCAGCCCTTCAACATACCGTCGGGCTCGATGAAGGAAACGCTGCTGATCGGCGATTACCTCTTCGTGTCGAAGCTGTCGTACGGCTACAGCCGCTACTCGTTCTACAACATCATTCCGTTTGAAGGCCGCCTGTTCGGGGCTTCGCCCAAACGTGGCGATGTCGCCGTATTCAAGCTGCCACGCGATAACTCCACGGACTACATCAAGCGCGTCATCGGGTTGCCGGGTGATCAGATCGACGTACGCGGCGGTGTGGTGTTCATCAACGGCCAGGAAGTGCCGCGCAAGCGCATTGGCGATTTTGTTACGCAGGAGGACGCCGGTCCGCCGCGTCCGATCCCGGCCTATGAGGAGACGCTTCCCAACGGCGTGAAGTACACCGTGCTCGACGCTGAGGAGAACGGGCCCTTCGACAACGTCGGTCCCTACAAGGTTCCGGCCGGTCACTATTTCATGATGGGCGACAACCGCGATAATTCCACAGACAGCCGCGCCTCATGGGGCGTCGGCTACGTGCCCTTCGACAATTTCATCGGGCGCGCCGAGATCATCTTCTTTTCCGCGGCCGTCGACGAACCGGGTGCATTCCAGTGGTGGAGCCCCTGGTCGTGGCCGTTCGATATTCGTTGGAACCGTTTCTTCAAGCTGGTCCGCTAGCGTTTGCTCTGTCCGTCTCGGCCGACGCCGGAAGCCTTCGGCGTCCCGAATTGCATTGAACGTGTCACGTGATCCTGCGTCCGCGAAAACACAAAGACCTGGAAAAAGCGCTGGGGCATCGCTTCAAGAACCAGCAGCTCATCGAGGTTGCGCTGACGCACGCCAGCATGCGCGGCGGCAAGGCACAGACGAGCGACAACGAGCGGCTCGAGTTCATCGGCGACCGTGTGCTGGGTCTGGCCGTTTCCGAAGTCTTGATCGAGCTTTTTCCCGGCGCCAACGAGGGAGAGCTGGCGCGGCGATTTAATCGACTGGTGCGCGGCGAAGCCTGCGCCCGCGTGGCGCGCTCCATCGGCATTGGTCCGATGCTCATCTTGTCGGACAGCGAGGCGGGAAGCGGCGGACGCGCCAAAGGCACGATCCTGGCCGACGCAATGGAAGCCATTCTCGGAGCGATCTTCCTCGACGCCGGTTTCGAAGCGGCCCGTGGCGTGGTACGCCGGCTGTGGGGTAGTCAGTACGATCAGCAGCCGACCAGTGCCGGGCCCGACGCAAAATCGGCGTTGCAGGAATGGGCGCAGGGCAAAGGTCTGGCGCTCCCCGAGTACGTCGAGGTAAGCCGTTTGGGGCCGGATCACGCGCCGCACTTCACGTCGGAAGTGCGGATTGCGGGTTGCGCGCCGGCGCGCGGGGAGGGAACCTCCAAGCGCGCTGCCGAGCAGGCTGCCGCTCGTGTGCTATTGGAACGCGAAGGCGTGGCTGGAGCAGATCTGCATGAATGAGATCGACGAAGAGCGCGGCCTTCCCGATGCCATCCGCCAGCGGTGCGGGTTCATCGCCGTTATCGGTGCGCCGAATGCCGGCAAGTCGACGCTGGTCAATGCGCTGGTCGGCGCCAAGGTATCGATCGTCTCGCACAAGGTGCAGACGACGCGTGTACCCGTACGTGGCATCGTCAATGACGGCGACAGCCAGCTTGTCTTCATCGACACGCCCGGTCTGTTCGCGCCCAAGAAGCGCCTCGACACGGCGATGGTGGATGCTGCCTGGGGTGGCGCGCGCGATGCCGACGTCATCGTGCTGGTCATCGATGCGGTGCGCGGCATCGACGAGGCCGTCAGCGGCATTCTAGACAAGCTGGCAGATGTGAAGCTGCCGCGGCTTGCCGTGCTGAGCAAGATCGACAAGCTGGAGGACAAGGCCAAGCTGCTCGACCTCGTCGGTGAACTGCAGAGCCGGCTACGGTTCGAAGAGGTGTTCATGGTTTCCTCGATTGCCGGCGATGGCGTCGAAGACCTGAAGCGCAATCTGGCCGCTCGCGTGCCCCTGGGGCATTGGCACTATCCGGCCGACGATTTGACCGACGCGCCGATGCGCCTGCTCGCCTCCGAGATCACGCGCGAGAAGATCTTCCATCGCCTGCACGACGAGATCCCCTACTCCTCGACTGTCGAGACGACCGAGTGGACCGAACGCCGGGACGGATCGGTGCGCATTGAGCAGACGATCTTCGTCAATCGCCCCGGGCAGAAGGCGATCATGCTCGGGAAGGGTGGGCAGACCATCAAGCAGGTGTCGATGGACAGCCGCCGCGAGCTCACCGAAATGCTCGAGCGACCCGTGCATCTGTTCTTGTTCGTGAAGGTGCGCGAGAACTGGCAAAATGATCCGGAGCGTTACCGCGAAATGGGCCTCGAGCTGCCGAAGAAGTGAGTGCGTCGCTTCCTGCGTAACGCTCCCCGGGGGCTGCGATTATCAGCGCATCACAGGCACGTCGCCCTCAATTGAACGCGCGCGCCGTTAACTGCTCCGCTTGACATCGCGTTCTCGGCGCCGCACATACGCCTCGCATCTTACCTGCTTGGTATGCAGCGATTGAGAGGAGAGGACTATGGCCGACACGGGCCCCGATTCTGCGCCTGATTCATCTTCCAAGGCGCCCCAGGTCATTCTGACATTCCCGGATGGAGCAACGCGCAAGATCGAGCGCGGCACCTCGGGCATGAGCGTCGCCAAGGCGATTTCGCCGTCGCTGGCCAAGCGCACGGTCGCTGTGAGCCTCAACGGCAAGTTGGCCGACTTGGCCGATCCCATCAACGAGGACGCGACGATCAAGTTCGTCGCGCGTACCGATCCCGAGGCGCTGGAGCTGATCCGGCACGATGCCGCGCACGTCATGGCCGAGGCCGTGCAATCGCTGTGGCCGGGCACGCAGGTGACGATCGGCCCCGTGATCGAGAACGGCTTCTTCTACGATTTCGCCAAGCAGCAGCCGTTCGAGCCGGAAGACATTCCGAAGATCGAAAAGAGGATGGCGGAGATCATCGCCAGGAACGCGCCGTTCACGAAGGAATTCTGGTCGCGTGATGAGGCGAAGAAATTCTTCCGCGATAGGGGCGAGAACTTCAAGATCGAGTTGGTCGATGCCATCCCGGCCGGCGAGGACCTGAAGATCTACAAGCAGGGCGACTGGCTCGACCTGTGCCGCGGCCCGCACATGACCAGCGTGGGTCAGGTCGGCAAGGCCTTCAAGCTGATGAAGTTCGCCGGCGCCTATTGGCGCGGCGATGCCAACAATCCGCAGCTACAGCGGATCTACGGCACGGCGTTCGCGACCGAGGACGAGTTGAAGGAGTACCTGCATCGCCTCGAGGAAGCCGAGAAGCGCGACCACCGCAAGCTCGGCCGCGAGATGGATCTGTTCCATTTCCAGGAAGAAGCGCCGGGCTCGGTCTTCTGGCATCCCAAGGGCTGGACGCTGTTCCAGACGCTGATCGCCTATATGCGCCGCCGTCTCGATGCCGCTGGCTACCAAGAAGTGAACTCTCCCGACATGATGGAGAAGCACTTCTGGGAGCTGTCCGGGCACTGGGAGAATTACGGCGAGAACATGTTTACGACGACGCTCCCCGATGAGCGCGTGTTCTGCTGCAAGCCGATGAACTGCCCCGGGCACGTACAGATCTTCAAGCACGGGCTGAAGAGCTACCGCGACCTGCCGTTGAAGATCGCCGAGTTCGGCAAGGTGCATCGCTATGAGCCGTCGGGCGCGCTGCACGGCATGCTGCGCGTGCGCCACTTCACGCAGGACGACGCGCACATCTTCATCACCGAAGATCAGATCATGGAGGAGTGCCTCAAGATCAACGATCTGATGCTGTCGATCTACAAGGACTTCGGCTTCGAGGACATCTTCATCAAGCTTTCGACGCGTCCTGAAAAGCGCGTTGGCGCCGACGAGCTGTGGGACAAGGCCGAGAAGGCGCTCGGCGATGTGCTCGAGGAGGTGAAGCGGCAGTCGAACGGTCGGGTGAAGACGGCGCTGCAGCCGGGCGAGGGTGCGTTCTATGGGCCGAAGCTCGAGTACGTCCTGAAGGATGCCATCGGGCGCGAGTGGCAGTGCGGCACGACGCAGGTCGATTTCAACCTCGCGGGGCGTCTTGGCGCCTTCTACATCGACGAGCACTCGGAGAAGAAAACGCCGGTGATGATCCATCGCGCCATGTTCGGCTCGCTGGAACGGTTCACGGGCATCCTCATCGAGAACTTTGCCGGGCATTTCCCGCTGTGGCTGTCGCCGCTGCAGGCGGTGGTGGCGACGATCGTCTCGGATGCGGACGACTACGCGCTTAAGGTTGCCGAGCAGCTTCGCGCGGCGGGACTGCGTGTCGACACCGACCT
>JBAZYB010000092.1:0-2328 GCA_041659545.1 Hyphomicrobium sp.
CCTTCTTTGCTCGCTTTGCTAGCGACGAATCCGGCGCCACCGCCATCGAGTATGGCCTGATCGCCGCCCTCATCGGCGTTGCGATTGTCGCCGGCGCCGGCGCAGTCGGCACCAACCTGAACTCGATGTTCCAGAGCATCTCTGGCAAGCTGGTCGTTCCGGCAGGCTAATGCGAGCGTAGTTTGAATGAGGCCGCCCAGCACGCGAGTGCCGGGCGGCCTTTTTCGTCTCGTCCTAACTGCGGCCAGCTCTTTTTTTAACCCGCGTATCTGAGGCTGGCGCTGCAACCCTCTCGGAGAACTTAGGTGGCGGCTTATCCTCTGTTGTTCGTCTTTCCGCTTTTGATGCTCTACGCGGCAACGATGGACGTGCTGACGATGCGCATCGCCAACCTCTTGTCGATCGGGCTTGTCGTTGCCTTCGTAGTGGTCGCACCCATTGCCGGCATGCCGGGCACGCAGATGCTCATGCATCTTGGCATCGGCGTCGCGGCGTTGGTCGTCTGCATGGTCCTGTTCCAACTCCGCTTTGTCGGCGGTGGCGACGCCAAGCTGCTTGCCGCAGCCAGCTTGTGGGTCGGCTACGAGCAGTTCGCACCCTTTATCATCTGGGTGACGGTCTTCGGCGGGCTACTGGCTGTCCTGATGCTCGCCTATCGGAATATGCCGGCAACGGCCCTTCCGCTTCCCGACTGGGCGCTTCGCCTCCACGTCAGCGGCACCGGCATCCCCTATGGGGTGGCGATTACGGGAGGCGCACTGATGGTCTACCCGGCCACGGGCATCCCACAGTTGCTCGGCAGCTAGCGGCAGCGCTTAAATTGTTGCTGCGCATCAATCTGTGACGGCAGTTAACTTTGCGTTGACGATTGTTAGGCAGTGTCGGGAGACCACGAATTCGGGTTTCGGCAAAAGGACCCCACGGCTGTGAAGCGAGCACAAGTGATAGGCATTGCGATTGCGGGTGGAGCCGGTCTCCTCGCCTTCGTGCTTATGCGCTCTATCGTCAGCACGCCAAGCTCACCGATGCAGGTTTCGGTGCCCGTAGATGCAACCGAGGTCCTGGTGGCCCGGCGCAATATAGCACTCGGCGAGTTCACCAAGCCGACCGACTTCCGCTGGCAGACCTGGCCGACCGAAGCTGTGACGCCTTCCTTTATTACTCAGGCCAGCGGCGACGCAGGCATGAAGATGGTCGATGACGCCATTGCGCGCGCGCCGATCCTCGAGGGCGAGCCTGTAACAAACAACAAGTTGATCAAGCCGGGCCAGGGCGGCGTCCTCGCCGCAATTCTGCCCAGCGGCATGCGCGCCATCTCGACGAAGATCAAGGAAGAGACGGCAGCCGGCCGCCTCATTCTTCCCAATGATCGCGTTGACGTCATCGTGACCCGGCGCGAGCGCAATCCGAGCGGCCAGGATGAGGCCGTATCTGACACGCTTTTCCAGAATGTGCGCGTTCTGGCCATCGGCCAGAGCATCGGCGCTAAGGAAGGCGCCAAATCCTCCGAGAGTAGCGCCAACACCGCGACCCTCGAGCTCACTCCGCGTCAAGCAGAGTATTTAGCGCGTGCCAACGCGATGGGCGAGATCAGCCTGTCGCTGCGCAGCGTTGCCGACGGCGACCCCAAGGGTAAGGGGCCGACGGCGGCTATGAACGATCAGCGTGGAAGCACTGTGCGTATTCTTCGCTACGGAGTGCCCTCGCGCGCGTACGGCGTGAACTGAGTTGCGTCATTCAGTTTTCGGCTGTCGAAAAGGTAATCGAACATGCGAACGACCCTGAAGTGGGCGCGCACCGGCATGGCTGCAGTGTTTTTCGTCGTCAGCAGCTTTAGCAACATTCAAGCCGCCGACATGGCTGGCAGACCTGCAGGCAGGCCAGGCGCTGGCCAGGCTGGGCAGGATTCCGTCATGCGTATTCCGGCCAACGCCGCGTTTCCGCTGTCGAAGAGACTTGACCTTGGTGTCGGTCGCTCGATCGTCGTGCAGTTTCCCATCCCGCTGAAGGACGTGCTGGTTTCCGACCCGCGGGTTCTGGACGCCGTCGTTCAGTCTTCCGACCGCGTCTTCCTTATCGCCAAAGGAACCGGTCAGACGAACGCCTTCTTCTTTGATGAATACGGCCAGCAGATCCTCACCCTGGATGTTGCCATCGGCGCAGACCTGTCGGCGCTCGATCAGCTTCTCTCACGCTTGATCCCCGGCTCGAACGTTCACAGCGAGATCGCAGGTCGCGCCATCGTCCTCACCGGCACCGTGCGCACGCCCGTCGACTCCGATCGGGCGGCGCAGATCGCTGCGCAATTCGCTCAGGTCAACGCCCAGG
>JBAZYB010000092.1:2338-14758 GCA_041659545.1 Hyphomicrobium sp.
ATCGAGCAATTCGTCGACGTCGAGCACCACCAACATCGGCGGGTTGGGCGGAGGCTACCAGTCGTCCGGCGACGCCGGGGGCGGCAGCAATTCGGATGCCAGCGATGTCTACGGCAGCAAGCCGATCATCAATCTCATCTCCGTCGAGGCCGAGGAGCAGGTGATGCTGCGTGTCAGCGTCGCCGAGGTGCAGCGCACGATCCTCAAGCAGTTCGGCATCAACGTCGGCGCGCTCGTCAATTCCGGAAACTTCTCGACTGCCGTTCTTTCGGCCAACGGGCTACCCCTCACTGCAGCCACGCTCGGTTCGCTGCCGACGCCTGGCATCGGTGCCATAGGGTCGGCCGCGACCGGAGCATTGAGCTTCTTCAACGGCGGCCCTAAGTTCGGAACCAATCAAACCGCGTTTGGCAACTCCGGCGTGGCCACCATGTGGCAGTCGGGCGATCAGGCGGTAGGCGGCGCGTTGCGGGCATTGGAACGCGATGGCCTCGTCAAAACGCTGGCCGAGCCGAACCTCACGGCCGTCTCCGGCGAGCCTGCCAAGTTCCTCGCTGGTGGCGAGTATCCCGTGCCGATCGTCGACAGCCTTGGTCAGGTGAGCGTCACCTACAAGGAGTACGGTATCGGACTGGCCTTTACGCCCGTGGTTCTTTCCGAAGGCCGCATCAGCCTGAAGATTGAAAGCGAGGTGAGCGAGCTCACCCTGCAGGGCGCCGTCGTGCTCTCGGGCATTCAGATCCCGGCGCTTAAGAAGCGCAGTGCCAAGTCGACGGTCGAGCTTCCTTCCGGTGGCTCCATCGCCATCGCCGGCCTCCTCTCGGAGGACACGCGGCAGAACATCGACGGCTTCCCGGGCCTCAAGGATCTGCCGATCCTCGGCACGCTCTTCCGCAGCCGCGATTACCAGCGCGACGAAACGGAGCTCGTGGTGATCGTGACGCCATACCTAGTGCGCCCGGTTGCCCGTCAGGAGCTTGCACGTCCTCTAGACGGCCTAGGCGATCCGACGGATCGCAAGGCTAACTTCCTCGGCCACATCAACCGCATCTACGGCGGCGGACGGCCTGCGCCAGTGGGCGACCTCAAAGGCGACTACGGATTCATCGTTGAATAGAAATCGGGCTGGAGACGTATCATGACGATCAAATATGCGATCCGCCCAACCGGTCGAGGCGGTGCCCGCTCTCTGGCATCGAAACTGCTGCTTGTTTCCTTGGCCAGTCTCGGCGTCACCGGCTGCAAGACCACCGACGATCCAACGCGGGTCGCGGGTTGGACGCTCATTGATTCTTCGCAGCGCCATCCCATCCTGGTATCGCAGGAACCCACCACGCACATGATCCGCGTGAAGCGTGGTGCACACGGCATGACAGCGGCGCAGCGCGCGCAGCTGATCAATTTCGCCGACCACTATAGGGTGACCGATTCCGGCAACAGCCGCCTCGTCGTATCCGTCCCTAGCGGCGGCGGCAACGAAGTGGGAGCGATGTACGCCGTCGGCGAGATCCGCGCGCTACTCACCGATCAAGGCTTCGAGCAATCGACGATCTCGGTGGAAGCCTATAGCGCCGAGGGCGCGGCCGACCCGCCCATCCGCGTCTCGTACCTGCGCTACGTCGCCGAGCCGCCCCAGTGCGGCGACTGGTCGACCAATCTCGCCAACGAACCGACCAACCTCCCCTACCCGAACCTCGGATGCTCTCAGCAGCGCAACCTGGCGGTCATGGTCGCCAATCCCGCCGATCTCCTCGGGCCGCGCAGTGAGACGGCGCGATCGGGCGAGCGGCGCGATCAGGTCTGGGGCAAATACGTCACCGGTCAGCCTACGGGAGCGCGCAAGAGCATCGACGAGCGCGTGAACAAGGACACCAGTAACTAAGATGTTGTTTAGCAGGGTTGCCTGACATCATGTCCAATCAAGCCAAGCCCATTGAGAGCGCGCCGGAGGTTGCCGGCGTTGGTGCTCCCCTGGCTGAGATCGAAGAGGCGGCGGCTCCCATTTCGGCCGCACGCGCGCGGCCCATTCCGCGCATCTCGATCCAGGCGTTTTGCGAGAACGGCCCCACTGCGGAGATCATCCAGATCGCTGCCGAGGATCGGCGCTTGGCCAAGGCGCACGTCAAGGTTCACATGGGCGGCATTGAAGCTGCCGTCGCGCACTATCAGCAAAATCCCACTCCCAATCTTGTCATCCTCGAAAGCAGCCTCCCGCGCGATCATCTCGTCGCCGAGCTGGACCGGCTGGCGGAGAACTGCGACCCGGGAACCAAGGTCGTCCTCATCGGCGAGGTGAACGATGTGATGCTCTACCGCGAGCTGCTGCGGCGTGGCGTGAGCGAATACCTGGTTGATCCGGTTGAGCCGATGCAGCTCATGGAGACCATCTCCAACCTTTACAACAACCCCGATACCGAGCCCGTCGGGCACGTTTACGCATTCATCGGCGCCAAAGGTGGCGTCGGCTCGTCGACGGTTTGTCACAACGCAGCCTGGGCACTGTCGGAGATTTTGCGCGCGGACGTCGTCATCGCCGATCTCGATCTGGCGTTCGGCACGACTGGCCTCGACTTCAATCAGGACCCGATGCAGGGCATCGCCGATGCGCTGTCGACGCCCGAAAGGCTCGACGAGGTACTGCTCGACCGCCTCCTGACCAAGTGCTCCGAGCATTTGTCCATCTTTGCCGCTCCAGTCGTTCTGGATCGCGACTACGATATATCGGTCGACGGTTGCGACCAGGTCATCGACGTGGTGCGCCAGAACGTGCCCTACGTCTGCGTTGACCTTCCGCACACCTGGACCGCTTGGGTGAAAAGCGTCCTGCTGCAGGCCGATGAGGTGATCATCACCGCCGCGCCCGACTTAGCCAATCTGCGCAACGCCAAGAACGTCGTCGACCTGCTGCAGCAGTTCCGCCGCAACGACTCCAAGCCGCGCCTCGTGATGAACATGGTCAACATGCCTAAGCGGCCCGAAATCAGCGTCAAGGAATTCGAGGCGGCCATCGGTCTCAAATCGATCAGCGTTATCGACTTCGATAGCGAGGTCTTCGGCCAGGCGGCCAACAACGGACAGATGATCGAGGAGCTGAACAGCAAGGCGAAATCCGCTGCCGCGTTCCGCGACATCGCAATGTCCATCAGCAATCGGCGCGACGCTCAATCCGCCAAGAAGACGTCCGGACTCGCGCCGTTTCTCGAGAAGTTCAGGCTGAAGCTTTAGGGTAAGTACATGTTTGGTAAGCGTTCGAGCGATTCAAGCACCCGTCGCGTTCCGCAGGCTCCCCTGGCACCAGCGTCCCAGGCCGCGAAACCGGCTGCCGACAATAAGCCCGCCCAGCCCAAGCCTGCGCCGCCGCCGCCATCGGCTGCGCCCGAGCCGCATCGGCGACACTCGGAAGAGTACTACGACGTCAAGACCACCGTCTTCAACGCGCTCATCGATACGATCGATCTGACGCAGCTTGCCAAGCTGGACATCGCCTCGGCGCGCGAAGAGATCCGCGACATTGTCAGCGAGATCATCCAGATCAAGAACGTCGTTATGTCGATTGCCGAGCAGGAGGAGCTGCTCGAGGACATCTGCAACGACGTGCTCGGCTATGGCCCGCTGGAGCCGCTGCTGGCCCGCGACGACATCGCCGATATCATGGTCAACGGCGCCGACACGACATTTATCGAGGTGGCCGGCAAGGTTCAGAAAACCAACGTCCGCTTTGCCGACAACCTGCAGCTGATGAACATTTGCCAGCGCATCGTCAGTCAGGTCGGACGGCGCGTCGATGAATCCAGCCCAATTTGCGACGCGCGCCTCCCCGACGGCTCGCGCGTCAACGTTATTGCGCCCCCGCTGGCCATCGACGGCCCGGCGCTCACCATTCGAAAGTTCAAACGGGACCGTCTCAATCTGCAGCAGCTCTGCAAGATTGGAACAGTCTCGCCCGAAGGCCAGGCGCTCCTGGAGGTCATCGGTCGCGTCCGCTGCAACGTCCTCATCTCCGGCGGTACCGGCTCAGGCAAGACGACGCTTCTGAACTGCTTGACCGGCTCGATTGCCGACGACGAACGCATCATCACCTGCGAGGATTCCGCCGAGCTTCAGCTCCAGCAGCCGCATGTCGTGCGACTTGAAACGCGACCTCCCAACCTCGAAGGCGAGGGCGAGATCAAGATGCGCGACCTCGTTAGAAACTGTCTGCGTATGCGTCCTGAGCGCATCATCGTCGGCGAGGTCCGCGGTCCAGAAGCATTCGATCTGCTTCAGGCGATGAATACCGGCCATGACGGTTCGATGGGCACGCTCCACTCCAACAGCCCGCGCGAGGCGATCAGCCGACTTGAGTCCATGATCATGATGGGCGGCTTTCAGCTGCCCGTGCACACCATCCGCGAGATGATCACCGGCTCCGTTGACGTCATCGTTCAGGTGGCCAGACTTCGCGATGGCTCGCGCAGGGTGACGCACATCACCGAGGTTCTGGGCATGGAGGGCGACGTCGTAACCCTGCAGAATCTCATCTTGTTCGACATCACCGGTGAGGACGCCAACGGTCGCATCCTTGGCCGCCACCGCTCGACAGGCATTGCCCGGCCGCGCTTCTGGGAGCGCGCCCTCTACTACGGACAGGAGGCAAAGCTGGCCGAAGCTCTCGCATCGGCGGAGGTGCTGGACGAGAACGGCAACCCGATGGGAGACTCCAATGTCTGAGGTTGCGGGCGTCCCGATGGTACCTGCGTTGCTCGTTGCGCTGGCGATCAGCGCACTCGCATACGCGTTTCTCTACCCGTACTTTTCTGGCGGGAAAGAGCAGGTCACGCGGGTCAAGGGTATCGTCGAACCCAAGCGAACGGCGAGCGTGCTCGAGCAAGCCGCGTCCCGGCGCAAGTCCGTCACCGACACCTTGAAGGATATGGAGGATCGCCAGAAAGCGGCCAGCAAGGTTTCGCTGCGCGTTCGGCTGACCCGTGCCGGCGTTGATATAACACCGCGTGTCTACTGGCTGATGAGCTTCGTCTGCGGCGCGGTGATGGTGCTATTGGTCACGATGCTGCTTCCACAAAGCGGAACGCGGATGTTCCTCGCCATTATCGTTGGCGTCATCGGCGTATTTGGCGTGCCGCGCTGGGTGCTCAATAGAAAGACCACGCGCCGGCAGACAAAATTCATCCTCGAACTGCCCAACGCCATCGACATCGTCGTACGCGGCATGAAATCGGGACTTCCGCTCAACGAGTGCTTGTCGATCGTAGCCCGCGAGAGCGCTGAGCCCTTGGCGACCGAATTTCGCGAGGTGCTCGATCAACAGCGCGTCGGCGTTCCGCTAGGCGAGGCGCTGGAGCGCCTGACCACCCGAATGCCGCTGCCGGAAGTGAAGTTCCTCGCTATCGTCATCGCCATTCAGCAGCAATCAGGTGGCAACCTCTCCGAAGCGCTGGGCAATCTATCGGGTGTTCTGCGCGACCGGGTCCGGCTGCAGATGAAGGTCAAGGCGCTGAGTGCCGAAGCCAAGGCCTCGGCCATGGTGTTGGCATCGTTGCCACCGACCGTGATGTTCCTGCTCTACCTTTCCTCGCCCGAATACATCCAGCCGCTGTTCGCCACGCGCACCGGAAACTTTGCGCTGCTGGCGTGCCTCCTCTGGATGACGATGGGCGTCCTGGTGATGCGCAAGATGGTCAATTTCAAGTTCTGAGCAGAAGGCAAACGCTCGCACGTTAGTCAAGGCATCCGGCAATGGACCTGATTGAACTTTTCACCGACCCGACCTTCCTCGTCACGATACTCGTGGCGATTTGCGCCTTTGCGACCGTGTTGACGATCGCCATGCCGATCCTCGCCGAGGACCGCATGAACCAGCGCATGCGCACCATGGCGGTCGAGCGGGACAAAATGCGCGCCGAGCGTCTGGCCGAGATGGCCTCGCGCGATCCCCAGGGGCGCCTGCGTCGCACACCCACCGGCTACATGCAGCAGATCGTCGACGCGTTGAACCTGCGCAAGATGCTCGATACGGCCGATCTGCGAGATCGCCTCAAGCGTGCCGGCCTGCGCGGACAGGCTCCGCTCGTTGCCTTCATGTTTTTCCGTGTCGCGGCGCCGGCGATATTCTTCATCGGCGCCGCGTTTTACTTGTTCGTCCTGGGTGTGCTCGACTACCCGCCGTTGGTCAAGCTGATGATGTGCATCGCCGCGGCTATCGCCGGCTCGTATGCACCAAGCGTCTTCATTCAGAATCTCATTCAGAAGCGGCAGACATCGATCAAGCTCGCCTTCCCAGACGCGCTCGATATGTTGCTCATCTGCGTGCAGTCCGGCATGTCGGTCGAGGCGGCTTTCGGCAAGGTCTCGAAGGAAGTCGTGCATCAGTCGCTCGAACTCGCCGAGGAACTCAGCCTGACAACGGCCGAGCTGTCCTATCTCCAGGATCGCCGACAGGCGTTCGACAATTTCGGCAAGCGCACGGGGCTACCCGGTGTCAGGGCGGTGACGACCGCTCTCGTCCAGGCGGAGCGCTACGGCACGCCCGTCGGTCAGGCGCTGCGCGTGATGGCCAAGGAGAACCGCGATATTCGCCAGGGCGAAGCCGAGAAGAAGGCCGCTGCGTTGCCGCCCAAGCTCACCGTGCCGATGATCTTGTTCTTCCTGCCGGTTCTTTTCGTCATCATTCTTTTCCCAGCCGCACTGCGCTACTTCCAGTTCAGCTGACGACGATCGGCACCCGCGGCCCGGTTCAGCGCTTGGTCTGAGCCAGCTGCGAAGTCCACGATTCGCCAATCGCGGGGCTTGTCCGCGCCTTCGTCTCGTTCGGTGTCTCCGCATCGGCGATCGCGAACTTCTTCGCCATATCGGCGACCGACATCAGCTTCGACTGCGCCGCCACTGGCGCGCTTCCAGATTCTCCTTCCGGCGCCGGTTCCGGGATCGACACGACCCACCCGGCATCGTTTGCCGCCGCGTGATCCGGCTCGGGCCCGGCGCTGAGATGGGTGACCTTCTCAACAGGCACCGCGCGGGAAACGGGCGCCTCGGCGAGCTTCGACTGCGTGTCCCAGGTCTCCGGCGTGGCGCCGGGAACCGACTTTGGATCGAGTTTGACGACCTGGCGCAAGTAGTCCGAGTTCTCGGTGGCATTGCTGATCGGCATGTCGCGGGCGGCGACCAAAGTCGCTTCGTCGTATTTGCCCTGCAACCCGAGCACCAGCGCGAGGTTCTGCCGTATCCGCTGTGAGCCGGTGTCGCCGGCAGCCGCCTGCCTCAACATGGATTCCGCCCGCGATGGCTCGCCGTTCATTGCATAGGCGAGGGCGATGTTGCTCATCACCGACGGCTGATCAGGAGCGAGCGCCAAAGCATGCTGGAAGAACGGAATGGCTTCGTTGTAATTGCCTTCCTTCGCCAGCGCGGCGCCGCGCGCCGAGATCACGCGCCAGTCCGGCCGAGCCGGATCGTCAGCGATCGCCAGCAATTTCTTGGCAACGCCGACTTGGTCGAGGTCGAGCGCCAGCCGCCCGTACTCGCTAGCCAGTTCACGGCTCTCGCCATGATAGAGCGAGGCCTGCTGGAGCACGGCCAAAGCGCGCCGCTTCTCGCCCATCGCCTTGAGGTTGCGCGCGTAATTCAGCGCCGGATCCAACTCGCGAGGGGCCTTCGCGTAGATCTGGCCCCAATAGTCGGTCGCCTTGAGCAAGTCTTCGCTGATCCCGCCGGTCGTGGCCGGGGCCGCAGTCTGGGCTACCTGCGCCGGGTCGGGGCGTTGTCCGCGTGTCTGCGCCGGACGCTCGTTGCCGATGAGCGCCAGGTGGTCTCCGCCCGAGCCGAGGGTCTGTCCGCATGCTCCAAGCAGCAGCGACGCTGTCAAAGCGGCGATAGTGCCGCCCTGCCGAAGCCTGCGTGCTGAGTGCCGATGCGTCGCAAACGCCATTGTGGTCTCCCTGAGCGGCACGAACGATGTCGGGTCGAGACCCGAATCTCCGTCCTTTGACCGTCAGGTTGTGAGACACTCCTTAGCAAACGATTAAGCCTGCCTAAGAGGACGTTAATCGCGTGAGGATCATGGCATTGCGGCCACTTGCCCGCGGGCCCCATCGGTCCACGCCTGCATCTCTGGCATGTCCAGCACAGTCTCGACGTAGGCCGCCGCCGCCCCATCGTCCCCGAACGCGCTAAGGTCCGGGAAATAGGTGCGAAAACGCGAGGCGACAGGAGCGTACATCGCGTCAGCAGCAGTGAAGCTGCCGAACAGGAATGGACCGTCCTGGCCGAATTCGGCGCGACATGCCTGCCACAGAGCGACGATACGGCTGACATCGGCCGCGACGTCGTCCGGCACCGGTTCGAGCTTGTTGCGGGCGAGAACCTCCATCGAGCACGTGCGGCGCAGCGGCATGAAGCCCGAATGCATCTCTGCCGCAGCGCACCGTGCCCGGGCCCGCGCCAGCCGATCACGCGGCCAGACGATCTTGTCGGGATGCTGTTCGGCCAGGTATTCCACGATTGCGAGGCTGTCCCAGACAGGGAAGTCTCCATCGAGAAGCAGCGGCACCATGCCCGATGGGCTGTATTCGAGGATCTGCGCTTTCGTATCGGGTTGCCGGAGTTGAACGTTAATCTCCTCGAACGGCAGTTGCAGGGTGCGCATGGCAAGCCAGGGCCTGAGGCTCCAGCTGGACCAGTTCTTGTTGCCGATCACTAAGCGATACCGATGCGCCGCCATGCTCTTGCCTTGCCCTCCGCGATCCTGTCTTGTGCCCCTCGATTCCACGAGGCCAAGCGCCCAATACATGCCCGATCATGTCGTGGCTTGCCAGCAGCGAGCAACCGCCGATGAATGACGAAATGATGCCGCGCGATCCAAGTCCCGCCGACGACCAGTTCTTCGTCGATGGAGCCGGTGCAAACGAAATTCCCATTTGGGCGGTGGGCAAGGATACCCCGCTCGATGAGCTGCCGCTGACCGCCGAGCAACGCACCTGGATCGAGGCCGTTGGCTTCTGCGCCGCCGCAAAGCAGCAAACGCTTCTGCCGGGTGCCGATGGACGCATCGCCGGTGTTCTCTTCGGACTAGGTGAGGGAACATCGGGTGAGCCGAGCGGCTCATCGGAGCTGCTGATTGGCCAGTTGCCGCAGAACCTGCCTGCCGGTTCCTATCGATTGGCAAGCCCTGCCGCCGATCCAACCCTTGCAGCCATCGTCTGGGGGCTCGGCAGCTATCGCTACAGGCGTTACAAATCACGGCCTGCCGCCAACGGCGGGTGCAAATCCACTCTGCGTCTGCCCGAAGGCGCAGATCGTGCTCTGGCGCTCCACACCGTCGAAGCGGTGCGCCTCGGCCGCGATCTCATCAACACGCCGGCGTCCGATCTCGGTCCCGCTGAGATCGAGGCAGCCGCGCGCGAGCTTGCCTTGCGCCACGGTGCGACCATTTCCGTCACGGTCGGCGACGATCTGCTGGCCAAGAACTTCCCCATGATTCACGCCGTCGGGCGGGCCAGCTCGCGCGCTCCGCGCCTCATCGACCTTGTCTGGGGACAGCAAGGTGCGCGCACCGTCACGCTGGTTGGCAAAGGCATCACCTTTGACACCGGCGGTCTCGACATCAAGCCGTCGAGCGGCATGCTGCTGATGAAAAAGGATATGGGCGGCGCCGCGGCGGTGCTGACGCTGGCCCACATGATCATGGCGCAGAAGCTCGATGTGCGCCTGCGCGTCCTCATCCCGACGGCCGAGAACAGCATTTCGGCCGATGCTTTCCGCCCTGGCGACGTTCTCACTTCGCGCGCCGGTACAACCGTCGAGATTGGCAACACAGACGCCGAGGGTCGGCTCGTCCTCGCCGATGCCATCGCCCTCGCTGACGAGGAAGCTCCGCAGAACACCTTCGTTTTCGCCACCTTGACCGGCGCTGCGCGCGTCGCGCTGGGACCCGACCTGCCGGCGATGTTCACCAATGACGACGGCTTCGCTGCCCAGATGATGACGACCTCGGCGCGCATCGGCGACCCCGTGTGGCGCCTGCCCTTGTGGCCGGGCTATCGCGGCAAGCTGGATAGTCCCGTGGCCGATATGAACAACGTCTGGGATGCCCCATTCGCCGGCTCGATCACCGCCGCCCTTTTCCTGCAGCGCTTCGCGCCCAGGGCGCAGCGGTTTGCGCATTTCGATATCTTCGGTTGGCGTCCGGTGGGCAATGCTCTTGGCCCGCGCGGCGGCGAGCCGCAAGCTGCACGCGCCCTCTACGAGGTTCTCGCCAAGGAGGTCTGCTCATGAGCGATCTCGAAGATGACTCAATGATGGAGGTGAGGCCGACAGCCTCGCGCCTCGACCCGCGCCGCCATGCCTTCCGCCCCGACCTTGCTGCCGAGAGCCTCTATGGAAAGGTGAGCGCGCCGAACTACGTCGAGGGCTTTCCTGCCCAGGTGGTGCGCGCCGCCGTGCCGCTGCGCCGGTCGCCGTCGCCGACCTTTGGTTTCGAGACCGAGGCACTGTTCGGCGAGCGCGTGACCGTCTACGACGAGAAGGATGGCTGGGCCTGGATCCAGCTCGACCGTGATCGCTACGTCGGCTACGTGCCCGCCGAAGCGCTATCGCAGGATATCGACGCGCCGACGCATCGCGTGCGTTCGCTCGGCACATTCGTCTATCCGCTGCCCGACATTAAATCTCCCCCGATCACGCACCTCAGCTTGAATGCCGAGCTTTGTGTCGCCGAAGGCGACGAGCGCTTCGTCATGCTCAACGGCGGCGGTTTCGTGGTTACCCGCCACGTCGCCCCGATCGACGCCATGGCTGCAGACTTCGTCGAGGTCGCTGAGCGCTTCATCGGCACGCCCTATCTTTGGGGTGGACGCACGCGCCTGGGCATCGACTGCTCGGGCCTCGTACAGATGTCGCTGGCCGCCGCTGGTATTCAGGCGCCGCGCGACACGGATATGCAGCAGGCCGAGGTGGGCGTGCTGGTGGAGATCCCCGACGTGCTCGAGGGCATGCAGCGCGGCGATTTGATCTACTGGAAGGGCCACGTCGGCATCATGGCCGACAGCGTGACGCTGGTGCACGCCAATGCGCATCATATGCAGGTCACGGCCGAGACTTTGCCCGAAGCGATCGAGCGCATCGCCAAGCTCGGCGCCGAGATTGCCGCCGTGAAACGTTTGCCGGCTCTCTCGGCCAAAGCCACGGCCTGAGGGTTAGCTTGTCGCGTCACGCGTCGGCGGCCGGCTCCCCTCAGGGGAGGCGCTGGCGCAGGAAAACTCTACCGTCGATAAGGTAGAAAGCGCCGCTCGCGCACCTCGGTGCCATCGTCGTCGAGCGACGGCGCCGTGTATGGCCCCTCGCTGCGCCCCTCGCGCCAGAGCCCGCCATTGGGGAGCACGACCAGCGTCTCCACGCTGCGCTCCAGCCCCGTGAGTCGGCTGATCCAGCGACGCTGGGTAACGTTGCCGTCGGCCACCGCCATCGCCAGCGGAATGAACCAGTCGAAGGTTTCAATCGGCCGCCTTTCGTAAGTCTGCTCCGCGATCGCCAGATCGTAGTGCTGATCGGCGTGCAGGATCAGTTCGAACGGGCAACCGCTGGCCACCTTCGGCGTGACCAGCATGCGCCAGTAGTCGCCGGTTTCCGTCTCCTGGACCCGAGCGGCATCGGCGATCGACGGCGCCCAGTAGCGCAAGGCGGTGATCGTCGATTGAAGCCGAGAGTGGAAGACGTCGTCAGGCAGCATTTCTTGCGCCAATGCAAATGGCCGAACGCCGACCACGATGCCGCAAGTCGGCGCACAACGGAACCATTTTCATCCGCTTGTCTGCTGCGCAAACGCCTCATCGCGTTGCATCTGTCGCTGCAACGCTGGGCGCTGCTTCAGCCGATCGACGTAAGCGACGAAGGCGGGAAGCTCGGGCAAGAGCTTGAACTGCATGCCCCAACGCAGTGTTGACCCGATCACCACGTCGGCAGCCGTGAAGTCAGAGCCGAGCAGGTAGGGCGCCGATTTCTCTGTCGCATCGCACAGCACCGAGACAACGGTATCGAGATCGGCCCAGCCGGAGGTCGTGCGCGGCGCCGGCGACCGGTCAAGCGCTTTGTCGATCATGACCGGCTCGACGCAACTCGGCCCATAGAACAGCCACTTGAGATACGGCCCGCGCCGCGCATCGTGCACCGGCGGGGCAAGACCCGCCTGCGGATACGCGTCGGCCAGATAGCAGCAAATGGCCGATACCTCGCTCACGACCGTATCGCCGTCGACGAGTGTCGGCACTTTGCCCATGGGATTGATGGCCAGATAGGCCGGCTTGTACTGATCGCCGTTGCGTAGCTGCAAAAGCTCGACGGAGAACGGCTCACCCAGTTCCTCGAGCATCCACAGCGCCGTCGCTGAACGTGTGCGGGCGGCATGATACAGCGTCAAGCGTGGCGATT
>JBAZYB010000093.1:0-14687 GCA_041659545.1 Hyphomicrobium sp.
ATTGCTGATGTGAATTTCCGCCTGTCCTGGCGTCGCGCCGACGGCCGTCTCAAAGATCAACACGTTGCTAAAGCCGTTTGCCACAACGTTGAATCTAAGTCGCGTCAGCATTTCCGGCAGCGGCTCGACCGCTACCACGCGCCCCGCGCGGCCAACGGCTCGTGCCGCGAAAAGTGCGTATAGCCCGCAGTTGGCGCCGATATCCACGAAGACGTCGCCTGGCTTCAAATAGGAGGTGATGAGATCGATGCCGACGCGGTTGTTGTGTCCGCTGCGTTCTATCGCCATTTGCTCAGTGTAGTTATCATCCATCCTGCAGCGAAGTTTCAGCCCGTCAACCTCGATGTCATATTGGGGGCTGAGGTGCCTGAGAAGCCTGCGCACCGGTATTTTTATGGCGCCACGTGCAATCCGCTGCCGCAAAGCCGAGATGCATAATGATGCAAGGAATTTCGGGCGGTATTGGCCCCACGGAGCGAGTTTAACAGAGGGCTGGATTCCATTAACCAAGGCACCGTACTCCGAACATGAAATGGTCGCCAATAGAATGCAGATTTTTACCCGTCATTCCAATGCCGGTCTGTCGCCAACTCTATCGTGGCGCCAGGACCGGCAGTATCGGCGGGTCTGAGCAGCTGAGCGGGAATCGACGCAAAGGAATGGATGGATGAAACCCTCTCGGCGGATCCCCGTCCATGATGTCGGCCCTGAGTTCCCACTCCAGACACTGGAACTGGAAGGGGCCCGCGCAGACGCCCTCATCGATGGCGCGACCCGGGGCGTGCCGCGCTCTGCCCTCCGCGCCCTCGACGCCGTGTCGCGCCGTTGGCTGGCCAAGCAGGGCAGCACCTATCTCGGCGAGATCGACGCCATCGCCGCGCGCCTGGGCCGCCCCGGCGCTTATTTTCTCTCCGTCAATTACGAGTGGGGGTGCACATGCCGCGTTGGTCCCTCGCCCGATGGCAACGGTGCCCGCCTTGTACGCGTGCTCGACTGGATCACCCACGGCCTTGGCCGCAACGTCATTGCAGCGCGCGTCTCTGGCGCAGCGGGACCGTTCGTGACCCTGACCTGGCCGGGATACACTGGGGTTCTGCAGGCGATGGCCCCTGGCCGCTTCTCCGCGGCGCTCAATCAGGCCCCGATGCGCTGCCAGGTTGGCAACTATCATCTCGACTGGGCCGTCAACCGCCATCGCGTCTGGCGTATGAACCACGTCACTCCCGCCCACTTGTTGCGCGAGGTCTTCGAGACGGCGGGGTCCTTCGCCGAGGCCAAGCGCATGCTCACCGATCGGCCCATCGCAGCGCCCGCCATCTTTTCCCTTGCCGGCATCAAGCCGTCGGAGACAGCGGTCATCGAGCGCACCGAGACGGATGCCCACGTGCACGAGGGTTGTAACACTGTCGCCAACCACTGGCAGGCGCCCGGCTGGCGGGGGCACACGCGCGGCGTCGATAGTGCAGGACGCGCCTGCCAGATGCACGGCGTCTCGACGGAGCTTGACCCGACTTTCGCCTGGCTGACGCGCCCGATCCTCAACTGGAATACGCGCCTAGCCATGGTCGCCGACGCGGCCGCCGGCCGCCTGGTGGCGCGCGGCTACGAGGTACAGGGCCACACGGCTGCGCCAGCGACGGCGCCGCTCGAGCTACTCGCCTGAGCGACGCCGCGCCTACGTCTCGCTACCGTGCGAGAACTTTCTGCGTCACGTCCAGCGCGTGGCTGATTTCCTCCGGCGTGAACTCGCATGTGAGAAAGAAGCGCAGCCGCGCTCCGTTGACCGGCACCCCGGGCGCCATGATCAGCGAAGCGTTGACGCCCTGCTGCAGCACTTGGCTGACGGCCTTCGCCGCGCGCGTCGTCGCCCCGACGATCACTGGCAGCATGCCGATGCCGGCCGCGCGCCCGGTCTCTAGCCCACGGACTTTAGCCTCGCGCAGGAAGTAGGCGCCGTTGGCGTGCAGCCGCGCCACCCGGTGCGGTTCGCGCTTGATGACGCGCAGCGCTGTCAAGGCAGCCGCCGCCATGCTCGGCGGCAATCCCACGGAGAATACGAACCCGGGTGCCGAATAGCGCAGCGCCTGGATAAGGTCGCGGTTGCCGGCGATATAGCCGCCGCACGAGGCATAGGCCTTGCTGAGCGTGCCCATCCAGATGTCGACCTTGTCGCCGCCGACGCCGCTGTGCTCGGCGAGGCCCGCGCCTGTCCGCCCCAGCACGCCGCACCCGTGCGCGTCGTCGACCATCAGCCACGCGCCATAGCGCTCCTTCAGCTCGACGATGCGCGCCAAGTCGGGCACGTCACCCTCTGTTGAATAAAGCCCTTCGATGACGACGAGCGTGTTGCGATACTTGGAGCGTTCCTCGCGCAGGATGGCCTCCAGCTGATCGAGCCGGTTGTGGCGGAAGCTCTTCGTCGTCGCGCCCGACAGCCGCATCCCGACGACGGCGCTGTTGTGCACGAACTCATCGTGCACGATGAGATCGTCCGGCGTCATGATGGTGCCGATGGTCGACACATTCGCCGCATGGCCGCTGACGAACACAAGCGCCGCTTCCACGCCGATCGTCGACGCGATCTCGCTTTCTAGCTCCCGGTGCAGCGGTGTATCGCCCGACACCATGCGGCTCGCCGACACAGAGGTCCCATACGTGTCGATGGCCGCCTTTGACGCCGCGATCAGCTCCGGATGCTGGCTGAGGCCGAGATAATCGCACCACGCGAAATTCAGCACCGGCTTTCCGTCGATCAGCGTGTGGCGGCCCTTCGGTCCCTCGGTCGAGCGAAAGAACGGATTGGCGATGCCGAGCAGCGATCCGAGGGCTTCGTGCTGCCGGATGACTTTGAACTCGGGCAGCGACGAGAACGGGCTGGCGACCATGTTGCGGTCGAGCTTGGCGCGCAGCTTGTTCATCGCTTGGGGCATGATGTTCATGGAACGAACTCCGTGCTAGACGCGGTCGTGTGTTGCCGCGATGTCAGAAGCTGGCGTAGACGCCGAGATGGAAGTCGAATCCGCCGATGTCTTCGGCTGCGCGCGCTCTATCCGCGCGATCGGACTGCACCGAAAGCTCGTACGAGCTGGATGATAGCGCGCCGCGATTCTCTCGCGTCAGGCCACCGAACGGATGGCCGCGAAACGGCGGTGGCGGATCGACGGATAGTTGCTCGTTGATTGCGCTCATGAGGACTCTCCCTGGAACTGGTCGCGCCGGAAATGGCGACGCGTCGGTGGGAGAATTTTTATGAAAATCTCCGCCACCTGCGCTGTTCCAGTTGGAACATCCGCGGTCGCGGAGATCTCGAGTGCTTCCGGAAAGCGGGGTGGGCGCACCGCTCCAGGCTCAAGCCGTCAGCGCTTTTCGCGCGTCTTTCCCGACCAGTCGACGTTGAGCGTCGCGAACATGACGATCGCCAGCATGAGGAAGCCCGCGATGGCGCCGGCGATCAGCGCGTAATCCTCAAGCTGCAGGATCATGTACAAGAGCCCGTACAGCAGCAGCAGAACGCCGGCCATCACTGCACCCTTGGCAATACTCTCCTGCACTTTCGCAACGTATGTCGCGATCAGGCCGCCCGTCGCCGCTGCAGCGAGGATATAGGCGCGCAGGAATCCGATTTGCTCTGCGAGTGATAGCAGCAGCACATAGAAGAAGATCATCGTCAGGCCGACGAATAAGTATTGCACCGGGTGGACCGGCCGTCGCGAGCTGATCTCCAGCAGGAACACCGCCATGAACGCCGTGGCGAGAAACATCATCGCGTATTTCGCAGCCCGGGTGACCAGCTGGTAGAAGTCGACCGGCACGACGAAGCGCACGCCGAAAGCATAACTTTTCATGCGCTCCAGCGGCTGCTCTGCCAGGCTCCACGACTGCGGAACGCTGCGCGCCAGATGCGGGATATGCCAGCGGGCGGCAAACGCGGCGGGGTTGAGCACGCGATCATTCGGTAGGAAAGCGCCCATGAAACTCGGATCGCGCCAGTCGGACGTCAGCTCAACGACCGTCGCCTGGGCAACTGGCGCGAAGGTCAGCTCGGACGAGCCGTTGAGGGTCAGCGAAAACTTGAAGTTGAAACCCTTGATGCCGGCGACTGGGGCGTCGGAGCCGCCGCCAGGCACCTCGAACAATCCGGTCGCGGGAGCGAGCCGCACATGAATGCCGCCGCCCTGCGCCGAGGACACGCCGATGCTTGGCTCGAACGCCAGCTTCTCTGTGCCGTCGATGGTGAGATCGGCGGCGGTCTTCAACCCTGACACATCGCTGATCGCTACCGCCAGCACCGCGTCGCGCCAGCGCACTGTTTCGACATTGGCGACGACGTCGGCCAGATCGGGAGCTTGGAAGGTCCCTTCGAAGTCGATCAGGCCCGTATAAACGGCAACGTCGTAGATCGAGCGGTGCAGCAGCTTGGTCGTCGCCTTGCCGCTGATCTTCAGTGACTTGGGAAGGAATACCGCACGCCGCTCGACGATCTCGTCCACCCGCTTTTCGCCATCGCTGACAATGCGTTTCACTGTGTAAGGAACGACCAGCAGCGGACCGTCGATATACTGGGGGCGCCCCCACTCGTTGGCGACGCTGGCGCGTACACCCTCGGCTCGATTCTCGCGTTCGTTGACTAGCCCCCAGACCAGAAGCAGCGGGATCGTCAGGACCAATATCAGCCCGCAGATGAGGAAAAACTTGAAGGCAGGGCTGCTGAGCAGGCGCCCGGCGGCGGCAGAAAGGCTTTCCACGCGAAGTTCTCCCGACGCGAAATATCGCGTGGAAGGAAGCGCAGCGGGGTGGCGCAAACAAGTCAGCAAATGGACGGCAAATCCGGGAAGTACCGGAAAGCAGGATTTTAGGCGCTAACCGCTCGCTGCTGCAAAGCCTGCTCGTCCGTCCACACCTTGAACAAATTCAGCGTGTGCGGCCCAAAGCTGTTGATCAGCGGCACATCCGTGGCATCGCGCCCCCGCGCCACGACAACGCGGCCGATACGCGGCTTGTTGTGACGCGCATCGAACGTGTACCAGCGATCATTGAGGTAGATCTCCGTCCAGGCGCTGAAGTCCATTGGGGCAGGATCGGGCGGGATGCCGATGTCGCCCAGATAGCCGTTGACGTACCGCGCCGGAATGTTGAGGCATCGGCACAGGGTGATCATCAGGTGGGCGAAGTCGCGACAGACGCCCTTCTTCTCTTCGAATGCCTCAAGCGCCGTGCGCGTTGATCGCGCATGCTCATAGCCAAAGGTCAGGTGATTGTGGACGAAGTCGGCGATGGCTTGAACACGCCTCCAACCGGGCCGCATCCCGCCGAATAGGTCCCACGCGATCTGGCTGAGCCGATCCGTCTCGCAATAACGGCTACCCAGCACGAACGTGAGCACGTGAGGTGGCAGGTATTCGACCGGAACCTCGCGGGCATTTGGATGCACGTCGTCAGGCCTGCCATTGTCGAGGATCGAACCCCCAAGACGCATGGTGAGATCGCCCGGTTGCACCATCAGGCGCCGGCATTGATTCCCGAAGCCATCGAGGTAGGTCATCGACGGTGTCGGCGGAAATGCCTGGAACGGGGCTTCGGAATTGATGTCCTTGCGCCGCTCGGGATGAACATCGAGCAGACAGATCAGGGGGGTGGCTTTGGGGACCGAAATAGTGATCTCGCAGCCGTAATTGATGAGCATGTCTGGAATTCCTCTTGGCGAAGGCAGTAACGCGTGCGGGGGCGGCACGGTTCCTGCGCGAAGCGGCCTCGTCACGTGACTAGGCCGCCGGTCTTTCCGCGAAAAATTCACGATGCATCGACGTTCGACCGTAGCACTGCAGGGACCTTGGCGACATGGCCAATGCGGTGCACTGCGCTTCAATAGCAGGCGAGCGACTGCCCAAAATCCCGGCAACAGCCTCGTTCGCCTATTGACAATCACGCCCTGCAGTCACTAATTTCTGTCATGACAGAAACTAACGTAAGAACCGATTTATTGCCCGGGCCGGTCGAGCGCTTTGTCGTTCACTGGGGTGAGATGGGCTCCAACTGGGGTGTCAATCGCTCCGTGGCGCAAATCCATGCGCTGCTCTACCTCAGCGATACTCCGCTCACGGCCGAGGAGATCGCCGAGCGGCTTGGCATGGCGCGCTCGAATGTTTCGACGAGCCTGCGCGAGCTGGTTTCCTGGAACCTGATCCGGCGCGTTCACACGATGGGTGACCGGCGCGACTTCTACGAGGCCGAGGCCGACGTGTTCGAGATGGTCCGGCGCATCGCCGAGGCGCGCAAGGCGCGGGAGATCGACCCCGCGATCGCGGTACTGCGCACGTGTCTCGCCGAGGCAAAGAGCGATGCCGCTGTGGCACCGAGTGTACGCAAGCGGTTGTCAGCCATGCTCGACTTCACCGAAACCGTCGACCGAAGCTTCAACGAGATAATGCGATTGCCGGCGTCGACCTTGATGGCGCTGATCCGCATGGGCGGCACTGTCGCCAGGTTCGTCGGCAAGGCCGGCGGAAAAGCTCCGCGTGGAACGCGGACGAGTTGAGTGGGGGAGGTGCCATGTCGGTACTCGAAAAGCGCCCGTTGGCGGCCGCTCCGTTGGCTTCAGGCAGCAAGCTGGCTCCAAGCGCGTCACAGCTGCCACCGGCCGGCGGTGTCACCGCAGGGGCGGAAATCGGCGATATCCGCTTCCGCACGCTGCTCGGCGAGACGGCATGGGCACAGCTGCCCGAAGCCGTGCAGCGACGCTTTTCCAAGCGCCTCGCCCTTGGGGATACGATCATCTACCGCGGTGAAGTCCTGACCACCGAACTTTCGCCGGTTGGCCGCGTCCTGTCGTTTCTGGGCCGCGCCATCGGCGCGCCGCTGCCGCTGACCGACGGGGCTACCGGTCCAGCGCTCGTGCTCGTCAGCGAGGACGCCGAACTGGGTGGCCAGTGCTGGCTGCGCATCTATACGCGAGCTGGGAAATTCCCGCAGGCGATCCACTCGGCAAAGCGGTTTCGCGGCCCGACAGGGCTCGAAGAGTACGTCGGTTCCGGTATAGGTATGGCTTTGCAAGTGTCAGTCGAGGCCGGTGCCCTTGTCTTCCGCTCGGCGGGATATTTTCTGGCGCTAGGCGACCGGCGCCTGCCCTTGCCTGGATTTCTTTGCCCCGGCCAGATGCGGATCGAGCACCGGGATCTCGGCGATGGCAGCTTCGCTTTCACGCTCGAGCTAGTACACCGGTTGATGGGCAGGCTCGTCCACCAGCTCGCCCACTTCCGCGATGCTTGAGAGGCCTCGCGCACCGAGGGCCGGCCAGCTAAGATGTCCGCATGACGCGCCGATCGGTAAGGTTCATTTGGGCAATGACTGGCATCTGCCTTGTTGCAGGTGTCATCGCGAGTGCTGCTGTCTGGCTGGGCGCTCCCGATCAGCCATGGCAGAGCGCCGTACAGGAACTCTCCACGCTTCTTGACGTGCTGGCCTTGCTCCTGTGGATGGGCATCTTCGCCATCTACTGGTCGCGGCGGCGGCCAGGGCCACGTCAATAGGCTCCCAATAAGATGCGGCGCGCCGGGACACCCCGCGGGCCCCGACGCGCTTCTCAAGTCGCAATCCCGAGACCAAGGGATCGCGATAAAATCACTCCACCGGGAACGCGACTTTGTAGTCGATCATCTCGGAGGGCGCCTTTGCTGTCGCTTCCGGCTGCGATCGAACTTTCTGCGAGTAATCGACCTCGCATAGCTCGAGCGTGCCGTCTGTGGGCGGGCCCTCGCCCTTGGCCAAGGTGTGCTGCATCCCCGCTACAGACACCGTTTCGGCCCCCGCCTCCACCTGCTCGATCAAGCAGCGCACGCGAAGATCGTATCGAATTCGCGATACCTTGGTGGAGGTCTCGCGCGCCACTTTCATGATGCGATCGGTTTCGGCCCGGATCTGCGCGAGCGCCGCCCGAGCGGGCGCACTCTTTCTCAGGGCTTCTTGATCTTGTGCAGCCGGTGCCGAAGCCCCGCCTGCCTCATTGTCGACGACCGTCCATTGATATTGACCCGGCTCTGCTTGATCGGGCTGAGTTGCACGCCACGCATTACTTGTCTGCGGCAATTCCTCGGCATTCGCTGGAAGCGATGCCAGCAGAAATGCAAAAGCAAGACAAAACGCTTTCAATTTACCACCTCTTTACATTTCGAGCGGCCACCCAGATTTGCTAGCACGCAGATGGGGCCCCGACTAATGCAAGGACGATGTTTTGCACGCTATGCACATGCCCCGGCGAAATTCGCTTTCATGGGTCGAATTTGATGGCTTCGTGGCCGGCCAGTTGTTTTGAGCGGTATGCACACCTCAAAAAATGCCTTGTGGGATGCCAAACAAATCACGTATTAGCAACGTGTTAACCAGGTTCAGTTGAGAGTTTTGTGAGTCTTACGTCGAGGGGGAATTCGATGACCGAGGCACTGAAGCTCGTAGCGACCGAATACGCAGCCGCATGCATGGATAAGGTGGAGAGCGTGGCCCGCTCCCACGATCGCCATTGGTGGGCGGGTGTCGGCCTTTATATTTGGACCGCCTTTTTGTTCGGCAACGTCGTTGGCGAAGTTTGGCGCCTAACCGGCGCAACGATGCTCTGATCGACGCCGCAGTGCGGGCGAATTCTGCCGCGGCTGAAAAATAATTGCGCGGCACTCCGGGGGGAGGCCGCGCCCATTCAATTTAAAACTTGGCGTTGAATTAGTGGCGAATACCCAGTCGGCGGGTAATCGCTTCGATTTCGCTGTTGAGCCTGAATAAGCGGGCGCGGTTATCGAGATAATCGCTCCGCCTGGCATCCCGCTCCGACGCGGTCGGTTCGTGATCGAGATGGTCATGGCTGCCGAGGATGACCTCGCACTGCCGTTCGACGGCGCTCGCTTCGTCTTTGAGCCTCTCGCAGGTCATCAGCCATTCAAGTGATTGCGTATCCAGCATCCGCATACCCCCACTCAATGTGATTGCGGCATTCTGGGGTCGGAAATGCGCTGGCTACCAGTTGCTGTGCTGCGTTATCCCCGCAATCCCCTGCAGCAGATTGGAATGCGCTTCGGGGTGTGGCGGCCCAACACGATGAGCAGCATTCTGGCCGCTGCCGCGCTGGCGATTGGTCCATTGCGCTTGCGTTCTGGAACTTTGTTCGTCACATCAGGTTGATGCAGGCAGCGGATCGGCTGCACGTGGGAGAATGAGCGATGCTTGAGGCCTGGTTCGCTACCATGATGCTCATCGTCGAAAGTGGCGACGTCATGCGGCTGCGAATGTTGAAGCTATCCGGCGGCGGTGGGGATGCCTACGCCGAAGCCGGCTTGATGGTCCGTGAAAAATATGACGCGGCACTTGAAGCCCAGACCGCGCTATGGACAGGGGGCTCCGCCAGCTCGGTCGTGCAGCGCTATCGCGAGCATGTAGCGGCTAATGCTAAGCGGCTCACGGCTTAGGCTCAGCTGGGGACGCGCGTTCGTGGGCCGCAACTCCTTCTGCATTCCAGCTTTGCCTGACGGTCCGGCGTCAGATGCCTCGTGGCGGCTGGTAGGTCGTGGCCATTATCTCGCGCCGTTCATCGCCACATACCAGGGCCACCGGGCTCTGATTTGCTCGGCAGGGGCCACACTGCCTCTTGCCAGAGTCGCGAGCCTGACCTAATACGCCGCTTCGCTTCCCAACATTCGGCTTCACTTGGGCTTGGCTCAGCGGCCGATTTGGAGGGGTTTGCGGGTGAGTTTAGTCACTCCGTGGCCATTGGCAGATTTCGTCGATGTGCTGGAGTGGCGAAAAAAGCCAGCGAACACGGGCGTCCGGAGAGGTGGCTGAGTGGCTGAAAGCACCGCACTCGAAATGCGGCATACTCGCAAGGGTATCGTGGGTTCAAATCCCACCCTCTCCGCCAGTTTCCCCGTTGACGGACCGGCTACGGCAACGCGAATACGGTCAACACGCCGCCGAGCGCTGTGTAGTCTGCCAGCGCTTCGTTGAGGCCCACCGCTCCCGAACCGTCGTCGGGGCTGCTCAGTCCTGCCGCCAGACCGATACCCGCCCATCCACCGACACCGGACAGGATGGCCACGTACTGCTTTCCCTTATGCAAATAGCTGATCGGACTGCCAACGATGCCCGACGGGGTCTTGAAGCGGTAAAGCTCGCGGCCCGTGAGCGCATCCACGGCTTTCAAATATCCCTCGAGCGTGCCGTAAAACACCACGCCGCCCGCCGTCGCCAGCGCCCCCGACCACACGGAGAAGCGCTCCGGATTCGACCAGACAATTTTCCCCGCCCCCGCGTCCCATGCGATGAAATTTCCAAGGTTAGCATCGCCTGCAACCGCGAACATCGACACCGTTGCGCCGACATAAGGCTGACCGGCCGTGTACGAGACATGAAACGGCTCGTAGCTCATGCACGTGTGGTTCGTCGGCACGTAGAACAGCCCGGTTCGCTGCGAGAAGGCGGCCGGCTGCTGGTTTTTGGCCCCGAGCGCCGAGGGACAGATGCCGGTAGTCGCCGTGTCCTCGCCGCCCGCCTCAGGACTAAACGCCGCGTCACGCTTGGGCTTGCCGGTCTGAAGGTCGACGCCCGTTGCCCAATTGACTGAGGGATCGAATTTCTCGGCGACCAGCAAATCTCCCGTCGCCCTGTCGAGCGTGTAGCCGAAGCCGTTGCGGTCGAAGTGAACCAGCGCCTTGCGCACCGTGCCGTGCACGGGAATGTCCGCGAGGATCATCTCGTTGACGCCGTCATAGTCCCATTCGTCGTGCGGCGTCATTTGATAGACCCATGCTGCAATGCCCGTCGTGGCCGAGCGCGCGAAGATCGTATCGGTCCACTTGTTGTCGCCTGGACGCTGGATGGGGTTCCATGTTCCGGGATTGCCGGAGCCGTAGAAGATGAGATCGAGCGCAGGGTCGTACGTGAGCCAGCCCCATGTCGGTCCACCGCCGAGTCGCCATTGGTCGCCATCCCAGCTGTTGAGCGAGGAATCCTTCCCGACCGGCTTGCCGAGCTCGGTTGTCTTTTCGGGATCGATCAGCATTGCCTCGTCCGGCCCTGCCGATGTGGCCGACCACAGGCGTCTGCCGTCATTCAGGGCATACGCTGTGAGGCGTCCAAGAGCGCCGTACTCGCCCCCGCCTATGCCGATGATCACTTTGTCGTTCACGATCAGAGGCGCGCTCGTCGTGGTCTCGCCGTGCCTTGGATCGCCGTTTCGCAGGCTCCAAATGACGCGGCCTGTCTTCGCATCCAGTGCCACGAGCGTCGTATCGGCCTGCGCGAGGAGCAGCTTGTCGTCCGCGTAGGCGAGCCCGCGGCTGACCGTGTCGCAGCACATCACAGCAGCCACCGAGGGATCCTGCCGCGGCTCGTACTTCCACAGGATGCGAGCGTCGTTATCGAGATCTAGGGCGTAGACGATGTTGGGGAACGGCGTGTGGACGTACATCACGCTGCCGACCACGAGCGGGCTACCTTCGTGGCCGCGCAGCACTCCGGTCGAGAAACTCCAGATCGGGCGCAACTCCCGCACGTTGGCCGGCGTGATCTGCTTCAGTGCACTGTAGCGCTGACCGGAGTAGCTGCCGGCCGGCAGCGACCAGTCGGGCGAGGATGCCGGCGGTTGCTTGAGGGGATCGCTGGCGACAACAGGGGCAAGCAGCACGAGTGCAAGAGCCGTCAGAGCGATGCGCGGACGCTTCAAAAACACCATGTGCACCGTTTAGCATAGGCGCGCGCGCATGCAGGCTGCGGCAGTCGGCAGCACACCTGGCGCTCCAATGCTGCACTGAGTTGCCGCGGGCAGCAGAGTGCGATAGCGAGTAGCCCGTTATTCTGCTTTCCATCCCTCCAGCCACCAACGAGCGCCCATTCCATGAAGCTTGTGCGATTTGGCCAGCCCGGCTCCGAAAAGCCGGGTCTCATCGACAAAGACGGCACCATCCGCGACCTCTCGGCCCACATCGCCGACTTCACCGGCGCAAGCCTTTCTCCCGCGTCGCTCGACAATCTGCGCGCTATCGATCCGGCGAGCCTGCCGGCGGCTCCCGCTGGCGTCCGTCTCGGCGCACCCGTGGCAGGCACGCGCAACTTCATCGCCATCGGCCTCAACTACGCCGACCATGCAAAAGAGACGAACCAGGAAATTCCTGCCGAGCCGATCCTCTTTAACAAGGCGCCCACCTGCATCGTGGGCCCCAATGACGATATCATGTACCCGAGAGACGCCCGGCACATGGACTGGGAGGTCGAGATCGCCTTCGTCGTCGGCACCCGTTCGCGCTACGTCGAGGAAAAAGATGCCATGGCGCATATCGCCGGCTTCTGCCTCTGCAACGACGTATCGGAGCGGCGCTTCCAGGTGAAACGCGCCGGCCAGTGGGTGAAGGGTAAGTCGGCCGAGACCTTCGGCCCGCTTGGGCCATTCCTCGCCACGCCGGACGAAATCGCTGACGTCCAAAATCTTGCCATGTCCCTCGACGTCAACGGCGAGCGCAAACAGACCGGCTCCACCTCAACGATGATCTTCTCCATTCCGTTCCTGTTGGCCTACGTCACGCAGTTCATGGTGCTCGAGCCCGGCGACGTGGTGACCACCGGTACTCCGCCCGGCGTCGGCTCGGCCAAGAAGCCGCCGGAATACCTCAAGGCAGGCGACGAGCTTCTCCTGCGCGTCGAGGGCCTCGGCGAGCAGCGCGCCAAAGTCATCCCCTTCCAGCTCTAATCATTGCGCCCGGCGGCCGGCCCCGTTCCAGCGCGGCCCGTTCCCCCGCAGGGGAGTCGCCGGGCGCAACTAATAAGCCTGCTGCACTTTTGACTTGTGCTGGTCATAGCGCATCGCCTTGCGGGTGCGTCCCCATGCGTCGTCATCTAGGCTGCCGGCAGCTTCGCGATTCTGCTGTTCCAAATCGTTGAGCGCGCTCACCGACGCTTGCGGCGCCGGCAACGCACCCGTCGACAGGGCGTCACGCGTGCGTTTGATGTAGTCGGCGTTCTCCTGCAGGACTTTGCGTGCGCCTTCGACGTCGCCCTTGTCGCGCAGCTCGACCGCCTTCTCGCTCTTCTCGGTGGCGATTTGTTGTGTCACCTGGCTCATAACCGGCTTGTTGAGGCCGTCGTCGATTTCCTTGCCGTTGCTCGAGAAGCGCACCGTGGGTTTGGCCGCAACTTCACCGGGCCTCCCGCTATCGATATCCGTATAGGTAACGCGCACGTCGGCGACATCCGCCATACCCTCGCCATGTACGTCAGCCGCTTCGAGTTCGACAACGACGTAGCGCTCGTTCTGCGCCTGCAGCTGGTTGAGCTTCACCGCGATTTTGTTGCCGTCGATGTTTCCGTCGCGGCCGAGGATGCGTTTGGGAACGAACCCGGCCTTGCATTCGATGATGATGGTGAGGTCGCGGGCCGAGACCGAGAGCGCATCGCCGAATTCGCGATCGAAGATCTCGGCAAGGTCGCTCGGACGTTCAACGAAGACATGGTTTCCGTCGGACGCGGCAGCGAGGCGCTGCATGAGGTCCTCATTGTAGTCGAGCCCAAGGCCGATGGTCGAAACCGTAATGCCTTTGGCTGCGAGCTTGCGGCCCAATGTGGCCAGCGCTGCAGGGCTCGAAGGTCCGACGTTGGCCAGGCCATCCGACAACAGCACCACGCGATTGACGTTGGTGGCGGCGATATATTCCTCGACCTGCCGGCCGCCTTCCTCGACGCCGGCATAGAGCGCCGTCGTGCCAGATGCCTGCAGCCCGTCGATCGCCTCGATGAGCCGCTCGCGTCCATCGCTCAGGCGAGCCGCCGGGCTCAGCACCTGCACGCCGTGGTTATAGGCAACGAGCGCCACCTTGTCGTCGGCGGACAAGCGCTTCAGCGCCACCCGCGCGCCTTCCTTGGCAGCCGCGATACGGTCGCCGCTCATGGAGCCGGAACGGTCGATGACGATGGCAGCGTTGATCGGCGTTCGGCGCTCGCGTTTGCCTGCCCCGAGGCTCTTCAGGCTCAGACGCAGATAGACGCTTCCGGGCTTGTTGCTCGCCAGCACGGTCTGGCCGAGATCGGCTTCAAGCTTCAGTTCGGCGGCATTGACGGGGATCGCAAGGATCAAAGGAGCGGCAAAGGCAATGGTGAGCGCCGCGCGGCGTATCATGGACATCGCAAAATCTCCTCGACTGAAATGCGCCGGCAACCTACGGCACGTCGAGGGCGGAAGCGGGCTCAGCCGATGGCGAAACGACGTCTATGCAATGGCTTTAAATAGAGAAGCGCCCCGCGTGACCCATCGGCCACGCGAGGCGCTTGAGAGAGAGCGAGTGTACGCTTACTGCAGGAGTGAGCTCGAAGGAGAGGCCACGCGTGCTTCCGCGTGCTGTACGGCGGCAATGCTGTTGCTAAGACGCCGCCAAGCCGCCTCATCGGTGCGCGAGTTCGCCTGAAACGCTTCGGCGAGCGCGCGAGAGATGTCGTACAGTGCCTGCTGCTCGCTCGCCAGAACGCCCGCGCCGGCGTCTGGTTCGAGACTGTCAACGACATCACGCAACACGGATTCATAAGGTCCGTTGGGCATCAGCATCAGCACCGCCCAATGTTGATCGAGTTCCTGGTAGGCATCGTCCAGCATCTGCCGATCCCAGGTCGCGTGCGGCGCCAGCGTGTTCTTGATCAGTGAGTCGGCCTCGTCGAACGACAGGCGA
>JBAZYB010000094.1:0-14629 GCA_041659545.1 Hyphomicrobium sp.
GCCGAGAAGAACGGCCTCAAAGGCATCGCCGATCTCCCCTATTCCATGATGGTGCTGCTCGAGAACCTCCTCCGGCACGAGGACGGTCGCACCGTCACCAAAGCCGACATCGAAGCCGTCGCCGCCTGGATTGCCGACAAGGGCAAGGCCGGCAAGGAGATCGGCTTCCGACCCGCACGCGTGCTCATGCAGGACTTCACCGGCGTTCCCGCCGTCGTCGATCTCGCCGCGATGCGCGACGGCATGGAAGCCCTCGGCGGCGACCCGCAGAAGATCAACCCCCTCGTGCCCGTCGACCTCGTCATCGATCACTCGGTCATCGTCGATGATTTCGGCTCGCCGCAGGCCTTCGGCCACAACGTCGAGCTCGAGTACCAGCGCAACGCCGAGCGCTACAACTTCCTGAAGTGGGGCCAGGGCGCCTTCGACAATTTCCGCGTCGTGCCGCCCGGCACCGGCATCTGCCACCAGGTGAACCTCGAGTTCCTGGCCCAGACCGTGTGGACCCGCACCTATCCCGACGGCACCGTGCTCGCCTATCCCGACACCCTCGTCGGCACCGACAGCCACACCACGATGGTCAACGGTCTCGCCGTGCTCGGTTGGGGCGTGGGCGGCATCGAGGCGGAGGCGGCCATGCTCGGCCAGGCACAGTCGATGCTGTTACCCGAGGTCATCGGCTTCAAGCTCACCGGCAAGGTCAACGAGGGCGTCACCGCGACCGACCTCGTGCTCACCGTCACGCAGATGCTGCGCAAGAAGGGCGTCGTCGGCAAGTTCGTCGAGTTCTACGGACCGGGCCTGGATTCGATGTCGCTCGCCGATCGCGCCACCATCGCCAACATGGCCCCCGAGTACGGCGCCACGTGCGGCTTCTTCCCCATCGACGGCGAGACGATCAACTACCTGAAGATCTCCGGGCGCGAATCTTCGCGCATCGCCCTCGTCGAGGAATACGCCAAGGCGCAGGGCATGTACCGCGTCGCCGGCTCGCCCGACCCGGTGTTCACCGACACGATTGAGCTGGATCTCACCACCGTCGTCCCCTCGATGGCCGGCCCCAAGCGCCCCGAGGGGCGCATTGCGCTCCCCGACATCGCCTCAGGCTTCGCCACCGCCTTGGAGACCGAATACAAAAAGCCGGGCGAGCTGGATAAGCGCGTGCCCGTTGCCGGTCGCGGCTTCGATATCGGCCACGGCGACGTTGCTATCGCCGCCATAACGAGCTGCACCAACACGTCCAACCCGAGCGTGCTCATCGCCGCCGGCCTGCTCGCCAAGAAGGCCGTCGAGAAGGGCCTCACCTCCAAGCCGTGGGTGAAGACCTCGCTCGCGCCCGGCTCACAGGTCGTCTCGGCCTATCTCGACAAGGCCGGCCTGCAGCCCTACCTCGACAAGATCGGCTTCAATCTCGTCGGCTTTGGTTGCACCACCTGCATCGGTAACTCCGGCCCCTTGGCACCGGAAATTTCCGCCGCCATCAACGAGAACGGCATCGTCGCCGCCGCGGTGCTCTCCGGCAACCGCAACTTTGAAGGCCGCGTCAGCCCCGACGTGCAGGCGAACTATCTCGCCTCTCCGCCGCTGGTCGTCGCCTATGCTCTCGCCGGCAGCGTGCAAAAGGATCTCACCACCGAGCCGCTCGGCATCGGCAGCGACGGACAACCCGTCTTCCTCAAGGACATCTGGCCCTCTTCGCACGAGATCCAGAGCTTCATCATCCAGAACATCACGCGCGAGTTGTTCGTCGACCGCTACGCCGACGTATTCAACGGCGATGCGTCCTGGCGCGCCATCGATAGCGGCTCCGGCCTGACCTACACCTGGGACGACGCCAGCACGTACGTGCGCAACCCGCCCTACTTCGAGGGCATCACCAAAACGCCCGACGTCATCACCGACATCAAGGGCGCGCGCATCCTCGGCCTGTTCGGCGACAAGATCACCACCGACCACATCTCACCCGCCGGCTCCATCAAGCCAGCATCGCCTGCCGGCGCCTACCTCATCGAGCACCACGTCAACGTCGCCGACTTCAACCAGTACGGCACGCGGCGCGGCAATCACGAGGTGATGATGCGCGGCACCTTTGCCAACATCCGCATCAAGAATTTCATGACGCGCGATGCCGCCGGCAACGTGAAGGAGGGCGGCTTCACCGTGCACTATCCCTCCGCTGAGCAGATGCCGATCTACGATGCCGCCATGCGCTACAAAGCAGAGGAAGTGCCCCTCGTCGTCTTCGCCGGCGTCGAATACGGCAACGGCTCCTCACGCGACTGGGCCGCCAAGGGTACCAACCTGCTCGGCGTCCGCGCCGTGATCGCCCAGTCGTTCGAGCGCATCCACCGCTCCAACCTCGTCGGCATGGGCATCGTGCCGTTCGTGTTCGAGGAAGGCACCAGCTGGCAAACGCTCGGCCTCAAAGGCGATGAAGTCGTCAACATTCCTGGGCTGACGACCATTCAGCCCCGCCAGATGATGACCGCCGAGATCACCTCGGCCGATGGATCGGTAAAGAACGTTCCGATCCTCTGCCGCATCGATACGCTGGACGAGCTAGAATACTTCCGCAACGGCGGCATTTTGCATTACGTGCTGCGCAACCTCGCCGCCGCTTGACGCTCCACCCTTCACGCCCGGCGCCGGCTCCTCGTAGAGAAGTCGCCGGGCGCCACTAAGTTAGCGAGCGGCCAGCTAACCGCGGGCGATCACGCGCAGCAAATACAGAAAAACCGCCAAACACGCTTTTGTGAGTTCTGTTGTAACGTTACACCGCGCCTCCTAGTCTTATGGAGCGACTCATTTCGGTGTATTTTGCGCGCATGCGGCTGGCTCCATTCATCGTCCTCTCCCTGGCTTTGCTCGCGCCGGCTCCGGCTGCGCAGGCAGAACAGCCTTTTGAGGGCGTCAACCCATCGTTTCCGCCCTACAAGGACGTCCTCGAGCTGTTCACCAGCCAGGGCTGTGACACCTGTCCGCCCGCCGATCAGGTGCTGGCCAAGTTCGCCGACCGGCCCAACATCATCGCCATTACGCTGCCGGTCGACATCTGGGACTACCTCGGCTGGAAGGACACTCTGGCCTCCGACAAAAACTCCGATCGTCAGCGCGCTTACGCCAAGGCACGCGGCGACGGCGCCATCTACACACCCCAGGTCGTCGTCAACGGCATGATCGGCGTCAATGGCTCGGACCCTGGCGCTATCGAAGAGGCTCTCAAGGTCACCGACGAGGCACTGGCCGGCGGTCGCGTCCCCATCCGCTTCTGGCATGAGCGCAACTCAATCAAGATCGAGGCCGGCGACGCCCCCGTGGGCTACGCCTACAAGGAAGCGACCATCTGGTTCGCCGTCGTGCAAAAGCGCGCCGAGGTACCGATCGAGCGCGGCGACAACAAGGGCAAGACGCTCACCTACACCAACATCGTGCGCGAGATGCTGCCCGTCGGTTCCTGGAACGGCAAGGCGATGAGCCTGCAGTTGACACGCACCGCCGTCATGCGTCCCGAGACCGAGGCTGCGATCATCCTGCTGCAGGAGGGCAAGGCCGGCCCCATCATCGGTGCCGCCTGGACCGGGCTTTGGTAAACGGCACGCGTCTGTTCACCATCCGGCGACTCGCCCGCAGGAGAGCCGCCGCGCCAAAAGGAATCTACCCCGCCAGCCCGCGCTTCTTCAGCATGCCCGTGATCTCCGGCGGACGGCCGCGGAACGCCACGTACGCCTCCAGCGGATCGCGCTGATTGCCGCCCGAGTAGATGTACTTGTGCAGCTTCTTTGCCGTCGCCTTGTCGAAATGATTGCCCGCCTCCTCGAAGGCGGCGAACGCATCGGCGTCCATCACCTCCGACCACAGGTAGCTGTAATAGCCGGCCGCATAGCCGCCCATGATGTGCAGGAAGGGCGGAATGCGATGCCGCATCACGATCTCTGCCGGCATGCCCAGGCGTGACAGCGTCTCCTTCTCGAAGGCACCGACGTCGATGTCGCCTTCCTCATCGCGTGCATGCAGCTCCATGTCGACGAACGCCGACGCCAGATACTCGATGGTCGAGAAACCCTGGTTGAAGTTGCGCGCTTTCTTGATGCGCGACAGCAGCTTTGCCGGCATCGGCTTGCCCGTCTCGTGGTGCAGGGCAAATTTCTCCAGCGTCTCCGGCACCATCAGCCAGTGCTCGTAAAGCTGCGACGGCAGCTCGACGAAATCGCGCGTCACCGACGTCCCCGAAATCGACGGATAGGTGACGTCCGACAGCAGACCGTGCAGGCCGTGCCCGAACTCGTGGAACAGCGTCCGCGCGTCATCGATCGACAGCAGGCTCGGCTGACCTTCCTCGCCTTTACCGAAGTTCATCACGTTGACGATGATCGGCGCCACCTCGCCCGCCACCTTCGACTGCGAACGGAACGCACTCATCCATGCACCAGAGCGCTTCGATGGGCGCGCGTAGTAATCGCCGAGGAACACGCCGATGTGGTTGCCGCGCTTGTCGGTCACTTCCCAGACGCGCACATCCTCTTGATAGCGCGGCGCGTCGGGCAGTTCCTTGAACTTCAGCCCGAACAGCTTGCCCGCCGTCTCGAACGCCGCCGCAACGACGTTGTCCAATGTGAAGTACGGGCGCGTCGCCGCCTCGTCGACATCGTAAAGCGCCTTGCGCTCCTTCTCCGCGTAATAGCGCCAGTCCCACGGCGCGATGGCCTGGTTGCTGCCTTCCGACCGGGCGCGTGCCTGCAGCGCATCGCGCTCCAGCCCGGCGCGCTTCACTGCCGGATTCCACACCGCCGACAGCAGGTCGCGAACGCTGCCGGGCGTCTTGGCCATCGTCTCTTCAAGCGAGTATTCGGCGTATGTCTTGAACCCGAGCAGGTTGGCAAACTCGGTGCGCAGGGCGATGATCTCGGTGGTGATGCTGCGGTTGTCGGTTTCCTTGCCCATTTCACCGCGTCGGATCCAGGCGTTGAAAGCCTGCTCGCGCAGGTCGCGACGCGCCGAGAACTGCAGGAACGGCTCCACCGACGAACGTGACAGCGTGATCAGAAACTTGCCTGGCAGCCCGGCATCGGCTGCCGCGCGACCGGCGCTGTCGCGCAGGGTTTCCGGCAAACCCACGAGGTCGCGCTCGTCCAGCACCATGCGCCATGACTGCTCGTCCTTGAGCACGTTCTGCGAGAATTGCGTAGCCAACGTAGCCAGCCGCTGATTGATCTCGCCGACGCGCTTCTTGTGCTTCGACCCCAGCTTTGCACCGGCGCGAACCAGCCACTTGTAGCGCAGCTCCAGCACGCGCCGCTGCTCATCGCTGAGATCGAGTGCGTCGCGACGCTCGTAGAGATCCTCGACACGTTTAAAGATCTTACCGTTGAGCATGATCGCCGTCTCGTGCGCGGCGAGCTTCGGCGCCATTTCCCGCTCGATCGCCTGTAAGGCGTCGTTCGTGTGCGCGCCGCTGAGATTATAGAAAACCGACGCGACCTTTTCGATCAGCCGGCCGCTCTTCTCCAGCGCCACGATCGTGTTGGCGAATGTCGGACGCGATTCCTGCGCGGCGATGCGGGCGATCTCCGCCTTGTTCTCCTTCAAGGCCGCGGTGAACGCTTCCCTGAAGTGATGCGGCTGGATCTTCGCGAACGGCGGAATTCCGAAAGCGGCGCCCCAACGCCCCAGCAACGGATTGGACGGCTTCTTGCGTGCCGGCAACTTCGCCCGCGCCTTGGCAACGCGCGCCGCAACCTTACCACGCACCGTTGTTGGCACTTTCGTCTTCGCCGAGTTTTTCGCCACGTTCTGAAGCTCCCAAACCGCGCGCCGGCCTCGGCGCTCGACGGCAAGGTAGTCATCGGCACGCGAACGTCCAGATGCCAGTGGCATTGCACAGGTGAGAAAGATGCGCTGCGACGTCATCGCTACGCGCCAAAGAAAATGGGCCGGTGGGGGACCGGCCCATTTGAGTAGGGAAGGGGGAGAAAATGTACGACGGGAGTGCTGCCTGAAAACCCGATCCTAGAAGCTACCCGGGGGGCTGGGGGGCTGAGATTCCGAGTTACTCCAACGGACCGGGCCTCAAGCAACTGTTTGTACTCTCGCAGGCGTTTGGGGCGGATCGTTGTCGATGTCCGGGAGAGAAAATGACCATGCTGCGGAGATTTGATGCCGCGACTGCGCTGTTTACGCACACCGTCGTCGCTCACATGCGTTGCATGACACGCCGACTGACCCTTGAAATTGCGCGCGAGCGGCGCAATCATGACAGCATCGCGACAGGGAGGCGCCGTTGAGCGAATCCGACCCGATAATTTTCTGCCCGCCCAGAGCGGGCAGCTTGCGCGGCTCCACAACCGCAACGAGCCAGGCCTCCGAAGCTCAGCGCCGCATTACATTCACTCGCCAGGAGCTGATGGCCATTCTCGCCGTATACGGGCGCAAGGTCGCTGCCGGGGAGTGGCGCGACTACGCCATCGACCTGGGCCGCGAAAAGGCGGTGTTTTCGGTCTTTCGCCGCTCCAGCGAAATCCCCCTCTACCGCATCGAGAAGAATCCAAAGCTGGCGCGTAAGCAGGGTGCCTACGCTGTCGTCGCGCCGGCAGGACTCATATTGAAGCGCGGACACGATCTGATGCGCGTGTTGAGCGCACTCGAGGGCCGCCCCCGACTCGTCACCGCGTAATTCCCTCGCCGCGGGCTTTTCCGCAGCGGAGCGCTTACGCTAAACAAAAAAGCAAAGGGCTCCGGATTGCTCCAGAGCCCCCGCCGGCTAGTGCTGCATCAGCAGCCCTAATGTTAGTTGCGCTGGCCGAACAGGTTCAACAGCATCATGAACATGTTGATGAAGTCGAGGTAGAGGCTGAGGGCGCCCATGATGGCGCTCTTGGCAGCCAGCTCGGCATTCCCGGCCACCGCGTAGTAGGTGTCCTTGATGCGCTGCGTGTCGTAGGCGGTGAGGCCGGCAAACACGAGCACGCCGATCGCCGACACGGCGAACTGCAAGCCGCTCGACTGCAGGAAGATGTTGACCACCGACGCCAGGATGATGCCGACGAGGCCCATGAACAGGAAGGAGCCCCAACCGGAGATGTCACGCTTCGTCGTGTAGCCCCAGAGGCTGAGTGCGCCGAAGGTCGCCGCGGTGACGAAGAAGATCTGCGTGATCGACTGGCCGGTAAAGACCAGGAAGATCGACGACAGCGACACGCCCATGACCGCTGCAAACAACCAGAAGGTCATCTGTGCGGCGCTGACGCTCATCTTCTCGACCCGGAAGGACAAGAAGAACACGAAGCCGAGCGGGGCGAGCATCACCACCCACTTCAGCGGCGAAGTGTAGAGGGCCTGTCCGAACGGCGTAAGCTGGCCATCGGCCACCGCCAACGACCACGTCAGATAAGCTGCAATGCCCGTCAGAGCGACGCCGGCGGCCATGTAGTTGTAGACGCCGAGCATGTAGGAGCGCAGGCCCTGATCTACCGCGCCCGCCGTGCGGGTCGGGTAGCCTGAAGCTGCGTAACGGGGGTCAAGCTGAGCCATTTGAATATCCCTGAGATCCCTTGGGTTCGGCCGAACATAGCCAAATCGCGTAACCGAATATGATCTGTGATCCCGAACCTTTCAAGGCTTACGAAAATGTAAGAATCGACAGGAATTGCCGGGCAGATCGCAACATAGTGCTTTTAGGTCAATGCCTTACTCGGATCTGAGATAGGGCACGGACGGCGCCCGGAGAATCACCCACGTGCCCGCACCCCCGAATAGGAACACCAGGCCCGTCGAAACCGCCAAGGCCAGCGCCACGGCCCCGGGCGAGAATACGAACGGGATGTGCATCAGCTGCGAGACGACGATGTAAGCAGCCAGCGCCCCGAACCCGACGGCAAAAAGGGCCGTCACGGCCGCCAGAATGAAATATTCCAGGAAGTGCGCCGTCAGGATGCGCCGCCGCGTCGCTCCTAGCGTCTTCAGGATCACCGCCTCGAGAATGCGCCGCCGCTGTGCCGTTGCCAGCGCCCCGGCGAGCACCAATGCGCCGGCCAGCAGCGTCACGCTTCCCGCCGCCCGCACCGCCGTCATCACCTTGGCGAACACGTCGTTGACCATCACCAGCACGTCCTTGACGCGGATGGCCGTAATCGATGGATGCGCCTTGCCCAGCGCCCGCATCGCATCGCCTTCTTGTGCCAGCCCTGTGGCGTGCGGCAGCGAGATCGTCACCAGCAGGTTGTGCGGTGCTCCGGCGAGCGTGTTGGGCGAGAACAACATGACGAAATTGATGGCGAGGCTCTCCCACTTCACCTCGCGCAGATTGGTGATCTTGGCGGTCACGTTCCGCCCGAGCACGTTGACCGTGACGCTATCGCCGATTTTCAATCCCAACTGCCCGGCCAGTCCCGCCTCGAACGAGACCAGCGGCGGTCCGTCGTAGTCTTTCGCCCACCACACGCCCTCAACGACGCGCGAGCCGCGCGGAACCTCGTCGGCGTAGGACAGCCCGCGGTCCCCATTGAGAACCCACTGCGCCTCGGCAGGCACTTTCATTTCTTCCACCGGCACATCGTTGAGCCGCACCAGTCGGCCGCGCAGCATCGGCGCCTCGTCCAGAACCGAGCCCGGCACCTCGCGCTCGATCAGCGCCTGCATCGCCGGCAGGTCGTCCTTGGGAACATCGAGCACGAAATAGTCAGGTGAGCTCGACGGCAAACGCTCTTTGAGCTCATTGACCAGCGACGCGTCTGCGAGCGCCACGGCCACGAGCAACGACAGTCCCGTCCCCAGCGACAGCACCACCGACCGCGCCAGCCCACCCGGCGCCCCGAGGTTGCCCAGCGCCAGCGACAGTTCGGGATAGCGCGGACGCGGCAACCGGCGCGCCAGCCATGTCACCCCGGCGCCCAGCGCGGTGAACACGGCGAACACCACGACCAGCCCCAGGCAGAAATACATCGCGACGCGCTGGGAATCCGATGTCAGCAACGCAAAGCCGACCAGAGTTGCCGCGATGCCCAGCGTCGACAGCATCACCCACGCGCGCGGCAGCGTTCGACTCGGTGCGACCTCGTCGCGGAACAGCGTCGAAGCGCTCACCCGCTCAACACGCCCGAGCGGCCACAACGCGAACAGCAGCGCCACGCCGAAGCCGTAGATCAGCGCCGTGACGATGCTCAGGGGCGTTACCGTCATCTCCGCCGAGATCGGCAGCAGATCCCCGAACAGGCCATCGAGCAGATACGGCAGCAGCATGCCGAGCACGAGTCCGATGGCGATACCCACCGCCGCGACCGCGAGAATCTCGGCAATGAAGATCCCCAGCACCAGGCGGCTCGTCGCACCGATGCTCTTCATCGTGGCGATGACTTTGCGCCGCTTCTCGATGAACGTCGAAACCGCATTGGCAACGCCGACGCCGCCCACCAGCAGCGAGGTGAGCCCGACAAAGGTGAGGAACTGCCGCAACCGCTCCAGCGTGCGCGAAATCTGTGGCGAGGGATCGCGTCGGTCGGCCACGTTGAATCCGGCCTCCGGCAGCTCGGCATCGACCATGCCGCGCAATGCGACGAGTTCGTCCGCGCTCGCCGGGTCCTCCCCTAACTTCAGCGCATAGCGCCAGCGCACTAACGTCCCCGGCTTGATGAGCCCGGTCTGATCGAGGGTCTGCTCGGAAATGAGCACGCGCGGTCCGTAGGTAATCCGATCCGTGATGCCGTCGGGCTCTGCCTTCAGCGCGCCGGCAATCTTCACCTGCGCGCCGCCGATACCGATGCTGTCGCCAACCTTGAGCTTCAGCCGCTCGAGCAATGACGGATCGACCACCGCGCCCTCGGCCAGGGCGTCCTGCAAAGGCACGCCGCCGACCACCTCAACCTTCCCGACCAGCGGATAAGAGGCATCCACCGCCTTCAGCTCGGCGAGCGCCCGGTCGGAATCGTCCGGCCTGCGCGCCATGGTGCGCATCGTTGCCGTCTCGCTGACACGCCCGAGCGCATCGATGATCTCGCGCTCTTCGCCCACCGCGCGCGTATGCGTGCGCACGAGGGTCATATCGCCGCCGAGGATCGCCTCTCCCTGGCTCTCGAATCCGGCCCGCAGCGCGTCCGACACCGCGCCGACGCCGGTAATGACCATCACACCCAGCGCCACGCAGGCGATGAAAATACCAAAACCCGACAGGCCGGAGCGCAGCTCGCGCGCCGCGATGCCGAGAATGAGTGGCAACCGCACGCTTCCCGGTGCAGGGGGCGGGTTGACCGCGTCGGTAGCCGTCACGAGAGAGCCACCTCCGTGTCCGCCTCGATGCGTCCGTCGGCCATGTGGATGGTGCGATCGCAAGCCGCGGCCAGCCGCTCATCGTGGGTCACGAGAATGAGCGTCGACGAACGCCGACGCTGCAGCCCGAACAGAAGGTCGATCACCTGGCCGCCGGTCAGGCGGTCGAGGTTGCCCGTCGGCTCATCGGCCAGAACCAGCCTCGGGCGCCGGCTGAGCGCACGTGCGATGGCTACACGCTGCTGCTCACCGCCCGATAGCTGCGCCGGAAAGTGATCCATGCGATGGCTGAGGCCGACCTCTTGCAGCAGCTCGCGCGCCGTGAATGTTGCATCTGGTGCCCCGGCGAACTCCAACGGCAGCGCCACGTTCTCCAGCGCCGTCATGGTCGGAACCAGGTAGAATGACTGGAACACGATGCCGATCTCGGCACCGCGCATCAGCGCCAGCTCGTCCTCGCTCATGCGCGACAGATCCTGGCCGGCGACCTTCACTTTGCCGCTCGTCGCCCGCTCCAGCCCCGCCATCACCATCAGCAGCGAGGTTTTGCCCGACCCGGAAGGCCCGACAATGGCCAGCGACTGCCCCGCCCGCGCCTCCAGGTCGACGTCGCGCAGGATCTGCACCGGGCCCGCGCGGCTTGAAAGCGTCAGACGGACATTCTTCAAAACGGCAATCGGCTCGGTCACGATCCCTCGATGTGTGCGTTTAGGGGGGAGACTTGTCTGAACTTGGCGGCGCCTTTACGTCCTAGTGCGCGACTGCATTTGAATCTCGCCATAAATGCTGGCGAATTTCTCGATTATCACACTAGGGCCGCACTGATCTGTCGAGGAGAAGCATGAAGCCGATGTCCGTGAGACGCAACATTACGGTGCTGTCACAGGTGGTGTGCTCGGCGGCGCTCGTCAACGTATTGGCCGGCATTATGCTTCTGGGCTCTGCCGCAATGTCGAGCAGCTTCGCTGAACCCAGCAAGCCGATCCGCATCGTCGCCTTCGGCGATAGCCTGACGTCCGGCTATGGGCTGCGGCAAAGCCAGGCCTTTCCGGTGCAGCTGCAAAAGCAGCTTCGCGCCCGCGGCCACAATGTGGTGATCTCCAACGCTGGCGTCGCCGGCGATACCACTGCCGCCGGCCTTGCCCGCTTCGACTGGTCGATCGGCGACGACGTCGACGCCGTTATTCTGGAGCTCGGCGCCAACGACGCCCTGCGCGGCATCGACCCCAAGGTCACCCGCGAAAACCTGCAGAAAATCCTCGCCAAGCTGCAGGCGCGCTCCATTCCCGTGTTGCTCGCCGGCATGCGCTCGCCCGCCAACTGGGGGGACACCTACGCTGACGATTTCGACACCATCTTCCCCGATCTCGCCAAGGACAGCGCGCTGGTGTTCTATCCGTTCTTCCTGCAAGGCGTCATACTCAACGCCAAGCTGAACCAGAACGACGGCATGCACCCCAACTCCAAAGGCGTCGCCGAGATCGTGCGTCAGATCACCCCCTCGGTCGAGGAGCTGATCTCCAAAGCCGAGGCGCGCCGCACCACACCCAAAAGCTGACTGAAGGGTTGAGAGCCATGCCGCGCCTGTTCACGGGCATCGAAATTCCCGCTGAGCAACGCGAAGAAATCGCGCGGCTCAAGGTTCCGCTCCCCGGCGGCGGTCGCTGGACCGATCCGACCGATCTGCATCTGACGTTGCGCTTCGTCGGCGATATCGACAAACCGCAGGCCCAGGAATTTTCCGACCGGCTGGAATCGATCGACCTCGATGCCTTCGAGCTGCGCTTGTCGGGCCTGGGCGTATTCGGCGGCAACGAGCCGCGCTCTATCTGGGCGGGCGTGGAGGATTCAGGGCCCCTCGAAGCTCTAGCCCGCGCCAATGACCGGGCCGCACGCGCCGCCGGCCTGCCGGCCGACACCCGGCAGTTCAAAGCTCATGTCACGTTGGCGCGCCTCAAGTACGCAAGCCCCGATGAAGTCGCCCGCGTGCTTCAGCGCATCGGCGCCTTCCGCACCAAGCCGTTCATCGTCTCGCGCTTCGTGCTCTTCTCCGCCAAGCCAAAAACCGGCGGCGGCCCCTACGGCATCGAGGAAGCCTTCAATCTGCGTGGCGGCGAATACGCCGGCGAGCTCGACCTCGACTACGGCTGGTAACACCAACCCAGCGCGCGGCCGGCTCCCCGCAGGGGAGTCGCGCGCTGCAAATGAAAACTGATCAGTACCGCCGCACGCTGCTGCCGCCCCACGGCGTCTGCTGCGGTCCCTCGCTCTCGCGCATGACGTAGCCGTCCGGCTCACCGCGATCTCCCCGCCCGGCCGCGTAGCGCTGCGAGCCCTGACGCATATCGGCGATGATGCGATCGTCGTCTTTGTAACCCTGATGCCGCGCCGCCGTTTCCGCCGACCACGGCGCCGGTTTGCACGCACAGCCCTCGACCAGCTTCTTGCGATACAGGAACGCGCTCGGCGTCTGCGCGTAAGGACGCCCGCCCATGTCGACCATCGTCTCGACGCTGCCGCCGTTCAGCGGATAATAGTAGAGCTGCGCCTCGCCATCGCATCGCGCCTGGCACGAGCGCGCATCCTGATAAAGACGCTCGCGTCCCACGTTGTCGCCGATGGGAAAGTAGAACCCATCGCAGGCGCGCACACACACCGAACGGTAGCGCACATTATCCTGCGGCCAGCCGGAATCGCCGTACCCAGTGCCGCGACCGTAGTCGAACCGCTGCCCGTTGTAGCCGAAGTTATACGTCGGCGGCGGCAACGCACGCTCCGTCTGCCGGGGACGACCCCAGCCAAGCAGTTTGGAGAAGAAGCCCTCGGCCGCAGCTGGCTCGAACGCAGCAGCGGATGCGGCTAGCGCGCCGAGGGCAAGCAGACTCACACGACCAACACGCATCGGCACCGGGAACGCTCCACACGACGCTGCACAACTGAGACAGCCCCCAGCATCCCCCCTACATGGCAAAGAAAGTCTGAACGATTGTCCTTCCGGCGGCGGTTAAATCGTCAATACGACCTTGCCGACCGCGGCGCGCTTGTCGATTACCGCCAGGGCGGCGCGGACGTCGTCCAGCGGATATGTCGCGTGAATGCGCGGATTGAGCCGCCCCTCGGCCGTCCACGAAAGAACCTGGGCCATGTTGGCGCGATGCCCGGCGGGGTCGCGCTTCACCGCCTCACCCCAGAACACCCCGACCGCCTCGCAGCCCTTCAGCAGCAGCAGGTTGAGCGGGATCTTCGGGATCTCACCCGACGCAAACCCGACGACGAGAAACCGCCCCTTCCAGGCAATGGCACGCATCGCCGCCTCAGAAGAATCCCCGCCGACGCAATCATAAACGACATCGACGCCTCTGCCGCCCGTCAGCGCCCGCAGCCCTTGCTTGAGGTCAGCGCCGCCGTAATTCACCGCCTCATCGGCGCCGTGCGCACGGCAAACCGCGAGCTTCTCCTCCGACGAGGCAACGGCAATGACGCGCGCGCCCATCAGCTTGGCGATCTCCACCGCGGCCAGCCCCGCACCGCCCGCCGCGCCCAGCACCGCAACCGTCTCACCGGGCTGCAGGTTGGCGCGGTCCTTCAATCCGTGGATAGCGGTTCCGTAGGTGACCGAAACCCCCGCAGCAACGACATCGCTGACCCCGTCGGGAATCGAAATCACCGCCTCGGCCTTGGCGACGGCGAGCTCCCGCGCGCCGCCCCAGCCCAGATACGCAGCCACCCGATCACCCGCCTTGACGCCCCCGGAGACGCCGGGCCCCAGCGCCGCCACGACACCCGCCACCTCGGCCGACGGCGAGAACGGCAGCGCCGGTTTTGCCTGGTATTTGCCGCGCGTAATCAGCGTGTCGAAGAAATTCAGTGCCGCAGCCTTCACGGCAATCAGCACCTCGCCGGGTCCGGGCTCAGGCGGCGCAATGTCCTCGACGACCAGGGCATCTGGCCCTTCGAGGCTCTTGCAAAGCGCCGCTTTCATGTAAACCTCCCGCCGGCAAGCTGATTTCACCCTCCTTCGACCATGCGCCGCCGCGCGCTTCAAGCCGCCCCCACTCGAAAGTCCACGATGACCGACCGACCGCCCAGCACCTGGCCTCCGACACCACGCGGCTACTTCGCCATCGGCGCCGAGCGCATGTCCAAATCGCTGAACCTCGGAAATCTGATGCGCTCCGCCCATGGCTTCGGCGCCAGCTTCACCTTCACCGTCGGCGCCACCTACCGCGCCATGGAAGCCTTTTCCGACACCTCCAAGAGCCAGCTCCACCTGCCGCACTACAACTGGAACAGCGTCGACGACATGGCACTCCCCAACGGCTGCAAGCTCGTTGGTATCGAACTCATTGAAAACGCCATAGATCTTCCAAGC
>JBAZYB010000095.1:0-14591 GCA_041659545.1 Hyphomicrobium sp.
AATGCCGCATATGCGTCGTTGTAGATCATGGTCCCCTGTGGTCCCCACAACAGTGTCATCGGAACCGGGGAAGCCGTGATGAGTTCGACGGCGCATTTGAGACAGGTCGGCCATTGTTCGACGGGTCCAATGGGCGTCTGGGCCCAATCGAACTCTCTGATGCGCTTCTTCATGTCATGGACGGCAGATGGCATATGGTTGCTTTTGGTGCTCAATGGCGGCGGGTGAAAGAAGTTCCCTCTGCCGGGACGCATTAACATCCGTGTTGCCCGGAACAAATATAGCCAGGGCCGCCTTTACCGCACCTCTACTGTTTTCGATATGCGAGGTGAACATGGGCAACCTTCTGTACTGGGCCGTCGTATTTCTGATCGTAGCGCTCGTTGCTGCCTTCCTCGGCTTTGGCGGGGTGGCAGGCGTCGCCACTGATGGAGCGCGGATCCTCTTTTGGGTGGCAATCATCCTGGTGGTGCTGTCATTTGTCGGCGGCCTGCTTCGTCGTGGGTAGCTGAATTTTTCGTTATTTAATCATGGTTTATCAACTACATAGACGGATGCGAAGGTTCGGCGGCTAGCTGCCGTCGGAACTTGTCACCGTGTTGAGCGTTTCGGTGACCACAACGACACCGATACGTGGCGTCCACAAAGGGGAGAACATGTCCATCTCAGAAATCATCGCGCCGCAGCTGCCCTACCTGCGCCGGTTCGCGCGGGTTCTGTCGGGCAGCCAGGAGAGCGGCGATGCCTACGTCGTCGCCATGCTGGAGGCGATAGCCGCGGAGCCATCGATGTTTCCAGTCGATCTGGAACCGCGCGTTGCCACCTACCAGAGCTTTCTGGATGTCTGGGACTCGGTGCAGTTGAATCACAAAAAATTCGACGCACCCGTTTCCGAGCGCCTTGCAGCAGCAGACCGAAAACTGGAAGCGATCACGCCGCGAGCGAGGCAGGCGTTCCTTCTGATGGCGGTCGAGGAATTCTCGACGTCAGATGCAGCCAAAATTCTCAAGACCGACGAGGTGGAGGTTAAGTCGCTCGTCGATCAGGCTGCTTCGGAAATTGCCGAGCAGGTGGCGACGAACGTGCTGATTATTGAGGACGAGCCAATGATTGCGCTCGACCTCGCGGATCTCGTCAATGGTCTTGGCCACGAGGTGTCCGAGACAGCTCGCACGCATAAGGAGGCTGTGGCGGCTTTCAAGAAGCACAGCCCGGGCCTGGTGCTGGCGGATATCCAGCTAGCCGATGGAAGCTCGGGTCTCGAGGCCGTCAACGAGATTCTGAAATCGTTCGATGTTCCCGTGATTTTCATCACGGCTTATCCCGAACGGCTACTCACCGGCAGCCGGCCCGAGCCTACGTTCCTTATTAACAAGCCCTTCCGCACGGAAACGGTTCAGGCGGTGATCAGCCAAGCGCTGTTCTTCGACTACAAGGCGCATCGGCCGGACGCAAAGGTGGCATCCGCCTAGAACTTCGTCTCGCACCAATCGTTCGGGCAACTTGCAGAACGGATTGAGTGGCGGGTGAAATGCCCGCCACTTTTTTGCGTCGGTCGTTTGAATGCTTGAGTTGTGATTGGATATTGCCCGGCGTTTGAAGGCAGGCCGGCTTCAAGCGGTGCGGGTGCGCCGCGGCGGGCTCTCGGGAGCCGGCGTCTCGCCGGCGTCGGGGTGGCCGGCCGGTACTGCTGTCATTAGCTCGTTGAGGCGAGAGCGGGCGCGGTTGACGCGGCTTTTGACAGTGCCCACCGCGCATCCAGAAATGTTTGCCGCGTCCTCGTAGGAAAAGCCTTCGGCGCCAACGAGGATCAGTGCTTCACGCTGATCGGCTGGAAGCTTCGCGAGAGCGTGGCTAAGGTCTACCAGATCGAGATGTCCCAACTGCTCAGCGGGAACCGAGAGCTTGGCGGCAAGCTGCCCCTCACTGTCCGCCACCTCGCGCTTGGTTTTGCGCAGCTCGGAGAAGTAAGCATTGCGCAGGATCGTGAATAGCCACGCCTTGAGGTTCGTCCCTTCCTCGAATGACTCAAGATGGTGCCAAGCCTTGACTAAGGCTTCCTGCACGAGATCGTCGGCGCGATCGCGGTTGCCACATAATGAAATGGCGAACGCACGCATATTTGGAATGGCGGCGACGAGGTCGTCGCGCAATTTTCCGTCGTGCGCACGACTCACTTGCTCTCCTCCTCGTCGCGCGAATCGGTTGCGGTTGTCGCCGCGGTCTCCCGTTGCTGGAGCTTCTGAATGAGATCGTTGAACCGATCAGGTACCGGGGAGTTCAACAACTCGCCGTAAGCAGCGCGCAGTTGCTTGCCCAGGATGCCGGGGAGAACGCCTTGCGTCTTGCCGCGACCTGCCCCTTCGCCGTCGGACTTTTCGTGGGTATCCGTCACCGCAGCGGGTGCAGACTTGTTTTCTTGTGGGTTAACATATGCTGCTTCGGCATACGCTTTCTTTTCCTCCGACATTAGCGGCCCTCCCGCCTCCCCTTCGACCTAGCGCGCGTCCTCTCGGGACTTATGCGGCCGCAGACCATAACATCCGGTCCGTGAGTCTCCACAACGCAGAACGCCGGGAATAGGTTCCCGCCTGGGGCGAGGCCATTTTTTCACCTCCGGAAAGCAGCAAATCCGAGCCCTATTGGTGCCGATGGGAACGTTGTGCCTCTTCTGCGCGTTTGAAGGGGTTGCAAACCAGGGGCGGGCGGTTCGGGATGATGCGCAGCAACAATGCGAATGCTTGAGCGGCTACGCCAGATGCTTGAGCGGCTACGCCAAAGCGGATGGTCCATCCAGACGCACTTTTTGCTCTACAGTTCGGCGCTGCTCATTCCAGCGTTGATCTTCAGTGGGTTGATGATCCTGCGGTCAGCCTCCCTGGAGCGATCTGCCATGGAGGGCGACATCACCGAGGTGGTGCGCGACGTTGCCACGGCCATCGACCGGGAACTGGCCTCGACGACCACCACGCTGATCGCGCTAGCCTCTTCGCCCGCCCTGACGGACGGTGATCTGAGGGCTTTCTACAAACAGGTGGCTGCTGCGCGCGATGTCAGTGGCAATGATTATTTCCTCACCAGCCGTAGCGGCAAACTGCTGTTGACGACCCGCAGTCCGTGGGGAAGCGAGTTGCCGTCAGCGTCACCAATCAACGCCCGGGAGATCGCCGAGGATCAGACGCCGCAGGTATCGAATATTGACACCGGTAATCTGGTCGACGGCGTGCCTACGTTCAGCATCAGCGTGCCAATTAAGCGGGGCAGCAAGACGTTGTCCGTATTGAGCGTGCTCATCTCCTCGCAGCGCGTCTTTGAGATCTTCCAGCGGGCGCAGCTCGATCCCGGATGGGTGGCTACCGTCACGGATCGGAATGGTGTGATCGTCGCGCGCTCGAAGGACTTCGGCACGTTGGCAGGCAAGCCGTTTCGGGGTGACCGCATTGACGGAACTCTCGCGCGGGCTGGTCTTTGGCGCGCAACGGACAGCGACGGCGAACCCGTGTTGCGCGCGGCAACGGTATCGCATCAGTCTGGCTGGCTCGTTTCAACAACCGTACCTGAAGCGATAGCCAATCGTCCTATCGTACATTCGTGGGCGCTGGTCGCCACATTGGCGGTGAGCTTTGCAATTCTGTCGGCGTTGCTCGCCTATGTGTTCGGTCGTCGGCTTTCCGACCCGGTACGTGCGCTGGTCAAGGACGCCGGTACTCTGGGGCGCGGTGAGAAAGTAGAGCCATCAAGCTCGTCCATTCGCGAGGTGCGTGATGTTGGCGAAGCACTGGCCAAAGCCAGCGAGACGCGGCGGACGATGGAACTGTCACTGCGCGAGAGCGAGGACCGGCTTCGTCTGGCGTTAGCTTCTGCTGCCACGGGCGCGTGGGACTGGGACCTGACGAGCGGTGTGCTGACCTGGGACCAAAGAATGCGACAGCTCTGGGGATTGAACGCCGATGAACCCATCACTTATGAGGTGTTCCTAGGGGCCCTGAACCGGCTCGATCGCGATGCGACGCTGGCAGCTATTGAGGAGTCGCAGGATCCCCAGACTGGCGCTGAATACGACGTGGAATACAGGGTCAGGGGCGTGCGAGACGGCGTCGAGCGCTGGGTCGCGGCGCGCGGAAGAACGCATTTCTCCCAAGGTCGTCCAGTACGCATGACAGGAACTGCGCGGGACATTACCGATCTCAAGCGGTGGGAGGAGCATATCCAGCTGCTGATGCGGGAGGTAACGCACCGCTCAAAGAATCTGCTTGCTGTGATCCAAGCGATGGCACGGCAGACAAAGCTCGCCAGTAGCGACGTCAACGACTTCGAGGTGCGGTTTTCGGGCCGACTGCAGGCGCTGGCTGCTTCGCACGATCTACTTGTACAGCGCGATTGGCACGGGGCCTCGATGTCGGAGATCGTCAAGTCGCAGCTCGGTCATTATCTCGATCAGCAGGCGGGGCAGATCGAAATTGATGGACCGCGCCTGATCGTGACGCCGGAAGCGGCGCAGAACATCGGCCTGGCCGTTCACGAGCTGTCGACGAATGCAGCCAAGTATGGCGCACTTTCGGTGCCGCAAGGTCGGGTGAGAGTGATCTGGATGCGGGCGGGTGAGGGGAGTGATGCCCGCGTGCGCATGAGTTGGACCGAACGGGGCGGACCATCGGTGAGTAAGCCTTCGCGGCGGGGCTTCGGGCATGTGGTGACGGAGCAACTCACGGCACGCGCGTTGCAGGGTCAGGCGAGCCTGCAGTTCGAGCAATTAGGCGTGTGCTGGGAGCTTGATATTCCGGCCAGCCACATCATGGAAAGCAGCCCAGCCTAGGGCGAATTTGGAACCGTTGCTGGCTTTCCTGGGTTGAACAGGAAAGCGAAATTCCAATGAGATATTTTCAGGTGAAAACGCAGAACAACCAGGAAATTACCAAGCTAATAGGTCGCCGTCTTCGAGAGGAGGTCTGCCCCGATCATGATATGCAGCTTCCTGAAGCGATCCGCCGCCGCATGGATGAGCTTCGAAAAGCCGATGCGCTGCATGGAGGTGACGTCGGCATCGGCACTTTGGCCGACGGGTCGGCATCCGGCCGCGCAAGTGCACGGGCGGATTCTGACGGCGCAGGACGGTGATCAAGCGCCTTACTCCGGGTCAAGGCGTTGCGGAACAACATTTAGCCGAGGTTTGGCGCTAGGGAGAACTGGGGTCCAGGGGAATATGCGTTCTTGGACGGGGCGTCGCCCCGTTGCAGTGTCGTGCTGGGCCAAGGGGGACCTGCCATGGGCGCGATCATGATCCGCTGTCCGTCGACGAACGAACTCATTCCCGTCGGTATCGATACAGATAGGGACAGCTTCCAGTCATTGCCGGAGGTTGAAGCCAGCCCCGTGCGCTGCCCCGCCTGTGGCGAAGAACACAGATGGTCAAAAAGGGACGCTGTGCTCGAGACCACCATGCGTATTCGGCCGCAGGGCTCGTAGATTGAGCGAACTTCGGCCGCCGCAACGCTCAATCTGCGTCAGCGAATTTTTCTAGCGCTTCAAGATCCGTGATGCGCAGGCCATCGCGAGCCGGCGCAACGAGACCCTGTTCCTCGAGGTCGCGGAGCACGCCAGCAAGGCCGTCGATATTCAAAGCAAGGTGCTCGGCCACTGCGCCCGACGAAAATTCGTCCGTGACGAGTGTCGGATCGCGGCCTTCTCCCGCACCGAGGCGGGCGAGCGCAATGAGGAACGATGCGACGCGCCTGGCCGGCTTGCCGCGACCGCGCTCTATGGCGCGAATGCGCAGGAAATCGAACTCTCGATCGCCGGCAGCCGAATAGCGGGCAGCAAGCTGGCCGTCCGTTTCCAGAAGGTGCTCGAAGTCATCTTCGCTGACCGGGCTGACAATCGTCTTGGCGACCGCCTGAGCCGTGCTGGTGTGCTCAGAGAGGTGGCCGAAGCCGATGATGTCACCGGGGAAGGCGAATTCGATCACCTCGTGACGGCCATCGTCGAGCTTGAGATAGTGGCACAGCGCTCCCCGCTCGACGCGGTACAGCTGCATGCGCGGTTCGCCGCTGTGGAAGAGCATTTCTCCGCGAGTCAGCCGGCGCACGCGCGCGCGGCGCAGCGGCTGGTGCAGTGCGGTGGCGTGAGGCGCACGCTGTTCGGCGCCGGGCGAAGTAAGTGTAAGCATCGACATACTCACATCAATAAAGTCGTCTCAATCAAGCCGTCGAGATGGGGATTGCATGTGCTACAATCAAGCCAAAATACGTGGTTGGCCAACCCCCTACGCCGATCCGCTATTCCTATAACCTGGGGCGCTGGGTGCTGTTCCCTGGGGAACATGCATATTCTGAAAATGGCATTGCAGTGTTGGTTATATCGATATGGTGAATTTTACGTGCCTGAATGCCGCCGAATGCCGGGAACCGATAATTGGCAATGCCGTTTTGACTAAGTTGCCGCCGTCGCGGCAGTGGCTCCGAGGTGCGGTTTTGTCGCGCCTAACAGTCAAGCAGCTCAGAACGGAGGAAGTACCGGCATGAAGTTACTTATTCAAGCCGCCGCGCTAACAGCCCTGATGTCGATGCCGGCGTTGGCACAAGATGCTGCAACACCGAACCAATCGCCGGCGGCTGTTGGTGCGCAGACCCCCGCCGCCAGCCAGGACACGATGGCCAAGAGCCAAACTGGCCAAGTTTCCGCAAAGCGGATCATGAACAAAGCCGTCAAGAACGCAGCGAACGAAACGATTGGCGATATCAACGACATCGTCATCGATGCTGATGGCAAGGTCGTCGCCGTGATTGTCGGCGTCGGTGGTTTTCTCGGCTTGGGCGAGAAAGACGTGGCGCTCCCCTTCGACCAGCTCACGTTCGCAAAGGATGCGGACGGTGGTCTCGTTGCCAGCACCCCGCTGTCCAGCGACGCACTGAAGTCGGCTCCTGAGTATGTGAGCCCGGATAGCCGCTCGTAGAGCCATTCCATCATTGGATTTGCGTGTGCGGCTCGGGGGTGTCCGGGCCGCACTGCGCTGCCCAGTACGTGGGGGAACCGAGATCTTGGGTTGGGAATTTATGATTTCTGGGAGGACAACATGCATGAGCGACAGGAAGTGCTGACGCCGACGGAAGCCCGCCAAGCGTCACCGCGCAGGTTGAATTTTCGCGTGTTAGTTGCATCATTGATTATTGCCGTATTAGTCGCGGCGGGCCTTTACACGCTGTACTATGGGAGCTTGGCTCCGCCGGCTCCAGAGCCCGCGCCGGCTCCACCTTCGCCGACCGCGCCAGCGCCGTAAAAAAACGCGCTGTAAAAACCAAAGGGCGGCCGTCGGGCCGCCCTTGAATACATTTCAGCGTGAGCAGGCTTACTCCATACCGCTGCTGCGCCACGTGGAGGTGGACTTGCATTTGCGGCAGACGCGCTCGCCCGCCCACGCGCTGGGGAAGGATTCCCGGCACAGGAGGCACTTACGGACCTTCTGCTCGGCGCTGCGGCGAGCTTCGCGCTCTGCCTCGCAGCCGTCCGCGCAGCCGTCGCCACACGTGTCGTGGCAATCAGCGTAGGCGCTGGCATGTTCCTTGAGACTGCTCAACTCGTCCTCAACCACGTTCGATCACTCGGTCTGTTGGCTTCGACGCCAAAACCACTGGGGCCCTTGGCTTTCCAGCAAAAAAGTTGAGAAAGTCTGGATGCGCAGGCCGGTGCGGCACGATGTACGCGCCTACTTTTGCGCGCTCTCGGGCCGCTTATATCGGCGCCCCGCTGCTGTTTTTCAAGTGAATTCCAAGGAATGCGCCGTATAGCGCACCAGATGGCCTATACATTATACCCGAGTAGGGGGGCATTATTACAAAATCTAACGCTTTGATACTCTAGCGGTGAACTTGCAGGGGCCATTGCGCATTAACATCTCAACATGACGACCTGTCAGTGGAGATGAAGCGATGCGGGCCCATGCAGTCGAGCCGACCCTTTCCTGGCCAACAGATGGTCGCAACACAGCTCGCTTGGCCCGTCCGGACAATCCCAGCGGCGCGTGGTCGAGCCGGAATGTCCCGCGGGCAGATGAGCCACTTTCACGGGTGGCGGCGTTGCTGCTGTCGATCTCCCAAAACAACAGCTACGAAGGGCGCGATGCAGACGCCATTCCAGAGGTTTTGACGTCCGGCTTCGTTGCAGATTTGCTCGGTCTTGAGATCGGTGAACTGGCGGCAATGCTGGTGGACTTGCGTCGCCGTGGCCTGATCGAGAATGGGCCCCACGCGTCGCTGCATCTCAAGGACCGCGCTGCTCTGGAACGCTTGGTAAGTTGAGCCGGGAACGCGGTGTTTTGCAGTCGGGCGCCTTGAAGGTAGAAATCTCTTAATTCAGTCCTATGTTTTATGCCTTCCCAGGGAGGCATAGGCCGTCCCTTTGTGAGCAGTGGGACACGCCGGCGTATGAGCAACGATTTTCCTCATCGATGGATGTGGTCGGAAGCTTGCGAGATGCTGGCGCGCGCCGAGCGCATGCATCAGCAGTCCTTCCAGCCAGTGAGATCCGTTTCGCGTCTTCCAGCGTGGGAGCCGCCCGCCGACGTACTCGAAAGCGAACGGGACGTGTTGGTGGTGGTGGCCCTGCCGGGTGTCAGGGCCGAGCTGGTTGAAACTGCCATCGAAGGCCCCGACCTAGTTGTCAGTGGGGTGCGTACGCTGCCGACCGAACTTGCCTCAGCAATCATCCATCGTCTGGAGCTGCCGCAGGGCCGCTTCGAGCGGCGATTGCGGTTGCCGGTCGGTCGCTACAGTGATGTCCGCCGCAAGTTTGCCGACGGTTGTCTTCTGGTGCTGCTCTCCAAGGCGGAGGCGTGACGTGGTCGAGATTAAGATGGACGCTGCAAATAACGACGAGGGTGCTTCGCGCCCCATTTCGACCGCGACGCCGCCGCTGCCCGCGGACACCATTGCTATCATTCCGGTACGCGAGCTGACGCTCTTTCCAGGAGTGGTGCTGCCCGTGACGGTCGGCCGCCCGCGATCGATCGCAGCGGCGCAGGGCGCTGTGCGCGAGCAGCGTCAGGTTGGCGTGCTCATGCAGCGCGATGGCGGGCAGAACGACCCGCAGCCGATCGATTTGCATCAGATCGGCACCGTGGCGAACGTCGTGCGCTATGTCACGGCTCAAGACGGGTCACACCACCTTGTCGTGCAGGGCGATGAGCGATTCCAGGTTGTGGAGTTTCTCACCGGCTGGCCGTTCCTGGTCGCGCGGGTGCGGCGGATACAGGAATCGGACGAGCGCACGCCCGATATCGAGGCGCGGTTCCTCAACCTGCAACGCCAAGCGCTGGAGGCGCTGGAACTGCTGCCCCAGGCGCCGCCGGAAATGGTCATGGCAGTGCAGAACGTCAGCTCGCCCGGCGCGCTGGCGGATCTTGCTGCTGCGTATCTCGATTTGAAGCCATCTGAGAAGCAGGAGATCCTCGAGACGATCGACGTGTCGGTGCGGATGGACAAGGTGTCCTCGCTGTTGGCGCATCGCATCGAGGTGCTGCGCCTGTCGCATGAGATCGGCCGCCAGACGAAAGCCGCGCTCGACGAGCGCCAGCGCGAAGTGCTGCTGCGCGAGCAGATGGCCGCCATTCAGCGTCAGCTCGGCGAAGGCGAGCAAAGCAAGGCTCAGGACATCGCCGAGCTTTCGGAAGCCATTGCCAAAGCCGGCATGCCGAAAGAGGTAGAGGAACAGGCGCGCAAGGAACTGCGTCGACTCGAGCGCATGCAAGAGGCGTCACCGGACTACGGCATGACGCGCTCTTATCTCGACTGGCTGATCGAGCTGCCGTGGATGCTCCCCGACGACACCGGCATCGACATCAAGGAGGCACGCAGAATTCTCGACGAGGACCACTACGGCCTCGACAAGATCAAGCGCCGCATCGTCGAGTTCCTCGCTGTACGTAAGCTCGCGCCTGAGGGCAAGGCGCCAATCCTGTGCTTCGTCGGCCCGCCCGGCGTAGGCAAGACGTCGCTTGGCCAATCGATTGCGCGGGCCATGAACCGGAAGTTCGTGCGCGTCAGCCTCGGCGGCGTGCACGATGAAGCGGAGATCCGTGGCCACCGGCGGACGTATATCGGCGCGCTGCCGGGCAATATCATCCAGGCAATCCGCAAGGCGGGTTCGCGCAACTGCGTGATGATGCTGGACGAGATCGACAAGGTGGGCTCAGGCATCCAAGGCGACCCGCGTGCTGCGCTGCTCGAGGTGCTCGATCCGGAACAGAACAACACGTTCCGGGACAACTATCTCGCCGTGCCGTTCGATCTCAGTCGCGTGGTTTTCATCGCGACGGCGAACGTGCTCGACCAGATCCCGGGCCCGCTGCGCGACCGCATGGAGGTGATCCAGCTCTCCGGGTATTCGGCCGAGGAGAAGTTCAACATTGCCAAGCGTTACCTCGTAGCGCGTCAGTTGGAGGCGAACGGGCTGAAGCCAGGGCAGGTGGAGCTCGACGACGAGGCACTGCGCGAGATCATCGGGCTGTACACGCGCGAAGCCGGCGTGCGCAATCTGGAGCGCGAGATCGGCAAGGTCTTGCGTCACACGGCGGTGCGCATTGCCGAGGGCGAGTCAGGTCCGATCAACGTCGGGGCCGACAGCCTTCCCGCTATTTTGGGAGGCCCTGTGTTCGAGAGCGAAGTTGCGATGCGGACCAGCGTTGCGGGCGTGGCGACCGGCCTCGCGTGGACGCCGGTCGGCGGCGACATCCTGTTCATCGAGGCAACGCGCTCTCCTGGCAACGGCAAGCTGATCCTCACGGGGCAGCTTGGCGAGGTGATGCGCGAGAGCGCCCAGGCGGCACTGTCGATCGTAAAGAACCGCGCCGCCCAGCTCGGGGTCGACGAGAAGTTGTTCGAACGCAGCGACATCCACGTGCACGTTCCGGCGGGAGCGATCCCGAAGGACGGGCCGTCGGCGGGTGTTGCCATGTTCATGGCGCTCGCCTCGCTGATGACAGAGCGTCCTGTTCGCTCCGATACGGCAATGACAGGCGAGATCAGCTTGCGCGGTCTGGTGCTGCCCGTCGGTGGGATCAAGGAAAAGCTGGCGGCGGCGGCGCGGGCCGGGATCACGCGGGTCATGCTGCCGGCGCGCAATCGGAAGGACATCGAGGACCTTTCGGAGGAAACGCGCCGGCAACTCGAGCTGATCTGGCTAGAGCGCGTCGAAGATGCCCTCGGTGCGGCGCTGGAGGATCGCCCGGTGACCGCCGCGGCCGAATAACGGGGTGCGCCTTCGGTTTGGGTTGCCCGGTGCGTCGAGCGGCAACCTAGCGGTGCGGCCAAACGCCCAGAACGGGGAGGACCGGCATTGCCGTTGGCGGGGTCGGCAAGCAGGGCTCGCCGGATGCTGCGGCGCGTGCTAGAGCCCCGCTTATGAGCGCTTCTTCAACCAAAATCGACGTCCCGGCCGTGGAAACGCGTGGCCGCGTGCCGACCGTAGGCTTCGTCTCGCTCGGCTGCCCGAAGGCGCTGGTCGATTCAGAACGCATCCTTACCAAGCTGCGCGCCGAGGGCTATCGCGTTGCCCCCGACTATGCGGGCGCCGATGTGGTGGTGGTGAACACGTGCGGTTTTCTCGATAGCGCCAAGAAGGAGAGCCTTGATGCTATCGGCGAAGCCATGGCCGAGAATGGGCGTGTCATCGTCACGGGGTGCTTCGGCGTTGAAGAGGGTCGCATCCGCGAGAGCCATCCCGGCGTGCTCGCCGTCACTGGTCCGCACCAGTACGAGCAAGTCGTCGAAGCGGTGCACGCCGCCGTGCCCCCGGTGCACGACCCGTTTATCGATCTCGTTCCCGCGGAAGGCTTGCGGCTAACGCCGCGCCACTACGCGTATCTGAAGATTTCCGAAGGCTGCAACAACCGCTGCTCGTTCTGCATCATTCCGCAGTTGCGCGGCGATCTCGTCAGCCGCCCATCGAACCACGTGATGACCGAAGCGGAGCGTCTCGTGAAAGCGGGCGTCAAGGAGCTGCTCGTTATCAGCCAGGATACGAGCGCTTACGGCCTTGATCTCAAGTATGCGGAGAGCCAGTGGAAAGGGCGCGGGTTGCCGGCGCGTTTCCAGCCGCTGTGCGAGGCGCTGGGTGAACTCGGCGTGTGGGTGCGGCTGCACTACGTCTATCCCTATCCGCACGTAGACAACGTCATTCCATTGATGGCGGAGGGTAAGATCCTTCCCTATCTGGATCTGCCGCTGCAGCACGCTTCGCCGGCCGTACTCAAGGCGATGCGCCGACCGGCGGCGCAGGAGAAGACGCTGGAGCGCATTCGTCGTTGGCGTCAGATCTGTCCCGATCTCGCGCTGCGCTCGACGTTCATCGTAGGCTTTCCGGGCGAGACGGAAGAGGATTTCGCCTTCCTCCTCGACTGGCTGGGTGAAGCTGAACTGGCGCGCGTTGGGTGCTTCCGCTACGAGCCAGTCGCAGGTGCGCCGGCCAACGCACTCGACGGTGCGGTGCCCGAGGAAGTCAAAGAGGAGCGTTGGCATCGCTTCATGGCGACGGCAAAGGAAGTCAGCGAGAAGCGGCTGGCGCGCATCGTCGGCCGCGAGATCGATGTGATCATCGATGAGGTCGACGAGGAAGGTGCGCTGGGGCGCTCGCAGTGGGACGCTCCCGAGATCGACGGCAGCGTGTTCCTCAATGGTGATACGACGTCGAAGCCGGGCGACATCGTCAAGGCGCGCGTCACCAACGCGGACGACTACGACCTTTGGGCCGAGCGCCTTTGATAGAGACTGATGGCGGCCCCTGAGTGGGCCGCCGCGCGTAGCTCTCAGCGGGCGAGGGCGTTGGCGAGCACGATGACGAGTGCGGATGCACCGACGGCTGCGCTGAGGAGCCAGGCCTTCAGCGTCAGGGTGCGCTCCATGCGCTTGGCCTCCTCGCGAAAAGTATCCAGCTCGGCGAGCTTGCGGCTCACGGCCTCGAAGCTGTTGTAAGCGTGGAAGTTGCCACTGGCGCGCGCTTCGATGCGGTCGAGACGCGCCTTAACATCGCGGCAGCCGCGCAGGAGCTCTTCCAGCTTAACCTCTTTGCTGCGCCGTTCGCCCTTCTGGAAATTCTGCCAGCGTCGGTCCTGGTCGGCGGTCGACTGCAGGTCGGCGACCTTGTTGGCGATGTCGCCAAGATCGCGGCCCATGAGCCGTATCGTTGCCTGCAGCTGCTCTATTTTGCTGGCTGTCTCGACGACGTAGCTATCGCGTGCAATTAGCGGCACCGAAGGCGCAGTGTCGAAACGAATATCGGGTTTTGTCTTCTCGACGGCGGCTTTGCTCAAAAGCTGCGGCCGGCCGCGACCGTCTTCCACTCTTAGCACGGGATCACGTCTCCCCACCCGGAAGCTAAACCCGGCGCGTGCTGGCGCCGGTCAGCAGGCACGTTTCCTCGATCGCACGGCCCGCTTTGGGTGCGCAGCGCCGCTCTCCAAACATGGAAAGGCGGGCGCTGCTGAACCCCTTGAGGCCGCAACGTTATTTGCAAGATTTCTCTTGAGCTTTAGTGCTGCGACGATAACGCACACGGCAAAGTTTGACTAGCCGTGCGGGAGACAAATTGCCGGTGAGAACCCAGAAATTTTTCGTGCCTCGTACGATGCGGCGATTGCGCTAACGATTGACGGCCTGCAGCGGTACGGGTGCGTAGCGCTCACCAGCGGCCACTCCGAGCGGAAACGCCTCGTCGATGCGCTGCAGATCGCCGGAGTTCAGCTGGACGTTCAACGCACCGAGGTTCTCTTCGAGATAGCGGATGCGCTTCGTGCCGGGAATGGGCACGACGTCGTCTCCAGCGGCGAGCACCCAGGCGAGTGCGAGCTGCGCGGGCGTGCAATTCTTCTCGGCGGCCAAGTCGGTGACGACGGCAACCAGGTCGAGGTTCTTCTTGAAGTTGTCGCCCTGGAAGCGGGGTGCTTTACGTCGGTAGTCTTCCGCGTCGAAGTCATCGGGCGACTTTATCTGACCGGTGAGGAAGCCGCGGCTCAGAGGGCTGTAGGCAACAAAGCCGATGCCGAGTTCGCGTACGGTCGGCAGGATCTCGCTCTCAGGATCGCGGCTCCACAGAGAGTATTCGGTTTGGAGAGCGGCGATGGGATGCACTTTATGCGCGCGGCGAATGGTTTCGGGGGCTGCTTCCGATAAGCCGATGTGGCGGACCTTGCCTTCGCGCACCAGCTCGGCCATGGCGCCGACGGTGTCTTCAATGGGCGTATTGGGGTCGACGCGGTGCTGATAATAGAGGTCGATGGTATCGACGCCGAGACGCTTCAGGCTCGCTTCGCACGCCTGGCGCACGTACGCGGGGCTGCCGTCCACGCCGAAATAACCGGCGTTGCCTTTGTCCCGGCGGATGCCGAACTTGGTGGCGAGGACCACCTCGTCTCGCTTGCCCTTGATGGCGCGGCCGACCAACTGCTCGTTGGCGCCGGTGCCATACATATCGGCGGTATCAAGGAAGTTTGCGCCGAGGTCTATCGCGCGATGGATGGTGGCAATCGATTCCGCTTCGCTGCCTCCGCCGACGTAGAAGTCGGACATTCCCATACAGCCGAGGCCAAGCGCGGGAACTTTCAG
>JBAZYB010000096.1:0-14540 GCA_041659545.1 Hyphomicrobium sp.
TGGCCATGACACCGAACATCGCGACGGCAAGCGCGGAAAGAATAGTGGTCCGCATTTCGTACTCCTCGTTATAGGCAGCGGGCCCAAGACCATGTCGATCCCTGAACCGGCCTGTCGCGTCGGGACAGCCGGAGGCGCGCTCGTTTGCATGGCGCACGCTTGGATGGGAGGGATCGTTCAGCTTTGACGGTCCCAAGCCGAACACCAGAACCGTTCAGCCGCCTTCAGATATCGATTGGGGTGTGCCCCCCGTTCTGGTTCGCGGTAACGAGCACCGGTAATTGTGGCGGTCAATGCTTCAATTTGAGAGACAAATTCGCAACATTTTAAGGAATGCAGGCGGGCGAAGGAGTTAGGTGCGCTCCGGCGTGACAGTGGCGCGACCGCACGCCGCATGCGTGGTGACAAACTGTGCAGCCGAACGTTGCCGCGTGCCTGAGTGGAGCTTAGGATTCGTAGAGTTCTTGGATCGCTCTGTGCCGCTGCCGGATGCAAGCGCCAACCCAATTGGATTTGCCGACAACGCATGGAACCCCTGAGCGGCGCCACAGATCGCGCGATGAAGTTTGCGTCGCCTCCGTTTCGCGACTTGGTGACTGTCTTCGGCAGAATTGGATTGCTGTCATTCGGTGGGCCGGCGGCGCAGATCGCGCTCATGCATCGCGAACTCGTCGAGGAGCGTCGCTGGCTCGACGAGCGCCGCTTCCTCTCCGCGTTGAGCTTTTGCATGCTGCTGCCCGGACCAGAGGCAATGCAGCTTGCGACCTACGCCGGTTGGCGCATGCATGGCGTCAAGGGTGGCCTCGCGGCGGGGCTGCTGTTCGTCGTGCCGGGCGCAACGCTCGTGCTGGCGCTGTCGATCCTCTACGGCGCCTATGGCAGCACGCCGACAATTGCGGCGTTGTTCGTTGGCGTGAAGGCGGCAGTGCTTGCCATCGTGCTGCAAGCGCTCGTACGCATCGCCGACCGCGCCATCAAGGGTCGTCTCGATTGGGGCGCGGCTGTCGCGGCGTTCGTCGCAATCTTCTTTTTCAATCTGCCGTTTCCGCTCGTTGTTGCCGGTGCGGCGGTCGCCGGCTACTTCCTGCGGCCCGTCGCCGTTCTGCAACCCGCAGAGCCGTCGCCGCGTGTGGCGCTGTCGGCGACGCTCTCGACGCTGTGCATCTGGCTCGCGGTATGGATCGTACCGCTTCTATTCATCACGCTGGTGTTCGGTGCGGATCACGTCCTGTCGCAGCTTGCGTGGTTCTTCTCCAAACTGGCCGTCGTCACATTCGGAGGAGCGTACGCTGTGCTTGCCTACATGGCGCAGGCCGTTGTGAGCGGGTACGGATGGCTGACGGCGGGAGAGATGATGGACGGGCTGGGACTGGCCGAGACGACGAATGGCCCCCTGATCCTTGTTACCGAGTTCGTCGGCTACATAGCGGCGTTGCGCGCTGGCGGTGTCGGCGTGGGCCTGATGGGTGCGTTCGTCACGCTATGGGCGACGTTCGCACCTTGTTTTTTGTGGATCTTCGTCGGCGCGCCGTACGTGGAGCGGCTGACGCACGCGCCGCGCCTTTCTGTGGGGCTGCAAACGGTCACCGCGGCGGTTGTCGGCGTTATTGCAAACCTGTCGGTGTGGTTTGCGCTGCACGTGTTGTTCGCCAAGGTCGATGAAGTGCAAGCTGGTCCGCTGCGCCTGTTCGTCCCGCGCCTTGCTTCGCTCGATGGGGTGGCACTGGTGCTATCAGTGTTGGCGCTGGTGCTTATCTTCCGGCTTCGCTGGAGCATCGTGGCGACGCTGAGCGTGTGCGCAGCGACCTCACTCCTGTGGCTCGGCTTGATGGCCGGCTAGAACCAGCCCTTACGGCGAAAATAGATAATTGGACCAATAGCGGCGACGGCCATGAGCATGAGCGCCCACGGATAGCCGAGCACCCAATCGAGTTCGGGCATGTACTTGAAGTTCATGCCGTAGACCGAGGCGACGAGAGTCGGGGGGAGCAGCACGACGGCCATTACTGAGAAGAGCTTGATGATCTGGTTCTGCTCGATGTTGATCATGCCCAGGGTGGCATCGAGAATGAAGCCGATGCGCTGGGACAAAAACTTGGTGTGCTCCATCATTGAGCTGATGTCGCGCTGGGAACCCTTGATGCGCTGGCGGGTGCGCGGATCGTCGCCGCGGTCCTTCGTAGCCTGCACAAAGTAGTGTAGCAGGCGGCTGAGCGAAGTGGCGCTATCCTCGGCGCGCGCGGTGATGTCGCCGGCCTTGCCGATGCGCTTGAGCATGACATCGAGGCGGCGGTCGCGCGTTTGGTGGCCGCCGCGCAAATCGAACACCGATTGCGCAAGGCGGTCGACTTCGTCCTGGATGCGCTCAATGAGGTCGGCCATGCGATGCACGATGGCGTCGATCAGCCCGACCATGATCGAGGCGCCAGTCGCACACGGCGCATCACCCTTTTCGACGCGCTGAAGATAGAGCGGAAACGCTCGGGGCTCGGCGTAGCGAACGGTCACCAGTCGGTCGCCGGCGAGGATGAAGGTGACAGGTGTCGCCTTGGGGATCGGCGCCTCGACGTTGTAGACGATCGAGGCGGTCATGAAGTAGGCGCCGCGTTCCTGGTAAAAGCGGTTGGAGGGTTCGATTTCGCGCATTTCGGCGCGCGTCGGGATGTCGATTGTCAGCGCGTCCTCGACGAACTTGTCCTCGACTGCGGTCGGCTGCAGGAGATCTATCCAAACGCAGTTGCCGGTGAGTGGGGCGCTCGGATCGCGCGCGCTCAGCACTTTCCCGTTCGACTCGTAGATCGTCATCATGCGCTTTGTTCTCCAGCGCCAGCGGCCGTCCGTTGGCGGCTTCCTACGCCCGCCGTCAAGCGTGCGCAACCGCGGGCTGGTCGGATGGAGAGCAATTCATCTTCAGCGGCACCGGAAAGCTTCGACCGCCGGTTATGTCGGCCTAGGCGAAACTGATGCTGCGTCGTTCCGGGGAGGACTTCGCGGGCTGCTCTTGGCGGCTATCGATCCGCAGTCGCCAGAGCTTCAAACGGCCGTCCTCGCGTTTGAACTCGGCCGTAACTCCTGCTAGTCCGCCGGCAAACCTGCCGACGAAGCTGACTTTCACGGCCCGATTGAGCAGGGCGGTCAGGCGTTCACTCAGGCGGTCGGGGCTAAGGAGTAGTCCGGCAGTTTGCGACCAGCGCACCTCCACATTTACATCGGCAGCATGGAGAAGGGGCCCAAGCGGCTTAACGGCTTGGATGTAAGCGCCCACGAGGAGCGCCAGTTCTTCGCGTGCATCGGCGGCGTAATACGGCTCGATGCTTGCGCTCTGCCAAGTTTGGGAAAGTTCGCGGGTCAGTTCGACTGCCAGCGACCTATATTCGCCGCGGCGGATATCTAAGTCTGCTGCGATATTGCCAAGAAAGCTGGCGCTGAACATCAGCAGCGCCGCAAACAGCAGCCCGAGGGCGGAAAAGAAAGTGCGTGCCATCTGTCTTGTCCCAGTCGACAGCCGGGTGCGCGCACCGCTCGGCACCAGCCGAGAGGCGATCGGCGCCCCGCAGAGTTGGGACGAGAATGCATGCATCGGATGCGCGCGTCTGTTCCACGCAGCACAGTCTGTCGGTGCGCCGGCGCCGGTTTGCAATATTGACGGCTCGAACGTTCGGTCTTTTCGGAATGAGTGGCAATCGGTCAGCCGACGAGGCGCGGGTCTTCGCTGTCGTGGACGTGACCGACGGCGGTGAGCAATGCCTTGTCGACCTGACGGGGGTCCAGCAGCACTTTTCCGTCGTGCACGCTGCGGATGGCCGCGCGGGGCACTCTGAACTCGCCGGCATTCTCCACATAAACCACGATGTGGTCGGAGGCGGTTTCGCGGACGGCGCCAATACCTTCCTTGCCCTCGGCGAGGAACACCATCAGACCAATCTCGATCGGTTCGTTCATCGTTCCTCCTTAACCGCAAGTCTGACGCTGCGTAACGTTTCAGGTGGGCACAGGTTGCGCGCTCGGCATTAATCGACCGTTGAGCCGGTTGCGGCAGCTACTCCGCGGCTTCCTTGCCGGTATGCCCAAGCTTCACGTTGAGCTTGTTAATCAGATCGGCTGCTGCCTCGGGAATGTTGGTGCCGGGACCGAATACCGCCGCAGCGCCGGCTTCGAAGAGTGCCGGGTAGTCGGCCGGCGGAATGACACCGCCGACGACGACCATGATGTCGCTGCGCCCTTCGGTGTCGAGGGCTGCCTTGAGGTCGGGAACGAGCGTCAAGTGGCCGGCGGCCAGCGATGAGACGCCAATGATGTGCACGTCGTTCTCGACCGCCTGGCGGGCCGCCTCGTCGGGTGTGGCGAACAGGGGGCCGATATCGACGTCGAAGCCAAGGTCGGCGAATGCGGAGGCGATCACTTTCTGGCCGCGGTCGTGCCCATCCTGGCCCATCTTGGCGATGAGGATGCGGGGCCGGCGACCCTCGTTCTTATCGAAGGCTTCGACGAGCTGCTGAACCTTATTGACGTTCGCATTCATGCTGCCGGCCTCCGACCGGTAGACCCCGGAAATGGCGCGGATTTCTGCGCGATGGCGGCCGAAGATCTTTTCCATGGCGTCGGAGATTTCGCCGACGCTGGCTTTGGCGCGCGCCGCCTTAACGGCAAGATCGAGAAGGTTGGCGCTGCCGGCTGCCCCTTCGGTGAGAGCCCGGAGGGCCGCCTGGGTCTTGGCTTCGTTGCGCTCCCCGCGCAAGCGTTCGAGCTTGGCGATCTGCTGCTCGCGCACCGACTTGTTGTCGACCTTGAGGATGTCGATTTCGGCTTCGTCAGTGACGCGGTATTTGTTGACGCCGACGATGGTCTGCTTGCCGCTGTCGATGCGCGCCTGAGTGCGGGCAGCGGCTTCCTCGATGCGCATTTTGGGGATGCCAGCGGCGATGGCCTTGGCCATGCCGCCGTAGTTCTCGACCTCTTCGATATGGGCTAGCGCACGGCGAGCGAGGTCGGCGGTCAGCCGCTCGATATAGTAGCTGCCGCCCCACGGATCGATGACGCGGCAGGTGCCCGTCTCCTGCTGCAAGAGCAACTGCGTATTGCGTGCGATGCGGGCGGAGAAGTCGGTCGGGAGCGCGATGGCCTCGTCGAGCGCGTTGGTGTGCAGCGATTGCGTATGGCCCTGGGTTGCGGCCATTGCTTCGATGCAGGTGCGCGTCACATTGTTGAAGACGTCCTGCGCGGTGAGCGACCAGCCGGAGGTCTGGCAGTGGGTGCGCAACGACAGCGAGCGGGCGTCCTTGGGCTTGAACTCCTCCTTAAGGAGCTTCGCCCAGAGGAGACGCGCGGCGCGCATCTTGGCGATCTCCATGTAGAAGTTCATGCCGATGGCCCAGAAGAACGACAGGCGCGGGGCGAAGGCGTCGATGTCGAGGCCAGCGGCGACGCCGGCGCGGGCGTACTCGATGCCGTCGGCGAGCGTGTAACCGAGCTCGAGGTCAGCCGTCGCGCCGGCCTCCTGCATGTGATAGCCGGAGATCGAGATCGAGTTGAATTTCGGCATATGCTTCGACGTGTAGGCGAAGATATCCGAGACGATGCGCATCGAAGGGTCGGGCGGATAGATGTAGGTGTTCCGCACCATAAACTCTTTGAGGATGTCGTTCTGAATGGTGCCAGAAAGCTTCTCCGGCGGCACGCCCTGCTCTTCGCCGGCGACGATGAAGAGGGCGAGCACGGGAAGCACCGCGCCGTTCATGGTCATGGACACCGACATCTGTTCCAGCGGGATGCTGGAGAACAGCGTGCGCATGTCATAGATGGAATCGATGGCAACGCCTGCCATGCCGACGTCGCCGCGAACGCGGGGATGGTCCGAGTCATAGCCGCGGTGAGTGGCGAGGTCGAAGGCGACCGAGAGGCCCTTCTGACCGGCACGGATGTTGCGGCGGTAGAAGGCGTTGGAATCCTCGGCGGTCGAGAAGCCGGCGTACTGGCGCACCGTCCATGGCTGCAGCGCGTACATGGCGGGGTAGGGACCGCGGAGGTATGGCGGGATGCCGGGGAAGGTATCGAGGAAGTCGAGGTCAGAGGTGTCGGCTGCGGTGTAGACCGGCTTGATGCCTATTCCCTCAGGCGCTTCCCACGCCGTCTCGCTGCTGGCCGGGGCCGGAGCAGCACAAACTGAGCCGCCATCGAGGGTGATTTTGGTAAAATCGGGTAGGCCGGTCATTCCTTCGCCTTGCAACTTGTGGCTGGGTCGAGTGCCTCTGGAGCGCTCCGTACGATGGAGACTAGCAGAAACGGATGGATTTGTGCGGGACGCAGCGTCGCCGTGACCTGCCCAGTTTGCTCATTTTTCTACGGAAGGCCAACGATCATGAGTGGCGCGCCGCCCGGCTTCCAGGAAGTCCGATCACAGACAGCATCGATGCGCGGGCTGTGAACTCTAAACCATATCCAGAGGGCAGGTATCAGGGGGCGGTGTCATCCAAGCTCGCGATGAAGGTGCGGAGCTGGTCGCCATCGTGGCGCTGGTAGAGTTCGGAGAGCTTGCCACCGTCGATGCGCCAGTTGTGTTCGAAGCGCGTTTGCAAAACCTTGCCGCTTTTCTTGTGGCGGAAGGTGCACTCGGGCCGAACCGTGGCGCTGCTGTCGTTGATGGTGATCTGCCCGGGTTCGAACGAGAGGATGTCGTATTCCTCGAGGAACTTGTGAGCCATGAGGGTCAGCTCGGCGCGGCTGCGTGGCCGCTTTGGCTCAAGCGGATCGTCGGGCAAGTCCGATTTGAAGATGAAGTCGTCGCTCAGCAGAGACACGGCCTCGGCGAGGCGTTTCTCACTGTAGCACTTGTAGATGTTCAGCAGTAATACGGCCGAGTCCATAGAGCTTCAACGCCGCGACGCGCGGACCTCCGGGTGCGTCAGCGACACCCTCCCCAGATGTGAAATTTAATAACGGCCGTTCGACAGATAATTTGCGCCCGAAGGCGCCGGTCGGTTGGCCGATCGTCAGCATACAGCGGCATTCTACTGCACTATTCGATGAACGATGGCCAGCAAAAAACAACGTACAGTGGATGCATTGCCTTAATTACCGAGAGTCGGCTGACATTGCTCAGTATGTCGACGCGTCGACGCACCCACCGGCCTAGGCTGGGGGTTGGCCCAAGATGGGGTAAGCCATGGTAGCAGGCGGGCGAAGGCACGCGCGAAAGTTTGCACGAGTCGTGAAGCGTTTTGCCGACGCTATTAGGCGAAACTGGCGGTTCTTACTGGGTGCCACGTTGGCGGCGGCCGCCGTCGTGATCGTCATCGAGACGAGTGACCGTCAAGGGCGGTTCGATCTACCGTCGGGCTATGCGGTGCGCATGACCTGCGAGGCAGACCCGGAGGCGCCGTTATGGAATGGTGGCTGCGATCGCATCGCCGCCGATATCGCGCGTCGCGATCCGCCTTCGTTTCTCGACCTCTACCGGGCCTTCGTAAGCGTGCACCATCGGCAAATTCCTTCACCTGGGACGAGCCGACAGTTCGCCGGGGTGGGCTGTGACGCCGACTTCGACATCGACAAGATCCTGAACGGGACGCGCTACGTCTTTATCCCCTTGCGAGTGCATTTTGCCGGAGTGTGTACGCGGGCCGAAGCGGAAGCCATCATGAGGGAACTCGATGATCGTGATAGGGCGCTGCTGACCATCGAGCGCGCCGGTCTCAGTCAAGCGGCGCTGTATGCTGGAGCGCTCGCCAACCTAACCGAGCCGCTGGTTATCTTTGCCGCGGTTGTTGTTGCCGCGGCGCTCCTCATATTGTAAGCGCGGCGACGCGTTCTGGTGGTTTTTCCGTAGGTTGTTTTCTGCCCTGGGTGCGGCCCAGCGGTCATTGCGTTGTGATGGGAATCGCCTAACCTATCAGGGCTCAGGGGTGCAATCATGCGATTGAAGACAGCGTTTGCCGTCATTGGTCTGGCTCTTACGGCCGGACTCTACACCGTTGCACCGGCGACGGCCGGATGGTTTTGGCGGGACAAGGATCCCGACGCTCCTGATCGCTACCCGTACGTTTACGAGCCGCCCCGCTACTATCCTTACTACAACTCTGGGGATTGGCGTCCGGCTGCGGAGATGCGCCGGCCGCGGCCTTACTACCAAGAGCCGCCGTACTATCCGGCTTGGGGTTACCCCATCGGCTGCGCGGACAATTGCGAAAGCGCTCCTTTGAAGTAGTCGCACAGTTTCCCGCTCGGAAGCTCGATTCGGCTGGTCGTCGGTGGACGGCCGCTGCGGTGCAGCCGTCCTCGACATCGCCTTGTTGGTAGCGTGGCGGCGCCAAAACCGATGCTGGCCCCGTTCTGCCGGGTCGCGCGCAGCGGCAGCCTGCGCCTACTTCACGTCGAGAAGTTCGACATCGAAGAGCAGCGTGGCATTGGGAGGAATGACGCCGCCGGCGCCGCGTGAGCCGTAGCCCATTTCGGCGGGAATGATCAGCGTGCGCTTGCCGCCAACCTTCATGCCTGCAACACCTTCGTCCCAGCCTTTAATGACTTGGCCCTGGCCGAGGTTGAAGCCGAAGGGCTCGCCGCGGTCGAGCGACGAGTCGAACTTTGCGCCCTTAGCGCCGTTCTCATATAGCCAGCCCGTGTAGTGCATGACGCAGCGTTTGCCGGGGCGTGCCTCGGTGCCGGTGCCGACTTTGGAATCGGCGATGATCAAGCCGGAAGGGGTGACCATGGCCTGTCCTTCTTGTGCGAGGGCTACTGGGGGGAGGGCGCCAGCCGAGACGCCGAGCGATGCGATAAGCGCGAGGGCCAAGGTGGCACCTCGACGCGAAAGAGCGACCATACGTTTCCTCCGACGTTTTCTACGGTACGCGCCGGCGCTTTACTTGGCGCGGCGCTGGCAGTCGAGCCATTTAGCCACGACCGTGCGGTCGTGGAACTGAATGGCGCCGCAGTTCTGGCAGACCACCATCAGGACGTCCACAGGCGCCGCCGACGTTGGCAGGCTGGTGGCCGGAGCCCGCTGGCAAGTGATCGACTGAACGTCGAGGTCGCACTGCGACCGGAAGCGTCCGCACGCGGGGCACGCGGTAATGTGTTTGCCGAATAGAAAACGCTCTACTTCGGCCTTTGAGATCTCGCGGGTGCATGTCTCAGTCATGGCATCCCCCTTGTTTGTTCCTCTGTTCACACCGTACGGGCGCGGCTTGCAGGTTGCAAGACATAGCGTCGCACCCCGATTTGTTGCCCGGTCGGCTCGGTATGCAACCTGTCAGTGCGCCTTCGACTTTAGGGCGTGCTGTGCGGCCAGTGCTTGTGCTCGATCAAGGCCGGTGACGGCTTTCCGGTACGCCGCAATTTCCTGTCGAGTGATGTGATTGCGCGGGCGGGCGCGTGTTTCGTTCAAAGCTGCATGAGTAAACCGCGATGCCAATCGACGAGGATGAGCGGCGATAACGTGGTGAGTGCTTTGGCTGCGCGCAGGACATCGGCGCAGGCGTCTGGCGAGGCGTTGAGAACCAGACTGACCATGTCGGCGATGTCTGCCGAGCTGTCAGGTGCGACGATGATTCCGGCGTTCGCCGCCGGGCCGAAACCCCGCACGTGCGGCACGGGCCGAGGCGAGGAGAACGAGCCACTGCTGACGATATCGAATGCCGGAAGTCGCGCGGCAAAGGCGGCGGTTGCCGTCGCGAATGGCACGCCCAGGGTGCAGAGGGCCGCTGGCGCCGGGCGGCGCATATAGATGTCGGTCCACCCGGCCCCGTCAGGCGCCGTGTGGGCGGAAGAGAACGCTTCGATACGCGCCAACTCGTGCTCGCACCACTCGGCGCAGGCGGTAGGCAGGACCTCGATTTGGCCCCAATCGTCCTCGTGCACGAACAGTTCGCGCGGCAAAGGCGCGCTTCCAAGCCATCGATTGAACCATCGTCGGGTCATTGTCGCGGCACCAAAAACGCCCATTCTAAAGGCTTTTGGAGCGACAGCTGACGCATCGTGGCCACACTGATCGCTTCAAACTCATGCTGAGTAGATGCGAGACGACTCGCCACGGGAAAGCGCCGCTATCCTGCCGCGCAGGCAGGGGCAAAAGAGCGCGAGGAGACAGGTGTTTTCGGGGGACTTGCAAAAATGATGATCGCATCCTCGGTGACGCGTCTTGTTCGCGTCGTCGCTACGGTGGGCATGCTTGTGGTGCTGGGATGCTCTGCACACGCGGGTCCGTATGGTGCGCGCGCCTGTGGCGGCGTCGACTACAACGCGATGATCCTCGACATCATCAAGGATCTTCCGACCGGCGGCGGATACAGCATTGGCTCCAGCTATGTCTCGCCGGCGATTCAGTCGCGTAACATAGGCGGCGGCCGTTTTGAGTTGAGCGTCTACGACGGACATCCCTCACACTGCACGAGTGCCACATACGCGTTGTTCGTCCGGTTGATTGCCGTGCTGAACAACAGCGGGCGGATACATCTCAGCGGCGAGCAACTGCGTACCTTCGAGGTGCGGCGACGCTTGCCGGATGGCACCCAACTCGTCGACGGGCAGGGGCCGTTCTGGATCTTCAATTCGAATGGTGCGGGTGTTGCGGCGCTTCTCAAGCACACCGGGGTGGGCATCAACTTTCGCGATGACAAGCTCGCCTACGCGCGGCCCGGGGATTTTCTCAAACTGTTCTGGAACGGCAATGTCGGCGCATCCGAGCAGGGGCATCAGGTCGTCTACCTCGGCAGACGCGATGTCGGTGGCCGCGACATGATCTGCTTTTGGGGCAGCCAGCGGCAGACAGTGAAGAAGCGCAGCGGCGGCAAGGAGCCACTGTATTTTCCCATCAAGGCCGGCGGGAAGGTAGTCGACGGCTACGGTGAGGCGTGCCGCCCGCGTGGCGACATCAAGGATATGATCTTCTCGCGCGTCACCTGCATGGAGCATCTGCCGGCGGGACTGGAGAAGATGCGCGTGCAGGCAGAGGCGCGCGGTCCAGGCCCTCTCGGCATGTCATACCCGTTCGTTGACGATTACCTCGTGTCGCTGCGGAACAAGTCGTCGGATCAGGCCACGCTTGATCGCAGGTACGACATCCAGCCGGCGCCATCCTCGATGGCCACGCTGGCTCATTCATCCGAATAAGCGGCGTGCGAGCCTCAGCTGACGACGTCGGTGATGACGTTCGCCTCGCGTAATTCGTCGACGGTTGGAAACCAGGCCTCTTCCGCGGGCGTCGCAAAGATGCGCGCAATAAATTCATCAGGCACGTCGGCGGCTTTGAGCATCTCGGCCCCGTGCCGCTGCATACGCGCCAGTACGATCTCCGTATTGCCCGCCATGGCGTGGAATGCGAGCTGAGCGCCTTCCTGTAGCAGGCGGTTTTGCCCGCCGATAAACGCGTACGTGCATGCGCTGCCGCACATCTGCGTGGTCAGGGTGTCGATCGATCGGTCGTGGATGAGGCGGCCCATGCGCAGGCCGACGGCGTAGTGGCCGCCGGGGCTGTTGAGGACGACTGTGCGGATGTCGGGGTTGTCGTTGAGCGCGGCGACGAACTCGTTATAGAGGCCCCAGGACATGTGTCCCGATACGATGATCTGATCGTCTTCGACCGTCACCGAATGGCCCTTCTGCCCGATCCAATCTGCGTCCGTGGCTTCGGCATAGTAGTTCGCCATCGCGCCGGGCATGGTGGCGAATGCCGCGGCTGAAATGAGGAAGCCGGCGATTGCCACGATGCGCGCCAGCCAGCGCGTTACGAATAAGCGGTCCGGCGACCTCGCCCGTGAGGATGCGCGCCAAGTCCCGACGAGTTGCCAGACGGCAATGATCGCAATGACGGTGAAGACTACGGCGGCAGCGGTCATGCTGGAGACGGGAGTCTGGTCGATGGTGAAGACGCTGAGCCAGCTGATGCCGGCAAAGACCGCAGCCCAGGGCAGCAGCAGCGAGAAGACGAGGACGCTTAGCCAAAAAGGGGCCTCGCCGCGCCATTGTCTTGCGATGAAGTTCAGCATGCTCGCACGCAATGAGATGAAACAATCGGGTCACGTTAGCCGAAGGCCATGCCGTCTCATAGGCAGATCACGCCACATCCCTATGAGCACGCCGTGGCTCTTAGCCGACCGAGTCCAACGGCGCGGAGGTTTGAAAGTCGCCATATTTCGGATGTTATATGATCCGATCGAGAGGTTGCGGAATGGGAGTACCGAGTATGAAGCCGTCTGCTTCTGCCCTGATTAGCGCCGTCATCGTTGGTGGGAGCTGGATGAGCCTGCCAGCCGTCGCGTTTGCCGCCGACGCGCACGCTAGCGCCGGGGCGCCGACGGCTGAAGTCCATGGGACTGCGCAAAAGGCGAGATCTGCCAGCGACGAAGTTGGCATCTGCAGCGCCGATACGCGCGGGACTTCCAGCTGCGGCTGTGCTCGTTGCGCTGCTTCCCGCGCCGAGTAGCGCGCCGCCAAGCTGCTTTGCTGTTCCTGGGGAAGCCGAAGGTGCGATTAGTCGTCGTCGACTTTGGCGAGGGGGATGATGGCATGGCCACGCTCGACGCTTTGGTTTCGTGCGTAGCCTTGCACTCGGCCCGTCGGGTACTAACCTGAAGGTATCCGTCGCATTGGCGGCCCTTGCGGAGCTGAGGCCTTGAGCGACCGTCTGCTGTATCTGGGTTTGATTGTGGGTCTACTGGTGGCCGCCGGGCTCATTGGCAAAACGACCTACGATTACGAGAGATTTCGGTCGCTGAACGAGGAGGGGCGAATCGCTACGGCGACGATCGATGACATCGGCTTGTGGGTGCACAATCGGCGCGGGCCCAACGGTCGTTGGCTCATTCGCTACAACTTTCGAACGCCTGCGCATGAGGTCGTCAATGGGAGCGTTGGCGTTTCGCGAGAGGTGGCGGCGCAGTATCACGTGGGGCAGAACATTGACGTCGTGTACGTGCCCGATGAGCCATCGCTGAGCGCATTCAATTCCGAGCAGGCGTGGGCCGTCGTGCTTTACGACGAGCGTGTGCTGGTGCCGTACATGGCCCTGCTGCTGGTGTTCGCTTGGAATGCACTGGAGCGCTACCGAAGCGGAAGCGCCTAGCACCTCGGCGTCTGAGACTACTGCCCCGGCCGGCCGGTCTTGTTCGGCGTGGGTGCGGGGCGCGGCGGTTTTGCGCTTGGCGGCGTGATGCCCATCGAGACGTACACGCTCATGAGCTCGTCGATGCCGCCTTCCGCGGGCTCGATCCATGCCGCGGGCACGTAGACCAGCGCGCCGCCGAACGGCACGGGGGCAGACGGAATGAGGACGCCGAGATAGTCCTCTTCGCCGAGGCGCACCGGTGTTTTCGAGGGGAGCAGCGCCAGGACCGCGGCGCCCGGCTTGCCGCCGAAGTAGCACCATGCCGGGCTCATGCCCTTGAGGCTGTCGCCGTTCTTGGTATCGACGATGGAGACGAAGCGGCTCGCGAGATCATAGAGGCTCGAGATCAGCGGAATGCTGCGGATCAGGCGGTTGAAGAGCGCGGCGACCCACGCGCCCAACTGCGAATGGACGACAAGGCCGAGCGCATAGATGGCGGCGATGATCGCGCCGAGGCCGATCAGGTAGGACGCGAGCTCCGACGTGCCGACGCCGAAGCCGAGCGATCCCAGGAGGCGGCCGAAGCCGCTGCTCGGGCCGAGGTACCGGTTGACGATAGAGAGCAGCCAGGCGGTGACGAAGATCGTCAGCAGCAACGGCAGCGCGGCGATCAGGCCGGTGAGGAATATGCGCCCGATGCGGCTCATCTGCGTGCTCTCCATCCGGCACTGGAAATCTCTTGCGAGGAAGAAGCTCTGCGGCCGCAGCGATTCCGTCAAGGACTAGGGTTGGTAGTCACGGCCACGCTTTGCTTGGCGGTGCCTGTTCCGGGCCAGAGTCGCAATTTGGCTTGCTAATACTGCATGCCAACAATCCCTTAGTGTCATGCTGGCGAGCGCAAAGCAGTAGCGCTTTAGACCAACTACTGTCCCGGGCGTCCGGTTTTGCGGGGGCGGCCGCGGCGGGCTTTCTTCTCCTGTTCGGTCGGAACGTCGATGGTGCGCGTCGGGCGTTGCGGCGCGGCGCCGTCCTTCACCGGCAGCATCGCGTGCGGGCCCATCTCGTCGAGCGTCGGCTTGTGCGGCCCGCGCACGCGCTCGCCAAACGCACCGGCTTTGGCGCGCGGATCGACGGTCGGCGCACGCGGCGCGGGGATGGCGCGGTCGGTGCCGGGACCCATCTCGTCGAGCGAAGGTTTTTTGATGCGTGAGCCTGCCGGTATCGCGCTCTGCTGGGCATGGGTCGGCTGCACGGGCTCGTACTCCGTCTTGATCTTTGATGCGCCCGGCGACTCCCCTGCGGGGAGCCGGCCGCCGGGCGCTGAAGGCGCGCCGCCGTACTTGCGCTCGCCCTTGTAGCCGCCGGTGCGCTCCTCGATCTCCTCTTGCCGCGCCAACGGGTCGTCGGAGATGGCCAGCTCGGTCTCGCGCAGGCGCTTGATCTCGTCGCGCAGCCGCGCGGCGGTTTCGAACTCGAGGTCGGCGGCGGCGTCGTGCATGCG
>JBAZYB010000097.1:0-14484 GCA_041659545.1 Hyphomicrobium sp.
GCCGCGGCTCAGCGAATCAGTGTGTAGGCAATTCGAGCTGCGGGCGGCTTAATTTCCGTCGCCGATTTACCGCAGAGCCCGTGCCTGGATTGTCCCGAGTGAAAATATGGGGATGAAATATAACTCTATTTAATGCCCATATATCAGTGGCTTGTAAGGCCTGTTTTCATGTGGACATCTGCGTGACATTCCGGCCGCAATGGCTTTCGACAAACAATGGGACTGGAAGGTTGGTTAACAATCGGTATCCTTGCGACAGCTTCGACAGGGGCTGGACACGGAGAGGGCTCTTGCGTGTTCAGCATCCGGCGAGGCCGCAAAAAGCAAACGTTGAGCAAGTAGCGGGGTACCACAATGGGGGATTCCTCTAAGCGTCCCGATTTTGAGCAGTTCGACCCTTCCCTGGATATGACACGGGAACGGGCCGAAGAAGCTGGGATCGAGGTCTTTGAGGTCGTCGGATCTATCAAATGGTTTGATGCATCAAAGGGTTACGGTTTTATAGTGCCCGACAACGGTCTGGCCGACATTCTCCTGCACGTCACCTGCCTACGCGCCGGTGGCTATCAGACGGCCTACGAAGGAGCCCGGGTACACGCCGAGGTGCTGCGCCGCCCCAAGGGGATGCAGGCGTTCCGCATTCTCAGCATGGACGAAAGCACGGCCATTCACCCTTCTCAGCTTCCGCAGCGGACGCACGTCATCGTCACGCCGGAAAGCGACTGGGAGCGGGCCATGGTGAAGTGGTTCAACCGGGTGCGCGGCTTCGGGTTCTTGACACGCGGCGAAGGAACGCCCGATGTCTTCGTGCACATGGAAACACTGCGGCGCTTCGGTTTCACCGAATTGCGTCCTGGTCAGATGGTAATGGTTCGCTGGGGCCATGGCTCGAAGGGCTGCATGGCCGCCGAACTTAGACCGGACGGACAACCGGGACTGCCGCCAACGCACTGACGGGGCGGATGGGCCAATTCAGAAATCCTCGCAGGGCCGCCCATTGGGCGGCCTTGCTTTTTGTTTCGACACTCTTTGCGTTGCCGTCTGGTCCTGTCGACGCCAAGATCCGCGTCGAGCGCTTGTGGATCGTTACGGCGAACGGTCGCGAAATCCCATTCGACACTGAGATTGCCGAAGACCAGAAGGAGAAGGCTCTCGGTCTGATGTTCCGCACGGAGCTCGCGGACGACCGAGGGATGCTCTTCCCCTACGAGGACTCGCGCGAAATGAGCATGTGGATGCACAACACATACATCCCGCTCGACATGCTGTTCATTCGCTCGGATGGCGTCATTCACCGCATCGAATCGCGTGCCGAACCCATGTCGGATCGAGTTATCAACTCGGAGGGGCCGGTGGCGGCGGTGCTCGAACTTGCCGGCGGCGCGGCAGAGCGTCTGGGGATCAAGGCCGGTGACCGGGTGCGGCATCCGATTTTTGGGGCCGAAAGGCCCTGATTGTCGGATTTCTTGCGGCAGACGGATTGGACGCGTTTACTCGCCTCGCGTCATCGCGTAGAACCCGTCGAACGTCGTCCGGGGCGTAGCTCAGCCTGGTAGAGCACCTGCTTTGGGAGCAGGGGGTCGCGAGTTCGAATCCCGCCGCCCCGACCAACGACGGGCCTTGAAGTTATGCGAGGGCAACATGGTGGCGCGCATCTTTAGACCGGCGAAAACGGCGATGCAGTCCGGCGAAGGACGCACCAAGGAGTGGCTGTTGGAGTTTGCTCCGGCCAGCCCGCGCGAGATCGAGCCGCTGATGGGTTGGACTGGCACGCGCGATATGAGCGCCGAGGTGCAGCTCGCCTTCGACACCAAGGAAGAGGCGATCGCCTATGCCGAGCGCGAGGGCATCCCGTTCCAGGTGATCGAGCCGCAGCCGCGCAAGATGATCCGCAAGTCATACGCCGACAATTTCAAGTTCGGTCGAATCGGACGCTGGACGCACTGACGTCGCTCCCGTGGGATCGCGTTGCGCCTGCCGAGCGCCTCGGCTTTTTGTAGGGGCGCTGCACCTCGCGCCCCCGCTTTGGGTTTCGGAAGGACTGAGCCCGACCGGATCGTCACGTCGTAGTCAAATGGGCGTCCCGCTCACGCTACTGGCGTGCTCAAGAGTTCCTGCAGGTAACCGTCGATGGTGCGATTGTAGTTCGGGTCAACGCCGAACAGGGCCAGATGCCCCCACGGCGAAGAGACCCGCTTCAGGTCGCTATAGAGGATAAGCCTCTGCTCTCGCTCGATATCGAGGATCGGAAAGAAAGTGTCCTCCTCGATGGCGATGGCGAATACTTTGGCCTTGATGCGGCCAAGGGTGGTGGGAAGGTCGGCCCCTGTGCCGTGGGTGACATCGCCGGCCCTCCATTTGGCGAGCAGCGTCAGCAGGTTGTTGGGATCCTGCGGGACGAAGTGCCCCTCAACGAAGCCGACGAGGAAGTCCTCGACAGAGGTGAATCCAATGGACCGCCAACCTTCGTCGTTAAACAGCATCGAGGTGAAGCCCGAGGCCGCGAAGACACGGGCGTGATTGCGTAGCCCGCGCTGGACGTCGATGCCCTTCTTATACCAGCCACCGTCCCACGCTGAATCGCTCTTGATAGCGTCCATGAAGGTTTCTACGAGGGCGGCGTTGTGGTTGGTCACCTTAGCCGTGCCGGCGATCGGAGCCGCTCGTTTGACGACATCGGGGTATCGCGCCGCCCATTCGTAAGTCTGCAGTGCGCCCATGGATCCGCCGAGGACGAGTTGGAGCTCGCGGATGCCGAGATGCTCGGTAACGAGACGATGCTGGGCACGAACGTCATCGGCGATGGAGATGGCTGGAAATCGTGAGCCAGCGAAGGCTGCCGGCGCGTTGCTCGGAGAGGTCGACAGGCCATTGCCGATCTGATTGGCGAAGATGATGAAGTACTTGTCGGGATCCAGGGCGCGACCCGATCCGGCGTAGGCCTGTTCCAGGATTTTGGATGTGCCTGAGTACCAGCTGGGGAAGAGGATGGCGTTGTCCTTCGCCGGGGAGAGTGTGCCCATGGTGCTGTAAGCGAGCTTGAGGTTACGCAGCTTGCCGCCGTTCTGGAGGTCGAAGTCTCCAGCATCGAAGACCTCATAGGGTCCGTGGAACGCTTGGGAATAGTATTCGCTAGCCACGCTCGCGGGATGAGACATTTTCCTTCCTTTCGTGCCGAGTGGCGCTCGCAACTGGTGGTGTGGATATCCGTTGCGCGCCGTTGGTTATTGGGCGAAATGCCGCGCCGCTGTGATTTCAGCGACGTTCTGCTTTTAATGCCTTGATGAGTAATTTTGCACGCATTAAGTCGCTTCTATTGAAATCTGATGCGCGTTTTATATATTTCGACGGACTATTAATTCACGGCGTCAATCTATTTATTTATGCGGTTTCATTTCGTGAATGGCGCTGGCACGTGCCATCCGCGGCGGCGAAGCTGCCGCACCAGTGGTTATGGCTCGGCGTTTCAGCTTGAAATGAGCGCTGGGCGCTGCGCTGCGAAATTACATGGTGCGGGATACGGAAAACGGGCGATGCATGAAGCACCGCCCGTCGTAAGTCTCTGTGCGGATTGCTCCGCCCTGTTCTGCTTGAGGCGCGAAGCCGATTAGCTGAAAAGTGCCACGGCTTTGACGAGTGTGTTCCAGACGCCCCAGGCAAAGGGAATGCCAACCGCCAACCAGGCGAGCAGCGCCGCGAAGCTTAAGCCGCCAAAGCCAATGCCGTGCGAGCCCGTCGAGGCCTTCAATTCCGGACCGCTGGTGCCTTCCGCCATCAGCCACTTGGGGTTTACGGGGCGAATGAGGGCATTGCAGATGAGTCCGAGCAACAAGAACCCAACCAGAATGTACATGGTGCGGTCGTAGACCAGTGCCCGCGGTATGCCGGCGGCGATCTGCACGTCACGGATGTAGCCAATGACCATTGGTCCCACAACGCCGGCTGTCGACCACGCGGTCAGCAAGCGTCCGTGGATGGCACCGACGTACTTGGTTCCGAAGATGTCGGCGAGATAGGCAGGCACGGTTGCGAAGCCGCCGCCGTACATCGACAAGATTACGCAGAAGGCGGCGACGAAGAGCGCGCGTGAGCCCATGTGGGCAAACGTTGGTGCCAGTCCGTAAAGCACCATGCCGAGCGCGAAGAAGATGAAGTATGTCTGCTTGCGCCCGATGTGATCGGAGAGGGACGCCCAGGCGAAGCGGCCGCCGCTGTTGAACAGCGAGAGCAGGCTGACAAACCCGCCGGCGATTGCAGCGATGGCGATCTTCTGGGCCTCACTGAGTGCGCCGAATGGAATTTGCGGCTGGCCGATCAGCGAACCGGCGAAGATTTCCTGCAGCATGGGCGAAGCCATCGCCAACACGCCGATGCCTGCCGAGACGTTGAGGCAGAGCACAGCCCAGATCAGCCAGAACTGCGGAGTCTTGTGCGCGTCGGCAAGATCGACGTTGCCGCTGGTGATCATGGTGTTGGTGCTGGTTTTCGGCGTCCAGCCGTCGGGTGCCCAACCTTCCGGCGGAACGCGATAGCTGAAAGCACCGGCGAGCATGAAGACGATATAGATCGCCCCAATCACGACGAAAGTCTGCCAGACGCCGACCGACGTGGCGGTGCGGAAGCCGTCGAGATGGATCTTCCAGTCGCCGATCGATGGCAGGTGGACGTTGATGAGATCGCCACCGTTCATGAGGATGACGGCCAGCGGGCTGCCGATCATGGCGCCGCCGCCGAACCCCATGATCGCCATGCCCGTTGCCATGCCGCGCCGGTCGGGGAACCATTTGATGAGGGTCGAGACGGGAGAGATGTAGCCGAGGCCCAGGCCAATGCCGCCGATGACGCCGAGCCCCAGCCAGAGTAGCCACAGCTGGTGCACGAGCACTGCGATGCCGGCGATGACGAAGCCGCCACCCCAGCACAGTGCCGCCGCCACGCCAGCCTTGCGCGGGCCGGCGCGTTCCAGCCAGCCACCGAACACGGCGGCAGACAGACCGAGAAAAACAATTCCGAGGGTGAAGGTCACCAGGAGGTCAGTGACACGCCAATCGCAGGTGGTCGTAAACAGTGCCCCCAGCATGGTCATCTCGGGGCATGTGACTGGCTTGGAGATGCCAATGGCCTGTGCCAGCGGTAGCCAAAACACGCTGAGCCCGTAGGACATGCCGATGCAGAGATGGATTGCCAAGGCGGCGGGAGGGACAAGCCAGCGATTGAAGCCAGGCTTGGCGATAATGCGCTCTCTCGAGAGCAACCCCGGCGTAGGGGCTCCCGAGCTTAAAGTGGTAGCCATCGTGTGTTTCCCTTCCCCGGTCGCGTTCTATGGGCCGCTAGCGCCTCGACGATGCGGCCTCTTACCCCTTTCTTGACATGGGTTTGCCGTCACGATCAACGACGCCGTGCACGCTGTGAATGGTGAAGAGTTGAGCGGTGCGGTTCTGATGCGCCACTTTGGAGAGAGCGGACCCCAGGGAGCAGGGCCCTCAGGCCGCCCGGTCGGTACGCTCAGCGGGGCCCGGCCCATGATGGCCGCCGACGCCGAAGGGTATGCACTCGGCGGCAATGCGGTTTGGTCCCATCGCTTCGAGGGCGGCAAGCATGCGCCCCCGGCGGCCGAGGAAGTCATCGGCGAGCCCGACAAAGCGCCGATTGGGCACGGCGGTATCAGAGGCGCGGCGCAGGGCCTGCGCGATCAGCTGTTCAGGCGCTTCGGGATTGAGCGTGCAGAGCGCGATGAATGCCGCAGCGGTGGAACGGCTCAACCCAGCGTAGCAATGGATGAGAAGCGGCGCTTGCCGATCCCATGCGGAAACGAACTCGATCAGTCGACCGACATGCTCTTCGGCCGGAGCTCGGGCCCCATCGCAGTGCTCGATGATATCGTGCATGTCGAGCTTGAGGTGACGGTCGGCGTTGAGGCCCGCTGGTGTTACGGGTGCGAGGTCGGCGTTTATCGCGCTGACGAGGTGCTTCGCGCCCGTCCGCTGTAAAACCTCCGGAATGTGCCGTAGGGCGCAGACGTGAATGGAGGCGGAAGGTTTCGGCTGCATGATCAAATCTATCCGCTGCAAATGTTTGGTCAGGGTGTGCCAGCCAACCATGACCGTTTCAAGAAACCCTAGTTAAATTAGGGGTATATTGGCGGTTGAGGCTTGCGAGGGCTCCCTCGGCGGCCTATCCACCACGCTTGTGGTCGTGGTCGCCTACGTTGCTGGTAGTCTATATAGGGACCACTTATGGGATCCCGTAGCTCAGTTGGATAGAGCATCTGCCTTCTAAGCAGAGGGTCGCAGGTTCGAATCCTGCCGGGATCGCCAATTATTTCAATGCTATGTGGATCGGGTGGTCCGACGCTCTAGTGAGCGCCGCCCAAAATTCCGGTCTTGATGGAATAGTCGACGGCCACGCCGTAATGGGGATCGTCATCGGAATCCATCATGAGCTGGCCGGCGCGCTTGAGAAGCCGGTGGCAGTCGCGCGACAGATGTCGGAGTTGCAATGTCTTGCCACGCGTCTCGTACTTCGAGGCAAGCACTTCAATGGCCTGCAAGGCGGACTGGTCGACGACGCGGCTGTTCATGAAGTCAACGATCACCAGACTGGGATCGCCCGGGGGATCGAATAGCTCCATGAACCCGTCGGTCGATCCAAAGAACAGCGGCCCCTCGATTTGATAGACCCTGGCGCCCTCAGGCGTCAGATGAGCCTTGGCGTGAATGCGCGTGGCGTTGTTCCACGCATAGGCCAGGGCGGAGACGATGACGCCGACGATCACCGCGATGGCGAGGTCGCTCATCACCGTGACGACGGTCACCAACGCCATCACGAGTGCGTCGGTGAGAGGAATGCGGCGCAGGATCAGCAAGCTCTGCCAAGCGAAGGTGCCGACGACCACCATGACCATGACGCCAACCAGGGCGGCGAGCGGTATCTGCTCAATCAGCCTCGACGCCACCAGGATGAACGCCAACAGAAACAGGGCCGCGGCGATGGCGGAAAGCCGGGTGCGCCCGCCCGATTTCAAGTTGATCATCGACTGACCGATCATGGCGCAACCGCCCATGCCGCCGAAGAAGCCGGTCACCACATTGGCCAGCCCCTGCGCCATGCACTCTTTCGAGGCGCCGCCGCTCTTGCCGGTGATTTCGCCGACCAGATTGAGCGTCAGCAAGCTTTCGATGAGGCCGATGGAAGCCAGAATGAGCGCATAGGGAAGGATAACCTCCAGAGTCTCGAGGCTCAGCGGCACCATCGGTACATGGAACTGCGGCAGGCCGCCTTTGATCGACGCCAGATCGCCGACGCGCGGCACGTCGATGCCGAAGGCAATGACGATGGCAGCAACGATGGCGATGCCGGCAAGCGGCGCGGGAATGAACTTGGTGATCTTCGGTGTCAGCCAGATGATCGCTATGGTCAGTGCGACCAGTCCCAGCATGCTGGCGAGCGGCCATCCCGTCATCCAGATTTTGGCCCCATCAGGGCCGGGGACCTGGAACTGGGTGAGCTGGGCCATGAAGATGACGATGGCGAGCCCGTTGACGAAGCCCAGCATGACCGGATGTGGCACGAGGCGGATGAACTTGCCCAACCGCAAGGCGCCTGCGAGCATCTGCAGGATTCCCATCAGCACCACGGTGGCAAACAGATACTCGACGCCATGGCTAGCAACGAGCGCCACCATGACGACAGCGAGTGCGCCGGTGGCGCCGGAGATCATGCCCGGCCGACCGCCGAAGAGCGCAGTGACCAGCCCGACGATGAATGCTGCATAGAGGCCGACCAGGGGATGAACGCCGGCAACGAAGGCAAACGCCACCGCCTCGGGAACGAGGGCCAGCGCCACGGTCAAGCCTGACAGCAACTCGGTCTTGATGGCGCTCGGCGTGAACCCGGAGGTATCGGGCTTCTTCCAATCGGCAATGGAAAGACGCTCGGCAACGGCGGCAAACGTGGGAATGGTCACGTAAATAGAGTTCCGACTTCTAAGGGGGGATGGGGCTTTGGTGCTTTCGTACAGCAACGATGCTGCGTTGCAGCATGCATATCGCCGCACGGCCATGGATCGATGACTGCGCCGTAGACTAGGCGGGGCTCGAAGTCGGCGAATAGCCTCGGGGGTCAACGGGTGCCACCGAGCAGCTTTTTGTTCCTATCGGTAAACGCGTGTTCTAATGGAGCTATGAGCGTTCCAACCAGGGGTGCAGGCGCGTTTTCGCGGGGACTTTGGTGCATTCTACGGATATGGGCATGACAGAAGCGGACCTGCCGATCTGCGTTGCGGCCGTATACAAGTTCAATCCAATCGACGATTGCGCGGAGGCTCGCGGCCCGGTCGCAAGTTTGTGTTGCGCGCAGGGTGTCAAAGGCACGCTGCTCCTTGCCCCAGAGGGCATCAACGGCACCATCGCGGGATCGGATCACGCGATCGGGTGCGTGCTGGATCATATCCGCCAGCTAGTTGGTGGGACCAATCTGGAGGTGAAGTTCTCGCGCGCCAGAGAACAGCCGTTCTACCGCATGAAAGTACGCATCAAGCGCGAGATCGTGACGCTCGGGGAGCCGAATATCGATCCTCTGCAAAGCGTCGGCAGATATGTTTCGGCTGCGGATTGGAATGAACTGATCGGCGATCCCAACACAATCGTCATCGATACACGCAACGATTACGAGGTGGCCGTCGGCACGTTTGCGGGCGCGATTAATCCGAAAACTGCGACCTTCAGTGAGTTTCCGGCATGGTTCCGGGCGGAGCGCGAACGCCTGTTGAGTGACGGAAGGCAGCCGAAAATCGCCATGTTCTGCACGGGCGGCATCCGCTGCGAGAAGGCGACCGCCTTCCTGAAGGCGGAAGGTCTGGATGAGGTTTATCACCTTCAGGGCGGCATCCTGAAGTATCTGGAGACGGTCCCCGAGGCGCAGAGCCTTTGGCAAGGCGAGTGCTTCGTTTTCGACCAGCGGGTAGCGGTTGGCCACGGCCTGGCGCCCGGCACTTTCGCCCTCTGCCATGCTTGCCGGCGGCCGTTGAGCGAGACCGATCGCCAATCGGAACTCTATGAAGCCGGGGTCAGCTGCCCCGCTTGCCACGGCGAGCGCAGTGAAGAGCAGCGGGCAGGGTATCGGGAACGGCATCGCCAGGAGTGCATAGCCGCGGCGCGGGGATCGGCGCATGTCGGTGCTTCGCGGTAGACAACTCCGGTGAGTATCGACGGTGCCGAAGATGCCCATTTGTCAGGAGACACCATGGCTTTGACCGGTGGCTGCTTCTGCGGCCTGGTGCGGTATCAGATTGCGGCAGCGCTCGGCGCAGTACGCTGTTGTCACTGCTCTCGCTGCAGAAAGGCATTCAGCGGGGCGGGCTCCGCTTATGCGGAAGTCGCGCCGGGTTCATTCACCTGGCTGAGCGGCGCAGACAATTTGACCTTCTATGCGACGGCGCCGAGCTGGGGGCTTTGTTTCTGCCGAACCTGCGGGACAACGCTTTGCGGAACAGCGAACGGCGCGGTGCATGGCGTCACCCTGGGAAGCGTCGACGGTGATCCGGGAGTCGAGATCGAACAGCACATCTTCGTTGGCTCGAAGGCGCCGTGGGATGTCATCGCCGGCCACTTGCCTCAGTTTGCGGAGCATCCTCCCTAAGGTCCCTTGCCATAGGCGTGGACCGTACCGGGCCAGCGTCGCCCGGGTGCTGCGGCTCACCTCGCCCTTGGCCGGCCCGTTCCCTCAGGGATCGTCCTTTGGCGGCAGCAGCGGTTTTGGCAGCGGAATGAGATCGACTGACTTCGATTGTCCGCCCAGGGCCGCGGGATCGAATACGCCGCCGCCGGAGGGATCACCCCCCGGTTGGGCTCCCTGAGAAACATTCCTGACGTTGACGCCCTCTACGCCGCCCGCCGACATCGTGGGGATGAAGGCGTGCCGTGTCCCTCCCTGAGCGTTGCCCTTCTTGATTTCTGTCTGAGCCGTTGCCGCCTTTGCTGCAAGCGCCGCCGAATAGGGCACCACAAACGCTCGAGGCTCTCCGCTGGGAATGTTGCGCTCGTCGAGTTCCTCTACCCAAAGATGGATGGCGCCGGCAAACTGCTGCGACGGGTTGGGTTCAACGACGCGCGTCCACAGCACTTGAAAGTTTTCCGGAACGGCTGTGGCGGCAGACCATCCCAGCAGGCTCTGCGACCAGAAGAAAACTGCGATGTTGAAGGCTCCCATGGCGGCAATGAGCCCGAGCTTGACAGTGCGTGGGATGGCCAGGCGCGCAAGGACCACCAGTAGGATCGAGCCAAGCGCCGCATAGGCGAGGGTCAGATACAGCACATGCATTTGCATCGTCATTGTTTGCCGCCGTATTTCGACATGGTTGCGCCGTTGCGGGTCGGATCGAAGAACGTCTGTAGGATCGACCGTTCGATGCGGCTCGTGCTGACGACCTCGCCCATCTCGTTGAGGGTGAAGCGAGCGGCGGTTTTCTCCGTACGCTCCTGACCCATGTCGAACGTCTCTTTAGCGACGACTTTGACGTGCGGATTGAGCTTTTCGATCGTTACCGTCACGGGTACGGGTGCGCCGGTTCTGGCGGAGAAGTGATAGACGTTCACGGTGTACTCGCCGGCGATGATGCCGCGAATGCTGACCAGCTCTTGGCGCGCGGAGGACAGGACTTTGTCGCCGCCGATGGTGACGAAGTTGTTGGCTCCGCCGCGATTGTCGCGTTCGAGGGCCATGAAGCCGATGTCACGGCGCCGATACCACACGACATTGCCGACGGGGTCCTGCACGAAGATATCGAAATCATCGGGATGATTGTCCGGCCACGTCATCGAGATGAAGAACTCGGCCTTGCTGTCGATCTTCCCGGTGTCCTTCTGTTGCGAGAGCGCAAGGAAGGCGATGAAGAACAGGAAGGCGACCACTTGAAGTGCCTTGAACAGCACCACGCTGAGGGGGTCGAACGGCGCCTCACGAGGACGCAGGTTGAAGTCGTCCATCATTGCGGGGCACTCGCCCGGCGCTCAAGAGCGGGCACGACGTGGACTTCAGTGAAGGCGACGGCGGAAGCAAACAGCCGTGATGTTGCGGCTTCGACGAACTGGTATTCGATCTTGATCAGGATCGATCCGACGAGCCCGGCCAGTGTCGTGTACATGGCAACGGCCATGCCCTCGCTCATGAGCGACATAGAAGATTTGATGGCCGTTTGGTCTTCCGCGTTGAGCCCTGCGATGGGGGCCAGCATCATGATGAAGCCGACGATTGTGCCGAAGAGTCCCAGCTTCATGACGAGGTCGCTGGAAAAGGCGCCGAACGCGTTCGATGCGCTCAGCCGTTCCGCCAGGACCCGCAGGAGAAGCGTCTGATCGAACTTGCGCTCGCTGCCGAGCAGTCTCGACTTCGTAACGAGACTTTGAACGTGGTCGGCAACAACGCCGTCCCCGATTCCGGCGCCCGAGAGCCATGACCGCTGGCCATTGACTATCGAGGCTGCAAGTTGCCGCTCAGCGCGCGCTTCGCGCGCGATGGTCACGCAACGCCACAGGCAGTGCAGTGATGTGACGATATAGATGAGCCCGATGAAAAGCGTGATGTGGGTGGGATCGGACGCCAGCGCCTTCTGCAGCAATCCGTAGAACCACAACAGCACGAAGGTGAGCAGGTTCACACTGGCGAAGATCATCCACGACAGCACCGGATCGGCAGGCTCGATCAGGCGTCGCATTGCGACGACGATGGCACCGCCACTCGGCTTTGACTTGATGATTTCCTGCATTGCCCCACCCGTTGGTTCGCTGTGGCTGCGCGTTGTCGCGGCCTCGCAAAACTAGGGGCATCGGGATGAGCAGTTGGAGAGCAGGGAGCCCGATCGACTACGGGCAATTTGCCCGATCGGGCCAGGGCGGGGTGCCTTAAAGCTAAGTCAGTCCTGGGTAAGCTCTATCTTGACATCGTTGATTGGCAAGATGCCGGCTTCGACTGCGAGCCACACCATATGCGCGTCATTGCGCGCGCCAATCTTGCTCTTGATCGCGTAGTGCTGATTGCGGACAGTCTTGGGGCTGAGGCCGAGCAACACTGCTATCTCTTCGCTTCCCATTCCGGATGCGAGCAGGCGCAGGATCTCGGTCTCGCGCGGGCTGAGATCATCGACAAGGTCCGAGGAACTTGCCAAGCGGTCGGCCGCCAGGGCCTGAGAGACGTCTTCCGAGAGGACGCGCGTGCCGGACGCGACCGTGGATACCGCGCGGATGAGCTCGCTGGGGGCGCTGCTTTTGGTGACGAATCCCAAGGCGCCGGCTTCGAACGCCTTGAGCGTCATAGCCGCCCCAAGATGCATGCTGAAAATAAGAATGCGCGCGTTCTTGTCCCACTGGCGAATGTGGCGCACGGCCTCGATGCCGCTTGCTCCCGGCATGGCAATGTCCATGACGACTATGCTCGGCTGGAACTCTTTATAGGCCAGATAGGCGCCTTGGGCGTTGTCGACCTCGGCGCAGACGCTGAAGCCGGGTTGCCGTTCGAGAAGTCGCCGATAGCCCTCGCGTACGATTGGATGATCGTCGACGAGCAGTATCGTCACGCCTGTCATGCGAAGGCAGCGTCGATGTCGGTGTCGGGCGTTCCGAAGATGGGAATGATCGCGGCAATGCGAAGACCGGAGGCCGCATTGCCAATCGACAGCTTGCCACCGAGCGCGGAGATCCGTTCGCGAATTCCCAGCAGCCCGTGGCCACCCTCTTTCCTGATGCGCGCGGCATCGCCGCCGCCGTCATCTTCGACTGACAGCGCGATCGCTCCGGTGCCCTGCAGAAGATGCTCGACCCTGAGGCGAACCTCCGTCGGGGTACCGTGCTTTACCGCATTGGTCAGGCACTCCTGAGCTATGCGGTAGATATCGATCGCCACCTGCTTGGGCACTGATGCCATCTGGCCGGTGATGTTGAGGCGGAATGCCGTCTTGGAGGCTGATTGCGTATTGTAGTCAGAAACGAGCTGGCGGAGGCTGGCCTCTAGCCCGATCTCCTCGATGTTCTGAGATCTCAAACGCACGAGTGTATTGCGTAGCGTGTCCATCATGCGCTTTTGAACGGCGGCGATTTTGCGTGCGTCTTCGGCGACGTCGCCGCGATCGGCTGGCGCCCCAGTCTCGATGAGCGCTGCGAGGGCTATCGTCGCCGTCAGGCTCTGCCCGAACTCGTCGTGAAGGTCGCGGGCAAGCGCGCGCCGCTCGTCTTCCTGTACCTGCAGCAGCCGCGTTGTCAGGGCGGCCCGCGCGGCGTTGGTGCGCGCGAGGTTTCCCGCCAGGTCATTGACGGCATAAGCGATGTGATCGAACTCCGCGGCGCGGAAGCGTGGCAAGCGAAAGGCGTTGTTCCCCTTCTGCAGTTCCCTCAATCCCTGGATGATCGTGCCCGCCGGCATCAGCGTGTGGCCGATCATGAGGGCGGCAAGGACAGCAATGCACGCAGCCAGCGCGCTGGCGACGGCGGCGATTACCGAGACGCGCCCCCAGGACTGGCGAAGAGCTGCGTCAGGATCGGCCATCGTTGTGACGCTGCCCGCGTCCTTGTCGCGGACGAACAAGGCGCGCGTGACCGGGGCATGGGAGCCAAGCAGGGACGTGTAAAGTGAGGCAAACCAAGCAGGAGGTTCAGGGCCGAGCGCTTCGAGTTGGCTGCAGAGTTGGCGCGTGGGCTTTCCGGGGGGCGTAAAGGACACGCAGACGCCGGGAGAGATAATCGTGAGTGTCGGCAGCGTTTCCCACTCTGGTAGAGGCAGGAGTGTCTCCTTGCTCATGCCCCCGCGCCAAAGCAGCTTCTGCCAGTAAAGAGCTTCCAAATGCCGCCCGACGCGATCTGCGGAGGCCGCTGTTTCACGCTCGATCGAGCTGTGGGCATCGAGCATCACCCAGCCGATGGCGCCGACGAGACACAGCAAAACTACCGCCACAAGGCGGGCAATGAGATGGGCGAGCAGGTTCATGACGGATCTCTACGATGGCCCCGAAGGCAAATCTTGCACGAACGTGCTGCGGATTGAATGGGTACCAAGAATATCAGGCATTTTGCCCGACGGGGCGAGACCGAATTGAAGAACACTCGATGGCGCTGCGGCTTGGCCGCATCGGCGGCTTGACTTTGATCCCTGCCTGTCGCTCCCCTGCGCACCACCAATGTCGATGCAGCGGCAGTGCAAAACGAGATGCGCCTGATATTCCTGAACAAGATGCGCGACGGAGAGTTCCGTGCCTTCGACTATTCGGAAAACGCCAAGATCAGAGGAGCCGAGCGGACGGTCTTCTGCCTCGGGGAAGCTTTGGGTCGGCGAGGGCATGAGGTGGTTATCACCTGCGCCGGGGCGCCCCCCTCGATACGACGCGGGCATGTCACGGTGGCCGATCCCGACACGGCGCTGCAGGGTGTTTACGACGTTGCGATCAGCAACAACTTCGCCCGCGCGTTCGATGGTGTGAATGCGCCAACCAAGATTGTC